>JBAVCK010000190.1:0-18696 GCA_049586635.1 Bathyarchaeia archaeon
CCTTCGCGTTCAGAGATAGCTACGAGAAATTCAAATCTGCAGACATAGAGTTGCTGGGCATCAGTGTGGACTCTGATGAAGCGCACGCCGATTTCGCTTCACGTCACAAGATTCCCTTCAAGCTTCTGAGCGACCAAGACAGGTCCATCTCGCGCCTCTACGGTGTTCTAGGCTACGGGGGTTACTTCGCGAAACGTACAACGTTCATAATCGACAAACAGGGGGTCATTCGCAAGATTTTCCCTGTTGTGCTTCTGCCGACATCCTACAAGCACCCCGAGACGGTCTTAGAGGCTCTTCGAATTTTAGGCTGATGGGACCCCGGTCCCTAGAGGTTGGACCTCGGGCAGCATGGTGATGCCCTCATCCGTTATGTCGAAGCGATTCCACTTAGTCGAATGTTTCTGTCCGCGCAGCGAGTATATTCGCACAAATCTCTCTAAGCCCTCCGGACCTTCCTGAATCTTCATCTCTAGAACGCCGTCGTACATCGAGACGAGGGCATTTTGAAAGCGTGGCTCAAGAATATCGGTCGTCAATGAGAACAACCCCAGCGTCTCAGTCCCTTTGATTTTCGCGAGCAGTTGGCGCAGGAATTTCAGGGTAACGTCGGTCCCCGCTTCTTGGACTATTGATGTGAGGTCGTCGACCAGCAGGCACGATTTTGTTAGACCCTCCCATGCGGCTTTCAGTGTGATGCTAAGGTCGGTGAGGTTCGCTAGGTTTGTCAGTGCATATTTCGTTTCAGGTTTCTTACCCATGAGGGCACTATAGCAGTCAAGTATTCGAAGTTCACCGTCTTCCTCAAGAGCCGGCGCTTCACCGTACCCCTTTGCGAAGGCTTTGCTGATCTCTCCCCGCAAGTCTCCGGCGGTCTCATCCGAGGGCAGGTAAACCACTGGCCTTCCCGCCTCAAGGGCGGCACGCGCAAATGCTTTGCAGAAGGATGTTTTTCCAACTTTGGCTGGGCCTAGGAGTAAGATCGCGCCATCGTTGACCGTCCCGCTCACAAAACAGCCCAAGCAAAAATGAGCTTCCCTTCCGTCGGCATAGGTTACACTCGTTACTTGCACGAGCTCATTTTCGTGGATGCCGCAAAAGGAACACGATATGGCCGTACCTCATTCCTCCGAAGCTTGAGTTAGGTCACGGTCGAAGATAAATTGTCGTGGTAGACTAGCGCTTAGTCACGGGTTCTACGATTATTTTTGTGCCTTCAAGGGATATGAATAGGGGCTGGCCCTTTTCCCACTTCAATTTCTCAACCATCTCCCTGGGAATCGTTATCCTATATTGCCCTCGAAAATCTTGGAGCCGCACAATGTCTAGGTTTTGGGACATCCCTTGACGCCTGATGAGTACTCACGAGGCCACCATAGGCTTAATGAGCATTGCTAAGCCTTAAATATACTAAGAATACTAATTAGTACTCGTGAGGACTCATCAATTGGAGACTGCAGAGTACTATAGGGACGCCTCAGGCTTCTGGAAGATCAAGACACCCAAACGCAGACGAATCGTTCACCTATAGACCAGCAAACAATCAACCAGCCTCTGAGCCGGAATTGGCGAATTCGTGCTATGTTTCGCTTTCTATTTTCTTGAGCTGCTTCTGGTACATTTCCAGCGCTTCTTGTGAAGTAGTCGCGTCCTCAGCCGACTTGTCTTTTCTCCACTTACCAGTGAACCTGGGGAATCTGAGCGCGAGGCCGCTGTTCGGCCTTATCACGTCCCTGCCGCACGTGTGAAGTGGGGATAACGTGATTTCGTCCGCGGCTACCTCCAAAACAATCGAAGGTTCAAACCACACATCAGGCTCCATGAGCGAGTTGACACACGGGTGCCTGTGTTTGATCACGCTCTTCTCCGTTAGCTTCGGTAGGTCAGCCAAGTCTTGGTCGGTGAAACCTGAGCCCAGTTTGCAGAGCGTCTCGAAAACGTCGTCCTTCTGATTGTAAGCAGCCATCAGGAGTGCGCCATAGCTCCCCGCTCGTCTTCCTCTTCCCGCGAATGCCCCTACAGGGACGAGGTCAAAAGTGTCTTGGACTTCTGCTTTGTACGAGCGCTTGTACTTTATCCATAGCCACCCACGCGCCCCTGCCTGGTACGTAGATTGTTCCGAGATGCTCTTCACAACCAAACCTTCACATCCCGCGGCAACAGCCTCATCCATCAGCTGTTCGAGCTTCTCCGGATCATTCGTTACAAATTGCTGAGCGATCACAAGATGATCCGAAGGTTTCGTAATTTTCACCAGCTCCTTTCTTCTTTCGAGATATGGCGACTGTGTAAGGTCGCGGCCGTCTAGGAAGAGAGTGTCGAAAAGGAAGACCGTTACAGGTATCTCTTCTGACATTCGTTCAATCTCGTATTTCCTTCCGCGCCGTTGAGAAATCACCTGGAAAGGGAGCATATCACCGGTATTGGTGTCCACGGCTACACATTCGCCTTCCACGATCGCCTCTTTCGCCTTGATGCAACTTTGCAGCAGTTTGGCGACGTCAGGGAACTGGTCGGTAATGTTCTCAAGTCTACGCGAGAAGAGTTGGACTCCTCTCGGACCTATGTGCGCTTGAATCCTGAGGCCGTCGTACTTGTATTCTGCAGCTCCTTCGCCTCCTAGTTTCTCCAGAATATCTTTGGCTGCGGGTAACCGCTCGCAGAGCATCGGCCTAATCGGGCGACCGACCGTGGTCTTGAACTTCCCAATGCCCTCGAGGCCTTGATGTGCGACGACTTCTGCGACGTATCCTAGGTCTGATGAAAGGTTGTAGGCCCTTTCGATAGGTTCCCTTGCAACCTTGTCGCCTCCGTAGGCAACCGCAAGCCCATCTAGAACGGTCATATCGGCAACGCCGAGCCTCAGCTTCCCCACAGCCATCCTGGCGATGAACTTCCCTTCTAGCGGCGTAGCATCGTTCAAGAGGCTTATCAGCAAACGAACTTTCGTCTCAACCGAACCTGAACCTGTTGCCTTCGCGATCCTGTCGAACGTTTCGTATACCGTCTTAACGGTTAGAGACCTTCTGACGAGGGCGGCTTGCGATTTCTTTTCGAGCAACTTCTCTACGGTGAACCCTAGGTCGCCGGTCTTCTTGTAGTCCCCCTCAACCAACCGCTCTGTTTTGCCAGATACTTCTGCAGCAGCCTTGATCAGGAGCTTTTCGGCGAGACCAAGTTCGACGCCAACATAGTCAGGGTATAGTTTTCCTTGAATCAGGTAGACTACTTTGCTAATCTCATCTTTCGGGGTCTCCTTGATCAGGTCCACAAGTAGACTGGTCATCTCCAAGCGTTTCGTGGTAGCCTCTATCTTTTCGAAAACATTGGCTACCTCACTGAACTTCAAAGACGCCACATCTGGAGATTTTGACTCTGCACCCGTTGAGCTGAAAGCAATGACGAATTATTAGCGGTTATCATTCACGCGGCGGTGACATGGTCCCACAGGAATAGTTTGAGTGATGGAGGCGGCCATTCCCCGCAATGGAGAAATAAAGCCGCACATGGTAGCTTCCCACGAACAGACTCGAGGATGCTTCGGAGGCATAGCAAGACGGCGGAATCACCTGCTCGATTGTATTTCGGATGTGCCGGTTGGTCATACAAGGAATGGGAGGGACCGCTCTACGACCCCGGCAAGAGCATGCTTCAACAGTATGCCTCCGTTTTCGATACCGTAGAGCTCAATTCATCCTTTTACAAGCAGCCTGATGAAGGAACAATCCTCGGTCTAACTCGGTATACTAGAAGGGGGTTTATGTTCAGTGCGAAGGTTAACCAGAAGTTTACACACGAGTTGCGGCTTAAGTTGAACGAAGATTCTCAAGAGGAATTGGAAAGTTTCGTGCAACTCTTCGACCCTTTGTTGACTCAGGATCGGTTAGGATGCTTTCTCGTCCAGCTTCCACCCTCTCTCAAAAAGAACGACAAGTTGCTTGAGAACTTCTTGGCCGCTCTTCCACATCGTTATGATTACGTTGTTGAGTTCCGGCACAAGTCATGGATGGATGATGCGACATGGCGCATTCTTTCGAAATACGAGGCCGCTTATTGTATCGTTGATGAACCACTCTTGCAACCTGAGATTCACGTTACTTCACCGATAGGGTACATCAGGTGGCACGGCCACGGGGAACGACCATGGTACGATTATCGATATACGCAACAGCAGCTTCAGGAGTGGGCCCCTAAGATCAAAGAGGTTCAGCAGAACACGAAGAAAACTTTTGGAATTTTCAACAACCACTTCCACGGATACGCGCCGGAGAACTGCATTCAGACCATGCAGATGCTGGGCATAGCGACTCCAACCCATCTGAAGACTCTGAAACGGCTACAGAATTACATCGACAGGGAATTGGCTGGGTTGCCGCCCCCAGGAACTCTTGACCAATTCGTGTCTTCCCCATAACTGGCGGATCAGAATGAAAGGATTCTTCGGACGCTTTCGGTTGGTTGGAAGGAAGGAAAGGCGTGTCCTAGAACTCATTTCCGACCATTTGGAGATCGTGGATAAGACAATCCAAGCATTGGCGCTCCTACTCGAAGCCGCGAAGAGCGGCGACTGGAAGAGAGTTGAAGAAATGAGCGACAGAATTGGCGAGTTCGAGACGCTGGCTGATGGGCTGCACCGGGACGCAGTGCTCGCAATATCCCAAGGTGCATTCTTCGCCGGGACTCGGGACGACTTCCTCGAGCTCATGGAGGAGAATGACGAAGTGGCCGACGCAGCGCACAACGCTGGAAGAATACTCGCTGAATCTCCAATCGATGCCCCCTCCTTCCTCCTTCTATATGAAGAACCCAAGGCCACCCTGAGCGACCTCTTCAACTTGCTCCAATCAACGGTGCGACTATTGCGAGAATCAGTAGCAGCGCTTGAAAGCGATTCTGAGCTTGCTGTTAGCAAGTCACTTCTCGTTGAGCGCGCCGAAGAGGAGGCAGACGACGTGAAGGACCACCTGCTAAAGCGTATCTTCGCACACAAAGCAGACCTTGAAGTGCTGACGCTTCTTCAGCTTCGCGATGTTGTTCTGAAACTCGATGAGATAGCTGACGCAGCAGAGGATTCCTCCGACCTAGTAATATCGTTGGTAGCTAAAGCGGAAGCTTAGGCAGAGCGCTTCAGTTTGAAGAGTTTTAATGAAAGGGTTTTAGGTATCGCTAAATGTCGGATAGGACTCCAATCATGTGCATTGAAGGTCTGATCTTGTTTTGAAATGCCCGCTTTGCGGAAAAGAGATGACTCCGATGACCGAAAGCCCGGCAGCTGACTCGCCATCGCTGCCAGCACCTAGACAAGAATTCCTCTACTTCTGCAGACAGCATGGTGTGATGAACAAGTACACTGACCTGAAGGACAAGGTCGACCAGATCACCAAGAGAGCTTGAACCTAGGGCACGGTTATTCTTCGGCAAGTGGTATCGCCGGAATTCTACTTGACTAGTATGCCATTCTATCTTGAACTGATTTCGGGGTTTGCGTTGTGCGTCATGCTCGGCGCTAACAACCTCTCCACTTGCCTCGGAACTTCTGTCGGGGCCGGTGCACTCCGGTACCGACAAGCGCTCGCACTTGCCTCAATCGGACTTCTCGCCGGAATTCTTCTAGAGGGAACCAAACTGTCCCACGCAATAGCATCGGGCATAGTCTCCTCAACGAATCCCGGGTTCACCCTCGCGGTGGCCGCTTCGAGCTTTGTCATAATGGCGTTCTTGACTTTCCGCAAGCTTCCAATCAGCCTGTCGCAGGTTGCAATTGGGGCTGCCGTAGGCGCCGCATTCGCCTTGGGGATACCAGTCAATTGGAGGTTCACTCTGCTCGTGGCATCATCTTGGCTTTTGACGCCGTTGGCAGGGTTGGCGTTAGCCATCGGCTTAACTCTCATCACAAAAGCGATCACGAAACGAGTTCGACGAGTACTCACTTTGAACATGCTCTACGCGTACCTAACCATTTTCAGCGGAATCTACGCAGCCTACACGCTCGGGGCAAACACAGTGGGACTCATAATTGGCATGGTAGGTTCAGCGGGCATTGAACCTCTTACCTCCATCGCGCTTGGGTTAGCGACAATTCTTGGGATGGTTATGCTCAGCAAGGCTACCACTAGGAGCGTCTCAGAAAATATCGTAGGTTTGAGCCCTTCAGCATCCTTCGCGGCGCAGATGGGAGGAGCCTTGACGGTCCATGGATTCACCGAGGCCGGGATTCCCGTGTCTGTTTCCCAAGCGGTGGTAGGAGGCGTATTTGGTGCCGCTATTCCTCGCAAAATAGTCGTCCGCAATAATCGCCTCATATGGGAAATAATAATTGGCTGGACAGTTGCCCCTCTTTTGGGGGCAGTTCTGGCTTTCCTGTTTGCCGGCCTAGTTTAGGATAGGAATGAGTACCCTCCTCAAAGCAAAGGAAGATTAACCCGAGCGTTTCTGTTGAGGTTCTACCGCCGTTCATAATCACTCGAGTGTAAGCCTATGCCTTCAGAGAAGTCATGCGGAGCTGTAATCTTCAAAGCTAACGGAGTTCGGAAGTACCTCCTTCTTCACTACGAAGGCGGCCACTGGGATTTCGTCAAAGGGCATGTGGAAAATAGCGAAACTGAGAGGGAAACCGTTCTCCGCGAAACACAGGAAGAAGCAGGAATAACGGACCCAAAGTTCATTGAGGGTTACCGCAACCCAATAAGCTACTATTACAGAAGGGCAGGCGAGACCGTCTACAAAGAAGTTGTTTTCTACCTCTTGGAGTCTAAAACGGACGCGGTACGGCTCTCAAGAGAGCATGTGGGCTTCGATTGGATGTTCTATGAGAAGGCCTACGAGCGATTGACTTACAAGAACGCGAAGGACACACTACGGAAAGCGCACGAGCACTTAGAAAAGTTGCAGGCGCAGCCGCTACTCGGGGACGCCGAGAAAAGCAGCTAAGACGGCCCGTGCTCCGTGCAACTTGTTCTCAGCCTGCTTCCACACGACGCTCCGCGGGCCCTCCAACACATCGTCAGTTATCTCTAGCCCCCTGTGGGCGGGGAGGCAGTGCATAACTGCAACATCATCTTTGGCTTTTGCAACAAGCTTGGCGTTAACCTGAAACGGCTTGAACGTCAATTCTTTCTTCTTGGCTCCCTTCTCCTGACCCATGCTAACCCAAACATCAGTATAGAGGACATCCGCGTCTTCAGCGGCTTTCTGCGGGTTCGCCACAAGCTCGACGACCCCATCGGATTCCTTTGCAAGCCTGCGAGCCCTTTCAACCACAGATCTGTCAGGCTCATATCCCTTGGGGCAGGAAACGAACATATTCATACCCATGCTTGCGCCGCCCAGCAGCCATGAATTGCATACGTTGTTTCCGTCTCCAACCCACACGAACTTTAGGCCCGATAACTTACCTTTGGCCTCGAGAACTGTTAACATGTCCGAGATGATTTGGGTTGGGTGCTCGAGATCGCTGAGAGCGTTAATGATGGGCACAGGTGCATATTCAGCGAACTCCACCAAATTCTGATGGGCGTACGTTCGGATGACGATCCCACTCAGGTAAGCTCCGAGAATTCTCGCGGTATCTTTCAGAGGTTCGCCTCGGGTCAGCTGAAGCTCATCAGCGCGAAGGTACATTGCCTGGCCACCTAGCTGGTAAACAGCCGTCTCGAAGCTAGCCCTGGTTCGGGTGGAGGGTTTCTCAAAGAGTAATCCAATGACTTTGCCCGATAATGAAGGTTTGAGCGTTCCTTGCTTTGCATCTGATTTGAGCCTTATCGCTAGATCCAATAGCCACTGAGTGTCCGCGCCGGTTAGGTCGCTCATTGAAAGAAAGTCTCTGCCAGATAACAAATGGGATCACTTGCCACGTTTTGCTCAAGGGCTACTGAAAAACACTATAGCCTAATCCCGTCGTCGAATGTCACGTTGAGTTCTTTGCCTTTACGACGCCCCGATATCTTGGGGGTGCTTTCTTCTTCGGGTCAATTAGGAACCGCCCCGACTTCAAGATATCCATTCCAATGAGGACAGGGTACCTCATGTCCGACCTGTCATTAACCGTAACAGGCAGAGCGAACCTTTCGCCTGCAATTTCTACAATGCCGCGCACTAAGGGTCGGGTGCGTACTCTGTCTAGAAACGCGGATTTGAGCTTGGCGACGTCTACTGTGGGCCCTAGGCCTATGTTTGCCGCCAGCCATACGTCCACTGAAGTTCTGCTTGCTCCTGTGTCGACTTTCCCTTTGACCCTAGCCTCGCCGTGGTGTCCGATCACTTTCACATACTCAATTGGGCCGATAATGATCTTGTTCTTCGCCTTCAATGAAACCACTACGGCGGCGAGCGCTTTATGAGCAAACCAAGTATTAAGCTCACATCGAGAAGTGGAAGAATTTTATGAAAATTGGGGTCTTATCAAAGAACCCAGAGTTCTGGGCAACGACGGAAATCATGAGGGCGCTCAAAGCAAAGGGCTCTGAAGCAGTTTATGTCAAGACGCCGGAGATACACCTGATGTTGGAAGGATCGAAAGTTGATGCAATTTACGAGAAGAAATCGCTCTCTCGCCTAGACGCTGTAATACCTAGAATTGGGCGCAGCCTCACACAGCTGGGCATTATGCTTCTCAAACATTTCGAATTGATGAAAATTCCCTCAACACTTTCGATGAACGGCCTGCTGACTGCCAGAAACAAGTACCTAGCCCTTCAGGCTCTCTATGCGGCAGGAGTGAAGATTCCTGAAAGCGTTCTGATCGCTTCTCGGAACAAGAGTGAAGAACCAACAGAGTACCTTTCACCCCCGCTCGTGATGAAACTCCTGAGTGGGACTCAGGGGATTGGCGTAATGCGTGTAAGAGACGCAAAGGAGGCAGGACCCATAATTGATACCCTCTCCGAGCTTGACCAGATGATTTGCCTTCAAAAATTCCTGCCCAATCCGGGTGAAGATATTCGAGTATTCGTGATCGATAAGGAAATTGTTGGGGCTATGAAGCGTAAGGCAGCCCCTCACGAGTGGAGAAGTAACATCCACATAGGCGGTCAAGGCATCCCGCACAAGCCCTCTAAGGCGGAGGCAGAAACCGCGGTCCGGGCGGCTGAAGCCGTTGGCGTTGAAATCGCGGGCGTTGATCTCATTTCGGTCGACGCGGAACCTTACGTGATCGAGGTGAATGCCTCACCTGGCTTTCGCGGCCTCTTGGCGGCGACCGGCCTAAATGCGGCCGAGAAAATAGCTGAATATGCCGTTAAGAAGTCCAAACGCTGAGTGGCTGCAAAACACTCATTGGATTCGTTATCATAGAACCAATCCGCCTGTTAGCGATGAAGACAGTCACAAATACGATGCTCAAATGACATGAACCTGGGGTATCGGAGCTGGCAGGCATTTCAACGGTACAGTTAGTTACCAGCGACTAACTGTGTAGTTGAAATTGGAGGAGCCCAGCAAATCGGCCAGCGAAATATCGTACCATTCCGGCAAGTCGTACGACAAATGGTAAGCGGATTCCCGCAAATCCACTTACCAATTGCAGCACGGGTGAACTTTTGACTTCGGGACGGGGCGAGCCCAGGACCGTTAGACGGTCACACCGGGTCCAGATGAGGCCCCTAAGGTGGCTTCCACCCGATGTTTGGATGGCTGCCACCCTCTCAACTAATCCACTAGCAGTGGAGACAGCCCCCTAGAATACCAAGAACGATAGCAGTAGGGCACTACAAATTCCGTTGTGCCCGCACGGTTAGACTCATCGACATGACCCGAGCCTCTAGACCGCTCCGTGTGAGGGGATTGAGGCGCAAAATGAGGCGCGGGTTACCTTCGCTTGGCACCGTTTGGCACCACCCCTCAACGAGTGGATCCACCCTCTTAATTGCGAAGGGTAGCAGCAACGCTGGAGACACCCCACCTACGTCACAGAGGCCGGGGATCTGTGTCGATGATTCTCTCTTCCGTCACGATCTTGTTGACTCGTCGGTCGAAAGGAGATCTCGGGATTTTCGAGAGCATCTGGAATTCGTAGGCTAGCCCCAGTTTAATGACAGGCGTGTGCAATGAGTTAATGCTTCGATCGTAGTACCCGGCCCCGTAACCAATCCTGAACCCTTGTAGGTCCCATGCGACGCCGGGAACCAGAGCTACATCCGCTTCCTCCAGAGGGACTGGACGCCGGAATTCTGGTTTCGGTTCCGGAATTCCGTAATTTCCCTTCTCAAGTTCTCGTTCCGGGTCCTTAAGCTCGGAGAAGATCAGCCGTTTGCTTGTTCTATCGGTAATCGGCACAATAACTCTCTTACTGTTGAGGATCGCCCACTCGACAACACCGTTGGTTCTTACCTCACTTCCAATGTGCAGATAGGTCGATATCGTTCTGGAATTTTTCACGGCTGGAATTTCGATTAACCTCGCCTCGATCTTGGAACTTAGAGAATCGAGTTCAAGCGAAGGACGGTTATTCCTTAGGGCGAGCATCTGCGCTCGTAGTTGACGTTTTCTCTCATACGGCTGCACGCGAGCCCAACTCATCAGGATTGAATGCTAATGGCACATCCTTCTGCAAGCAGGCGGTTAGCAATGCATTGTACAGAAGCATGGCAATTGTCATAGGTCCCACCCCGCCCGGTACAGGAGTAACCAGGGAAGCAACCCGAATGGCCGAATCATAATCTACATCGCCCACCAATTTTCCGTCTATGCCAGTGGTTCCGATGTCAACCACAGTTGCCCCCGGTTTAATCATGTTCGCGCCCACTGTGAATTCGTTACGGCGGCCAATCCCCGTAAACAGAATATCTGCCTGTTTCGCGATTTCGCCAAGCCCCTCAGTCTTCGAATGGCAAACGGTTACAGTGGCGTCTTCGTTCAGCAGGAGCTGCGACAGTGGCCTTCCCAGCAGCTTGGTTCGGTTAATTATTACCGCATGTTTACCCGCAGTTCTCACACCGTAATACCTCAGAATCACCATAACCCCTTTGGGCGTGCAGGGAACAATTCTCGGTGCCTTCTGAAACAGCAGGCCAAGGTTGCGCGGGTTCAACCCGTCTACGTCTTTCTCCACACTTGTCGCGGAGGTGGCAGCGAGTTCGTTTAGGCCTTTGGGCAGAGGAAGTTGAAGCAACACCCCTGTCACTTTCCGATCTTCGTTCAGTTCCCTGATGACTTTTCCCAACTCTTCCTGAGAGGAGCTCGGAGGGAGTTCAGTGCTATGCGAGTTGATTCCGACCTCTTGACATGCCGCGTGTATGTTCCTCAGGTACGCCTTGGACGCGGGATTGTCACCAACGAGAATGGTCGCAAGATTAGGTTCTACTCGCTGCTTTCTTAGAACGCTGATCTGCTCCTTGACCTTTGACCGTACCTCTTGGGCCACCGGGCGCCCGTCCATCATCTTACCAGGCAAGTTTGTCAACTCGAAGTGACATTGGGTATTGTTGTTCCGCCTTAAAGAACAATAGACCTGATGGAAATCAACCGAAACGAAATTAGCTCTGACGGGTCACTTTCGTGTTGGTAATTTTGAAACTCGTTGAATGTGTCCCGAACTTCAGTGAAGGCCGAAGGAAAGAGGTCATCGATTCGATTGTTGGGGAAGCCAAATCAAGAAACGTGAAGGTGCTCGACATTGAATCCGACGCAGACCACAACCGATCCGTCTTAACATTTGTCGGGGAACCAGAAGCAGTCAAGGAAGCCGCACTGGCGGTCAGCGCAAAGGCGATTGAGCTCATCGATTTAGACAAGCACCAGGGCCAACACCCACGGATGGGCGCGGTCGACGTCATACCCTTCGTTCCCATCTCCGATGTCACCATGGCCGAATGCGTGCAGCTTGCGAAGGAGTTCGCGAACGATTTTGCCTTACGCTTCAAGGTTCCAGTATTCCTCTACGAGGAAGCTGCAACGCGTCCAGATAGACGGAACCTAGCCGACGTAAGGAAGGGAGAGTTCGAGGGGCTTAGGGATGAAATCGGAAAGAATCCAGACAAGAAACCGGACTTTGGCCCAAACGCGATTCATCCAACCGCGGGGGCTACAGCCATTGGAGCGAGACAGATTCTCATAGCCTACAACGTTAACCTAGCGACGAACAACCTTGACGTAGCTAAGAAAATAGCCAAACAAGTACGCGGAAGGGACGGCGGCCTATCCGCGGTCAAGGCTCTAGGGTTCGACTTGAAGGACCGGGGTATCGTTCAAGTCTCCATGAATATGGTTGACTACAAAGCTAGCCAACTTTTCAAAGCCTTCGAACTCACGAAGGCCCTCGCGCAACAGCAAGGCGTTGGAGTGCTCGAAAGTGAAATCGTCGGGCTCGTGCCAATGGAGGCCCTGACTGATGCTGCAGAATTCTACCTACGGTTGCGGAGCTTCAACAAGAACCAGATAATTGAAAGAAGGCTAGGAGAGGCTCAAGGCAACATGTTAATCGATCTAAGTTTGGCAACCTTCGGTAGTGAAGTAGCGTCAGACAAACCTGTACCCGGGGGCGGCAGCGTATCAGCATTCGCCGGATCCCTGGCGGCAAGCCTTGTGAGTATGGTCTCCCGCCTGACACTCAAGAAATCCGAACAAGAGAAGAACTCGAAAATGGCTGGAGAGGTGCTCGCGGAGAGCGAATCTCTACAGAAGGGCCTTCTGCTTCTAGTCGATGAGGATTCGCAAAGTTTCACAGCACTAATGCAAGCCTACCGCCTTCCAAAGGAGAACGAACAGGAGAAGCGCAAGAGGGCGGAGGAAATCCAAAACCGACTGAAAGGAGCCGCAGAGGTCCCGTTAAAGACCGCTGAACAAGCATCGAGGATACTCTCCATCGCCAGCAAGCTAGCTGAATTTGCGAATGAGAACGCGCTTTCCGACCTGCAAACCGCAATCTATCTCGCACACGCAGGCACGCTGGGCGCGATCTCCAATGTCACCATAAATCTGGCTAGCACAAAAGATGAGGACTACCGGAGACGAGTGCGAACGAAGGTTGAGGCCATCCAGAAACAGGCTGAGAAGGAAACCTCGGAAGCACTCTCTGCCATAGCTAAAAGAAGCAGAGCCCCATGAACCAGATTTCGAGATAAGAAAAACAAGAAGAAAAACGGGGCTGCACGCCTGCCGTGCTCGACGACCTTAAGCTACGTATTCAGTTTGTCCCGTCTCAGATTTAACGTGACCACTCTCAGCAAGCTTCATCTTGACCTTGCGCTTCTTCGCCATCTCAACTCACCTCCAGCCTTCAACAGCAGGACATTAACCGTCTAGGTATATAACGCGGCTTGGAGAAGAAGTCTAAAATGGAGAAGGTTCCACATTTCTACCAAAGCGAAACGTTGAGGGCGTCAACAGTTCCACACAAGTCACAGCATGAGACTCTTCATTTCTTGCTGCCTGTTTTCTCGTACATTCTTCGTAAGGTCCACCTTATCGCATTCTTCAGTTCGAGGAGGCGGCGGTCGTCACCGTAATTCTGTATATGAATGACCTTCAGTCGACCGTCTTCCTGCTCAACATTGTAAGTGAGGATGCGATCCGGTGGAATAACCCCCGCGGAAGCCGCTTCCTTGTCTTTCCCTTGCATAGGTTCAAGAACCTTGGCTAACAGAAATGACCGGAGGGGCGGCGAATCAGAATCCAAGCTAACATTGGGCTCAGGGGTTACGTGGAGAGCGCCTTGTTCAATCTGAATGGATCCGATTCGCACGCCATCAACAGTCAAAATGGGGACACTATCCGCTGTTCTAGTAACGACCTTCGGTTTTGCCGCGATCGTTTCAGTTGGTGTGCTGATTTCAACCGGTCTGAAACTTCTCTCTGCGAGGAGAGAATCTACGACTTCTAAGAAGGAGCGCAGGTATCCTACTTCCTCCTCCTGCTGCTTTAGGCGCCGCTCTAGGAAGGTCTTCATTTCAGCGAGTTTCTTGGTTAATTGTTGATCAGACGAAGACAAAACAACCACCGATACATTTCGGACCAGTTATTTGTAGCTTCATGAATTAAAGGCCGCCCATATAGGCTAGGGCTTCATTTGTAAGCAACACCGTCTTTCCTGTGAGCCTTGCTGCTCACAATTACTTACTTTCCCCTCCCCTGTTCCTCAATGAGTAGTATCAGACATAACCCACTTTAGTGAAACTGACTAAACCTAGGTAGATTCGGATTGTCCTCCCCTCTCAGCATGAGCGTCAAGAGACTCGGACAGATTCTCAAGGATGGTGCCGAAGACCAAGTCGGCGAAAGTGAGGGACGGCTTCAAACTGCAAGCGATAACTATTGGCCCCTCATCCGCGAGTTACTGGTTACTGAATTCAGATTTGATCGCTCGTATGAAACTGCTCTGAAAATGTTTAGCGCAGACAAAGTCCGATTCGCGGCGGTGGACGGATCGGAAGACCAGAAATTGCTAGGAGGTTTGGCGGTGTTCTGGGCTGGCTCTTATGCCGCAACAGGGTCAATCACCTTTCACAAGGATCAGAAGCCCGAGGTGGAATACGATACAGGCTTCGTCGAAAGGGGTCAAGGTCTAGCGAGCTGTGTCCCAATCTACATCGACGCACTCCCCGAAGTTGACCCGCAATCAACATCACAGAAGGGGGGACAGCAGCTCACTATTTCCGGACCGATGACGGAGGAGTCGACCGTTGACAACTCGACGATTGCAGATTGGATAATGCTATTCTCAGAAATCTACCTCGCATACCAGCTTGCGAAAACTAAAGAGTACAAGATCATTCTTCTCGACAGGTCCCTCTCCGGAACTTTGAGCAACCTGGTATACGATACTGCAAAGCGTCCCCTGTGGAAACGTCAATGCGCAATCTTCGGTCTCGAGATTGATAACGTTCCAATCGACGAGCAAGACCTAGCCTACGGTAGGTATCGCACACCAAGATTAGACGACTCCTTACCACCACGAGGGGATTACCTCCGCTATTCCACGGTCTTCCTATTGCAGAAAAGCAACAAACCGCTGAGCGTATCCGAGATTGCGAATGAACTGAATTACAATGCCGAAGATCAAATCACCCGATTGACCCGCTTCATCAAAAAGTCAACTCAGGAGGGCTACCTCCAAGAGTCTGATGGGAAGTACAGCGCGAACCCCCGGTATTCCAAGACATGGAACCGCCTGCGAAAACTCGTCGAACTGTTCGGCGTCCGATTCTTTGCCAGTAGCACAGGAAACCCACTCCGGATCTCTAATGGCGCTGAAACCCGGTGGGTGACAACGCTTGACCTTGCGTTCCTTTGCCTATTCGCTTTCAACCTTCTGATAGAAGAATCGCAAGGAAACCACATTCTGTTGCTCGGCATTACGAAAGACACGACAGCAAGGGATCTCATCAACCACCTCATTCCAGTATCACTTAACCAAGGAATTTGGACCCAAAGAGTGAAGCATGTGGCGACGACCGACCGAATGCTGCTGCAGGCCATCAGCATGTTTCATCACAACGAGTTACCCATACCTTGGGCTACGCTTGAGTACGACACTGCCTTTCAGACAATAGTCCCTGACTTTCAGCATAGAATGACCTACGTTTCTGGAGCGATCAGCAACCGTATCATCCTTGAACAACGGTTCGTGAAATCCTACATCCAACTCGACAAAGCCAAGTCTGATGACCAATTCAGAAGCAATGTCCTGTTCATTGACCGTTTGTATCATGATACCGAAAACGCTCCCACATTGAAACTCAAGCATGAGTACGGAAGTACCACAGAGGAGATACACCCTGTGCTTTGGGACTCGAAGCTGTTGGCGAATCATGTCCAAGAGCTCGCCATGGTAACGCTGAAGGCGATGACACAACAAAGCATCCCCGAGATCTTTGGGCACAACAAACCCCTGTACATTGCTGACAAGATCGTCAAGGAGCAGAGGGACCGCGCAGCAGAAATAGTCAAAGCCACTGGCCACTGGCTGGTAACCCATCCAAAGCTTAGGAAGTTTTCATTCTACATGAACACTTTTCGTGCAAGAAGGAGCGAAGTTGAAAGTGCAAGAAGAGCTTAATCGCCACTTCACAGACCTGGACAATCGGTTCGATGCGAGATTATCGGCAGTTTTGGCCATAAGACGAGCTGAGCTTTCGGCTGAGACGACAGGCTTCTCAGCAAAATACGAATGCCGTGTGAAAGCACAGTACCAGAAAGACCTGATGGGCCTTCTGGAAGAGGGCATGCTGCTGGCGGTGCGCAACTTCAAAGCAAAGAAGCACGACGGCAACCGCTTCACGCTCCTCGAAATTTCGCGCATCGGACCAGAGCACTTCGGACTAAGAGGGCTCTCCGACCAGAGCTACTACCCCTACCAATTTGAGATAATCGAACAGAGTGTCTCAGACTGGGATACAGACGATAAGGCAACGATGATGATCCAACTAGCGGCCATTCCCCTCAACTATGATTTGATTCTGTCCGGCCTTGACCAGGAGTATCTGAAAGGCTTCACCTATCCAATTGTGGGTGAACGCGTATTCATCCTAAGCAAGAACACCATTCACAGGATGTACAACCGACGACTGCTCGAAGAACTTGGCCTAACTTGGAACGAGAATAGAATCTCAACCATTGCTGAAGCCCGTAAAGACCCAAGGATTGGCGTAATCAAAATGTTCCAAGAGGAGAGAGACCCGATTCCAATCTACGTCAGCTTCGAAAGGCTGGCCAGATATCACTTCGGGATCTTCTCTTTCACGGGTGGTGGAAAGAGCAACCTAGTCTCCAACATCCTACGAAGGATAATGTACCACACGAAGACGACTAAGGTTGTCATCTTCGACATCTCGATGGAGTATCCTTTCCTGCTTCAGGACGTCTTTTCTGATAGGTCAATAAGCAGCAAAATCATTACCGAGATCCCCGTCGCCGACGCTGAACACTTTAGGAAAATCATCGTGACTCCGAGAAAGTTCGAAAAAGCGGACGTCACGCCGACTTTGAAGTCGATTCTCGCGATGGGTCGTGTGGGCCATTTCGCGGAAGGAAGCGAACATCCACCAACCTATGAAGACATACTTGAAGAAATCAAACTCCTGGCCATGGACGATG
Organism: Bathyarchaeia archaeon; assembly: GCA_049586635.1. Taxonomy (GTDB): domain Archaea; phylum Thermoproteota; class Bathyarchaeia; order 40CM-2-53-6; family 40CM-2-53-6; genus FEN-987. Next base: position 17,029 of record JBAVCK010000190.1, read on the forward strand.
TAAGGAAGGCGGTCAATCTAAACGCGATCAACCAAATCAGGCTTAAGGTGTTGCAATGGGTCAAGGACAAGCATGCGGAACGTTCACAGACCGTAACGCAGCCGTTTCTTGAATACTTGCAAACTGAGGCGCTAAGCATTCTTGACAGATTCAGGGTGTGGAAGAACAGTGGGCTCTACGCGTGGGCTTCAACACGATCTGAGCTCGCAACACTCATTGAGCCCGAAGAGAGAGTGAAAGATGACAAAGCTTTCGGGAGTGAAAGAATAGTCCAGCTTCTCGAAGGCGACGTGAGGCTTTTGTGTCTTTCAATCGCGGAACCTAGTGTAATTAAACAGCTGGCCATCACGTTGACCTCCGACATGTTGCGGCACAGGAAGCACGAATTTCAGGTCGATCCACAGGTTCTCTTCGTCTTTGATGAGGCTCAAGAGTTCATTCCGGCCTACGAGAAGGCGAGGGGGATAGACTCGACTTGCACACAGCGCATAGAGACATTACTAAGACAAGGAAGAAAGTATGGGTTGGGTGGATGCGTTGCAACTCAGAGAATTGCGTACCTCAACACGAACGCTTTGCAACAATTGCACACATACTTCGTAGGTCCCTTACCGCGGCCTTATGACCGAAGCCTAGTGAGCAGCACGTTCACAATTGATCAGAGTATTCTTGAGAAGACACTAGAATTTGCTCCTGGCCAATGGTTGCTTTCTAGCTACATCGCGACTGGGATGGAGAATGTCCCCATATTCATAACCGCAGATAACTCGGAAACTGAGTTAGAGAAATTCATAACCGCAAGACGCTAACCGATTGGCGGCGATATCAGCCCCTGGAATGTGCCCCGTCGAATCGACTTAAATACGAAGGGAGCGTTGATTTGCGCCGGTGCCCGACCCATGGGTGACGGCTTTAACCAGTCAAACCTTCGCCCTTAGCTCACATACATTAGACTCCGTGGTACCGACAATTTCTCTAGGAGGTTCATGCGTTGGATGAAGTCCCTACTATCACGGATATTTTCTCAGGAAAACTCGACGGCGCACATGTTGTGCTCAAGGGGTGGCTGCACCACATACGAAGTAGCGGCGGCATACTCTTCCTTCAACTGCGGGACGGTACTGGCGTGATACAATGCACGCTAAAGAAGGATAAGGCGGATGCCACGGAATTCGAGCGGTTAAGCGCCACTCCCATAGAGAGTACAATCGAAATTTCCGGTGAAGTCAAGAAAGACCCACGTGCGCCCCGCGGCTATGAGATTCAGGTCGAAAAAGTCACGGTGGCTTTTGTGGCGGAAGAAGGGTTTCCGATTGCAGCCGAAAAGAGTCGGCGTCTTCATGGTCCAGATTTCCTCCTAGACCACAGGCACCTATGGTTGAGAAGCCAGAAGATGCAGGCGATTATGCGAGTGCGTGGGCGCCTTATTGATGAAGCGCGCAGATGGCTCATCGATCACGGTTACTTGGAAGTTCAAGTTCCAATACTTGTAACTGCGGCGGTTGAAGGTGGCTCGACACTTTTCTCTGTCAAGTATTTCGACGAGAAAGCCTACCTAACGCAAAGCTGGCAGCTGTACGCTGAAGCAATGATTTCTAGCGTAGGAAAAATCTTCACGCTCGCACCCTCATTCCGTGCAGAGAAGTCGAGGACTAGAAGGCACTTGAC
>JBAVCK010000191.1:0-6366 GCA_049586635.1 Bathyarchaeia archaeon
AGCGTGGAACGAGTAGTGAGTACTCTTCATCGCCCGGTTTAGAAGGAGCAGGTCTACGCCCATATCTTCTATCTCGTTCGAGAAATCACCCAACCCGAAATCGATCATGAACAGCTTTCCGTCCTCGGATAGTACGTTCGAAATAGTCATGTCCCCATGAACAAATCCTCCCTCATGCATTACTGCGACTATGTTGCCTAGCGAGTTACAGCGCTCACGGCGTTTTGACATCGAGAGCTTGTACAACTCCTCTTTCAATGTGGGGCCCCTCACATAGTCCATAATCAACATCGTCGATTCGGGGTCAATATGCCGAATTGTGGGAACCGGAACTCCCAGCTTCCTTACTTCGTGCATCATATTCGCTTCGTGGGCTGTCCTCATCCGGCGTATTGATTCATCGAGTTCGGATACCCTGTACGGTTTCGGGATACGGCTCTTTCTAATCACCAGTTCCCCTTGCCAGTCTTGGAGGTAGATTTCGGCTTCGGCGCCCTTGTAGATGAGTCTAGTTTGCGCTGTTTCTCCAGGGGATATCGACATCTTCCAACCTCCATTTCGGCCTAACGAGCGCCGCGTGTGCGGAAGTGGCCAAACCAGCCTGAAGCGCCAGCATCGCGGTCCACGCGATTTGCGCACCACAATCGCCCGTATAAGCGGAATCGACGACATAGCAGACGGCGTCATGAAGCCCAGCGACGGCCTCAAGTTTCTCTTTCAAGGTTTTATTGGCTGCCACACCTCCCGTTAGGAGGATTTCCTTCTTGCCGGTGTAGGCCAAGCTACGTTCAACGGCTTCTGCCAGCATCGAGCAGGAGACCTCTTGCATCGAGTAGCAGACATCCTCCAAACCTGCGCCGGACCTAAACTTCGCAAGGGAAGCCGTCAGCAGCCCGGAGTATGAGACGTCATTGCCCTTGACTACATACGGGAGCGTTAGGAAATGTGATGACTTTCCTGCTAGTTTCTCAATCTGCGGGCCCGCCGGCGATGGCAGGTCAATCTCTCTCGCGAACATGTCGAATAAGTTTCCAATAGTAATGTCCTCAGTCTCCCCGAATATTCTCCACCTCCCCCCGGAAAAAGCCGCGATTGCTGTGTGACCTCCAGAAACGAGTACCACCAATGGATCTTTGGCGCCCGTTGTGAGAATCCCAATTTCGATGTGGCCAATGGCGTGGTTCACCGGTACCAACGGAATATGAAAGAAAGCCGATATGGACCGGGCAACCGTCGCCCCCACCCTGAGGCATGGGCCGAGCCCGGGCCCTAGAGAGACGCCGACGCCGTCTAATTCCGAAGGTTTGACGCTGCCCGCTTTTTTCAACGAATCCGAGATGACGCCAGCGGCAACTTCACTGTGATGCTCAGCCGCCTCACGCGGATGTATCCCCTTCCCGGGAGCAGAGGCGTAAACGTCTCGTGAATCAGATAGAATCCGCCCAGTGTCAGTTACAACGCTTGCACCAAAAGTATGCGCGGTGGACTCTATTCCCAGGCAGTACAAAGCAATCGCAGCCAAGGATTGTGAACACAGCCAGAAAAGGGTCTCGAAATGGTTAGTTAACTTAAAATAAGCTATAGCATCGTGAGTCGCGTTGATGGTGTCGCCGGTGAAAGGTGACCGAGAAATCGAACGGTAAGCTTCTGAAGCATACTTACTGGCATTGTTATCGATCAATGCGGCGAAATCATCCAGGAATTCTCGTAGGACACGATAAGCAGAGGTTGCGGTAATGAGCAAGCACGTTGGCGAACTGCCGAAACAATACGACCCCAAAGTTGTTGAAAGCGAAGTAAAGAGTCTCTGGGAAGAAAACCAAACATACGAAGCAGTAAAGAAGGCAAAATCCCGAAATCCAAAGTTCTACTTCCTAGACGGCCCTCCTTTCCCTAGTTCGGACCAACCCCACATAGGAACCTCTTGGGGCAAGGTGCTGAAGGACACTGTAATTCGCTACAAGCGTTCGCGCGGGTTCAATGTCAGGGACCAACCCGGCTATGACTGCCATGGCCTGCCCGTTGAGCTCGCGATAGAGCAGAAGTTTGGCGTCAAAACTAAGAAGGAAATAGAAAGCTTCGGACTCGAACGGTTCATCACGGAATGCAAACGATTCTCAGAAACGAACTCGGCGGCACTGACAAGGGCTTTCCAGGATCTGGGCATCTGGATGGATTGGGACCGGCCCTACATGACGCATCAGGATTCCTATGTTGAAAGCGGCTGGTGGGGTTTCAAGCAAGCGGCGTCGAAGGGACTCCTTGAGCACGGCCAGAGAGTCGTACATTGGTGCCCTCAGGATGAAACGGTCCTCTCGGATTACGAGGTTGCCCTAGAGTACAAGATGGTTCGTGACCCCTCGATCTACGTGAAGTTCCCCGTGGAAGGCAAGCAAGACGAATTCGTACTGATCTGGACGACAACGCCTTGGACGCTACCATCAAACGTGGCCGTCATGGTGAACCCAGATTTCGAGTACGCAAGAGTTCGATCTGGACAGGAGACGTTCATACTCGCAAAGGAACGAATAGAAGAGGTTGCAAAAGCCTCAGGCCAAACCATGCAGCTTCTAGAAAGTTTCCCTGGAGCGAAACTTGACGGTTTGGTTTATCGCTCCCCTCTGGAAAGCTTGGTTCCCGCTCAACGCAACTTGAAAAATGCTCACCGAGTGGTTCTAAGCAAGGAGTACGTGGTCCTTGGGGAAGGGACTGGATGCGTTCACTCCGCACCAGGTCATGGAGAGCAAGACTACGAAGTGGGCGTCCGCTACGGCTTACCCGTCCTAATGCTGGTCGACGACCAAGGAAAGTTAACGCCTGAAGCTGGGAAGTACTCAGGGAAACCCGTGAGAGATGCAAACCCTGAGGTAATTGATGATCTGAAATCCCTTGGAATGCTTCTCCACGCGGAAGAAATAGAACACCGAAGCCCCGCTTGTTGGCGCTGCAAAACGCCACTCATAATCCGCGCGACAGACCAATGGCTCATCCGAATCGCACAGATGAAAGACGCCTTCATCAAAGAGGTCGACTCTACACTATGGATCCCTGAGTGGGCTGGAGCCGTCCAGTTCAAGAATTGGCTTGGGGCATTGAGAGACTGGGTGATCTCACGCCAGAGGTTCTGGGGCACCCCGCTTCCAGTGTGGGTATGCGGCTCCTGTGGAAAACGGAAAGTAATCGGCTCAAAACAAGAACTCCTCGAGAATGCGACCTCACCAACGGACTTGCCCACCCTGCACGTGCCCTGGATCGACAAAGTAAAGTTCAGATGCGACTGCGGAGCCGACATGACCCGCGTACCCGATGTTATGGACGTCTGGTTCGACTCGGGTGGCGCATCGCTCGCATGCCTAGGATACCCGAACAACCCGTCCAATACCAAATACTGGTGGCCTGCCGACTTCATCGTAGAGGGACGCGACCAAGTAACGCTGTGGTTCTTTGCCCTGCTGAAAAGCGGAATGGTGACGATGGGCAAGGTACCGTACAAGACTGTCCTAATGCACGGCTTCGCACTTGATTCCGAAGGGCGTGAAATGCATAAGTCAGGAGGCAACTACGTTACGGCCAATGAGGTTGCAGAGAAATTCGGCCGAGACTCATTTCGCTACTACGTTCTCCAGACCACGTTGTGGGAAGACCTCCGATTCTCATGGGACGCTGTAAAACAATACAGCGGTGACTTGAGCACATTCTGGAACACCTATGTCTTCGCGAGCACATACATGAGCCTAGACAAATTCTCACCAAAAATGCCTTTGAAGCAACTCACGCGCAGCCTGCGCCCTGAGGACCGGTGGCTCCTAAGCCGAATGCACCGGACAATCAAAGAAGCAACCACGTTAATGGAGGAATACAAGATCCATGAAGCAGTTCGAAAACTCAAAACCTTCCTAGTGGAGGACCTAAGCCACACATACGTCAGGTTCATCAGGCGCCGAACATGGGTTGAGAAACAAACACGAGACAAACTGGCAGCATACACAACCCTCTACACTGCCCTTAAAGCCGCCCTCATAATGCTAACCCCAATAACGCCTTTCCTAACTGAATCAATCTACCAACACATGTTCAGGAACGCTGAACCAAAACACCCCCAGACAGTACACCTGCTTGACTGGCCACAATTCGACGAGAAGTGGATCAACGATTCCCTTGAGGAAGAGATGAATGCAGCCAAAGATGTGATTTCTACGGTCGCCGTAGCCCGTATGCAAAAGGCGATGAAACAAAGGCAACCTGTCCCACGCATAGTTGTGGCAACCGACTCCAAGCGGGTGCGAAAGGCCCTGAAGACCTACTCAACCCTAGTTCTTGACCAAGCAAACACGCGAACCCTGACTTCAACCGACAGGGCTGCAAGTTCGAAGTACGAAGAGCCCGCACGTTTCGCTAAAGCCGAATTCGCTGACGGCGCAATATACGTTGACCTGAAACTCACGAAAAGTGAACTGGCCGAAGGCTTAGCCCGAGACGCTGTGAGGCGCATGCAGCAAATGCGAAAGGAGATGGACCTCAAGGTGGACTCGTACGTGAACGCCTACATCCTCGCACCATCAGCAAACGCCGCGAACCTACTCAAAGGTAAACGGACTTACATCGCCGGGGAAGTTCGGGCAAAACAACTGACAATTACTACGAAAAGAGAGCAAACAAAGGTTCTCTACTACACTAAGGCGTGGCAGATTGGTGCAGAGACGTATGAGTTCGGCCTATTCGAGAAAGCAAGATTAGGCGGAAAAAGCACAGCCAAACAATAGCATACGGCTATCTTACAACGGAACTTCGATAAACAGACGCTCAAGCAGCTCTTTGTACCTATTTCTAATCGTAACCTCAGTCACATTCGCTATCTCAGCTATCTCACGTTGAGTCTTCCGTTCGTTTGTGAGGACCGTAGCGATGTATGTGGCTGCGGCAGCGATACCCGTCGGCCCCCTGCCGCTGGTCAACTTCATCTCCTTCGCAATCTCTAGGATGCGAATAGCAATCGCCTCCGCCTTTCCAGAAATAACCAGTTTGTTACTGAACCTTGCAGCGTAATTCCTGCTCGTAGACGGGGGCACGAACGCTTCAAGTTCGCGCACCATGAACCTGTAGCTCCTACCGACGTCTTTCTTGTTGAGGCTCGAGCATGATGCTATTTCGTCAAGCGTTCGCGGAACTCCGCATTGCCGGCAACTCATGTAGATGGCGGCCGCGGTTACATTATGGATTGACCTTCCCCGAATGAGGCGTTTCTTAATTGCCCGGCGGTAGATGACTGAAGCCGTTTCTAGAATATTCTTCGGAAGGTTCAACGCAGAAGAGAGCTTGGTCAGTTCAGCCAAAGCAACTGCAAGGTTTCTCTCAGTAGCATCCGACACCCGCACCCTGCTCTGCCATTTGCGAAGCTTGTAAAGATCCAGCCTTTGGGCGGCGGTTGCCCGTTTCCCAAGAACACGCCTATCACGCCAATCGATTACAGTTGAGAGCCCTTTGTCATGAATCGTATACGTTAGAGGAGAGCCGACACGGCTACGCTTGGCCTTTTGGTCGTCGTCAAACGCGCGCCATTCAGGCCTCGTGTCAGCAATCTTTTCGTCAATCACGAACCCGCAAGCCATACAAACAATTTCAGCGGCTTCGTAGTCACGCATCAGTTTAGGGCCGCCGCACTCAGGGCATACCCTCACCTTTTGAGTGGGATGTAGCGCTTCGCCTACTTCACCATCAGTTTCTTCAGACACTTTCTCATCTACCCTAATCCAAGGAGTAAGCAATCCGCCCTACATACTTGGCAGGCGAAGGACCCGAGGGTCTGATCGAGATGTAAGGGGAGGATATAGGACCGAATAGGTCTTGGACTTTTCCTATCTCCTTGAGTTTGCTATCACAAGCTCGGGTGCCCAATTTGACGAAGCGGGCTTCGTCGCATTTCACTATGAGGCTACGGCTGCTTGAAAGATGAAGAATTTTGCCGAGCCTGCGCAAACTTTCTACGTCACTCCCGCCGTCGTTGATTTGAAGTCACTATCATATTTAAACGTACGCCGCAGTTTTTTCGTTCAATATAATTTGTCTTTACTCTATTGTGAACAAATGCAGCGCGGAATGTATTTTTCGGAATTTCGAAATCGCATGAACTCATGGAGAATAAGAAGCGTCCATGGAGAAGGGCCCCAAAAACCCTGAACGTTTTTTACGCAGCAGAAGGCAACCATGCTTTCAAACGGTAGCTCGGCTCAGATGATAAAAGGCGTAGTGCTCACAAATTTCATGTCCTACGAAAACTCATACGTCCCGTTAGAGCCCGGGCTGAACCTCATTTGTGGCCCGAACGGAGCCGGAAAATCCTCCATCCTCCTTGCGGTTTCCGTAGTT
>JBAVCK010000192.1:0-17254 GCA_049586635.1 Bathyarchaeia archaeon
CACCATAGAACTCCCACCGGACAAAGGATACGGAGTGCGAGATCCGAAGAAGGTTCGCTTAGTCCCGCTTCGCAAATTCACAGCTGAGGGCCTAACTCCCGTCCCAGGGTTACAAGTGAATGTCGACGGCAAGACGGCGCAAGTGCGCTCGGTTGGCGCCGGCAGGGTCCAAGTCGATTACAACCACCCATTCGCTGGCAAGACCCTGATCTACGACTTGACTGTGGAGAAGATTCTTGAGACGGACGAAGACAAAATACGGAGCCTTGTCCACAAACGGATTCCGACCGTGAGCCAAGAGAAGTTCATTGTCAAAGTAACGCAGGGGAAACTGGACGTCGAAATACCGGAGGAAGCCTTCTTCCTGGAGGGGTTGCAGGTCGAAAAGCGAACGGTGACGGCCGACATAGAGAAGTACCTTCCAAAAATCGATACCGTCGTTTTTGTCGAAATGTTCAAGAAACCTGCCGCCCCAGCTACTGTTCCCACTCCTGAAGTAGAAGCGATGCCGGCCGCTCAACCAGCAACGGCGCCTTCATCTGGCTAGAGTACTTCGTGAATCGCTTCTATCGCCTCTTTGGCTACGAAACCCAAGATCACGACTGTCGCCGCGTAGTCAACCCATGGAACCTTCCAAACAAAGTTGATTGTAAGGCCAGCGAGCAAGGCTGCAGACATCCAGAAACAAGTAGCAGACTCCGCTGCATCAATCGTCAACGGCAAACATTTAGACGCTTTACCAATGCGCTTCTTCTGATACCACAAAACCGGCATGATCACAATCGCCGCGATGGCGACAGTGATGCCGAGTGGCGACGATTCGGGTCTTATGCCAATTAGAAATGAATAGACGGCCGCAACTCCAATTACGGGTATTAGCGAGAACAGAAGAAACGCTGTGGCCAATTCCGTTCGCTTGGTCTCCCTCTCGCCTCCAGAACCTGTCAAAGCATTTCTCAGATGTTGTACCACAGCAAGAGACGACAGTAATTCGACTAGGCTGTCGCCGCCGAAAGCCAGAAGGGCAAGGCTCCAAACCACTATGCCCGAATAAATTGCGGCAAGGCACTCAATTGTCATCCACGCAAAGCTGGCGTACTCTACCCACAACCCACGTTGTATGAGTCTCCGACTGGGCGTCACTCTCCTGACCGGCTGCTTCACAAGCGTAGCCTTTGGAAATGCTAGAAGTCGCGGGACGTCTGACGAATCAGGCGGAATGCCCACTACCTGATTCTTCTGTACCTGTTAAGCGTGTGAGTTTGCCAGGAATAGCCGCGGAGTTTCCGACTGGCACCAAAACCACATGCGGAACAACGTTTCCATCTGATGTGGTATGAGCGTCGGCCGCAGCGTCGACATCGAATATGAGTTTTTGCACGTCCTCGTCGGCCGAAGGACGTTGTACCCTTGGTCAAATTTCCTCAACCCGCGAAAATTTGGTATTGTGGTCTTTTACCTCTTCGGCGGGGGCGAGACCAGAACCACATTGTCGCCCCTGACAACGATTGTGCCTATACTGCGTGTGTTCTCTGGGTTGGATACGTCCTCTGCATCCTCAAGGACGAGGTTCATGTGCTGGTCGTAGCTGTAGAGCTTGCCGCGTATTGTGCGGCTGCCTTTCAGTTCCACGAGAACGATCTTGCTAAGGCTCTCTTGGAAGATCTTGTCAGCAACTGCAGACATTGTTCTTTCTGACCTAACTTGTGGACGTGGGTTCCCCGTAAAGGAAGAAGCCCCAAATTAAACGTTAGGCCTACATAAAGCATAGCCAAAACACGTCAGATATCAATCGCGACGGAATCCGCTCTCGATCTCTGAAAATCGTACGATGTTAAGTATGAAGAATACGTTCCAATGGTTGAAGAGTATTTGCCAGCAAAGCGGCATCTCAAGGACAAGGAAGTAAAACAAATTCTAAGGGAATTCACACAGCGCTACCCGCCTTCAGAACCGTTCCTTCGTTCGGTCAATGATGTTCAGGAACAAGCCGTAGGCAAAGGGCTAGTCTTTTTCTTGAATGCAAGAGCCCTATTTTTGCGCACTGAGTCCGGCTTACTTCCATCTCTGAAGTTTGACGAACTCCTGAGTTCGTTGCCCAAGATCGTCGTCGATATGGGCGCAGTGGCCCACGTAGCGAACGGCGCGCACGTCATGAGACCCGGCATTAAGGTAATACCGAATGATTTCAGGAAGGGGGACTTGCTATTGATAGTCGATGAAAAATTCGGGAAGAACATCGCCCTAGGCATAGCCGACGTTGATTCAAACGCAATGAAATCGGCGAATAAGGGTAAAGTGATCGAGAATATTCACTATGTCGGCGATGACTTCTGGAAATCGTTCGTGCAAACCGAGTAAGCGGTAACTCAGCTCCAGTGGAAATGAGGCTAACCTAAATTCCATTGCAAGCGGTTACCCTAAACGCGAGGATGACAAACTATGCACACTATCCCTAGAAGGCCGTGCTAGGTCTTTACATGGGCGTGTTAGAATCCCCCCCCTTACGTGCAAATGTTTAAAGTGCAATCGGCCGAGGCAAACGTAGCTGAAACCTGAGTGGCCTCCAATTGATCAGTTCAGATGGTGAGAGAGATGAAAGGTTCCCCTTGGTGAACCCATCGATTCAACACCCGATCTACGTGAAAGCGTACCCGCTCCGCGATCCAGCGGATGTGCCCAGAATCAAAGCTGAGATAATCGAAGGCAACATTCTGATCGTTAAGATTACTCCCATCGCGAAACGTAGCGTCGAGGAGACAAAGTCGGCGATAAATGAACTCGTCGAGTTCATTAAGTCGATTGAGGGCGATATTGCAAGGCTCGGCGAAGAAAGAATTGTCATGACTCCGCCAACGGTGAAAGTCTGGCGTGGAAGGGAAAGTTCCAAGCTCGAAGTTGCTACGGCTGGCGCAGGCGCAAACGAAGAGGTATAATTAATTCCGGTTCGCGTGGCCTTGAGGTTTTCCTGTTTACCTCAGCCTGAGTCTCTCAAGGTTGTCTGGCGCTATAGTTCTCATCTTCAGAATCCTTGAGATTTGATGTGCGAACAGGTCTGTCTTTCGTCGTTCGCCATGCCCGAGTATGACCCGTGACGGCCTCGGTGAGACACGTTTCAGAAAGGAGAATAGCTGGTTTCTATCCGAATGCCCTGAGAAACCCTCCACGCTTTCGACGCGCAGGTTAACTTTCAAAGCTTCGACCTTACCGTTCCTGCCCATCAGTGAAACTTCGCGGGCACCATTCTTGAGCCTATTTCCTAACGTACCTTCAACCTGGTAGCTCACGAAGACCAACGAGTTCCTCTCATCCGAAGCCAAGTAACGGAAATAGTCGATTGCAGGTCCGCCCTCCATCATGCCCGAAGTTGCGAGTATGATGCACGGTTCCCCAGCCGCTATCTTCTCCCGTTCGGACGGGTGGTCTACGTTCGTGAAATAATCTGACTGAAATGGGTTAATGTCCTTGTAGAGAATTTGTTCCCGTAGGTCGCGTGCGAGGTATTCAGGGTAGGCGGTGTGAATGGCCGTTGCTTCTGATATCATGCCTTCCAGGAAGATTGGAAGTTCTTTGATTTGCTTGTTCTTCATGTAAGCGTTCAGGACAAGCATGATTTCTTGAGCGCGCCCCACGGCCAGAGTTGGAATTAGAACCTTGCCACCTTTTTCGGCGGTTTCGTTTACAATTTTCGCTAGCTTGCCCTCGACAGTTTCCCTGTCGGACATGACATCGTCCGGTCCGCCGTAGGTGCTTTCCATGATCAAGGTCTCGGCTCTCGGGAAGGAGCAGACGGCTGGCTCCAAAAGCATTGTACGGCCAAACTTGAAGTCGCCCGTGAAGATGACATTAGTTAGTCCTTCTCCGATATGGAGGTGGACGATTGAGCTGCCTATTATGTGGCCAGCGTTGTGGAGGGTGAGTTTTATGTCCGGAGCCACATCCGTGACCACCCCGTACTTGACTGGAATAGTGTGCATTACTACCTCGCGCACATCCTTCTGGTCGTATGGAGGATGGCCGCCCTCCTTCCCGAAGATGTCCAAGTAATCGAGTTGCAGAAGCGTCATCAAAACTGAGGTCGGTTCGGAGCAGTAAACAGGGCCATCGTAGCCGTACTTGTAAAGGAACGGAATGAATCCGCAATGATCAAGGTGTGCGTGAGAGATTATTACGGCATCGAGCTTGTCTATGTCGAATTCGTCGGTGTCGATTCGAGGGAAGGCGTAAATCGGCCTGTCGGCTCCTGCGCTTATGCCGCAATCCATCAGCACGCAGCTCTCTTCAGTTTCCACCAGCATCGCGGACCTTCCCACTTCATGGAACCCACCGAGGGTGGTTAGGTAAACGCTTGAGGTCTTCTCGAGCCTTGTGCGGAAAATGCGTTCGCCAACATCGCGGAAAATTCTGCTTCTTTCCTCGCTTTCGGAATGCAGGATGTGACGAGAACTCGCGATTATCTTTGATGGCAGTGGCGGGGCACGGAGGACTCGTGGCCGCCAACTTGTTTTCTTAATGATCTCTTGAAGCGTAACCCCGTCCTTGCCTATCGCCAAACCAGGTTTTTTGGCTTCAATGACCACCTCGCCCAAGCTTGGGTCGAAGTTTATCTCAGTTATCTCAGCTTCAGCAGGTACGATTCCCTTTATCAGTCGCTCAGATTCGTTTTCAGTAAGACGGATTGAGGGGTCGGAGCGTATTACAACTCGTTTGTGTAGTAGGTTCACTATGTCTGTGACCACGTAACTCTGCTCAAGAAGAAGCCCAACGTTTTTGACGTAGATTGCGAGGCGTGGCCCTTCGAATTCAATTCGTGTTATTTCGGCTTCCTTGGGCATGTGGGTGACAATGGTTTCTCGTATTCTTGCCTGCGAATCATCTACCAGTCTAGCCACTGAGGAAACCACCCTGAAATCGGCTAATCCAGAATTATTGGGATCGGGAGTTAACTGGCCTGAGTGAGGATTCCCTTCTTTTCCTGTTCACCTAGTTCCCTATAACCATCCTTTGAGATTACGGCAACGTCGAAGCTATCGCCGCTTGCAGAGTCGCGCTTCATAGCCTCATTGACCGCGCGGACTACGAGAGGTATGGCTTCCTTTACGGACATACCTTCCTTGTAGCCGGGTTCCAGAACGCCGTAGGCCACTGGCGAGCCAGAACCAGTCGAGACGTACTTCTCCTCAGTAACACTCCCCAGCGGGTCGAGAGCGTAAATGTGCCCGCCTTGGTCATCTATACCACCAATAATGGATTGCAGAATGAAAGGGAAGTATCTGGACTGAAAGAGAATATTCGCGGCCAAACGTGCTAGTGCGCTGATTGGTATGGGAAGGCCTTTCTCATACTTGTAAAGTTTGGAGTTCGCGCGTAGTGTCTCAACGACAGTTTGTGCGTCGGCAACGCCTCCAGCTATCGTCATTGCTACGTGGTCATCGATGGGATACACTTTCTTTGCTCGCTTATGGGCCACAAAGGTCCCGAGAGTGGCGCGCGTGTCAGTTCCGAGGACGATTCCATCTCTGCAAACAACGCCCATCGTGGTCGTCCCGGTCATCACGTACTTCGGCATGTTGGTTTTTTCTTGGTGGTACATAGGTTTGTTTTGCCCCCGAGAACAGTTTCCGGAGCATAACGCAATCGCGCAGAAGAAGGTTCTAGCGCGATCGCATAGACCGACACACGACAACGTTAAAAACGTTTCCCGAAACTTCCCGGCACATTAAAGGTTCGCTCGAAACTAGGTCAATAAATAGCACAAATTTGAAAGCCGGACGAGCATATCTCTGCCGCCTCTCGCTTGCCTCCATCGTTGGAATGGAAATGGAAAGAGCCTACCAGCTAGAAAACAAACTGATGGAAGAAGCCTACGAGGAACTACAGTCACGCCAGCAACTTTCAGCAAGATTGAAGGCTACGCTTGAGAAAACGTTCGGTGAACGTTTCACCAACGGTTGGGAGCTAGCGAATTCAAGGAAAGTTCGCCGATACGAGTTCAAACCCAGTGGCAGAGTGGTTTGGGTTGTTCAGGGTCGGAAGAGCGAATACCAAGTTATGCCAGACATACCCTTCTGCTATTGCGACGATTACTACTTTCGAGTAATGGACAAGAAGCGAGGCCTATGCTACCACATAATAGCCCAACACATAGCAGAAGCCTTGGACAAATTCGAGAAAGTATCAAAGAATGATTCCCAGTACTCAAACATCACGTATCGGTGGAGGGCCAAGGAAATCCCTGAGAGTTCGGGATGAGCAGTGTTTAAATGGGAACTTGCTTTCTACGGGGAAGGCGAGCGTTAGGAAGTTGACAACGGACGAGTTCTGGGGCCTGGTCCAGATTGGAATCGTTTTCGTAGCTTTCCTAGCTGTCATTCTAATCTTCGTCTACCTTGCCTACGAGAAACCTTCCGCCTGATGATGCGAAGGAAACGGGCCACCGAATCGCGAACCGACCCTCAAAGAATAAGTTCGCAAGGCCAGAAGCCGCGTTTCATGAGTTATTTGATTTGAGGATCAGCACTTGCTTGAGAACACATTTGCGCAGCTACACCGGCCAATACGGGCCCACTTGGAAAGGGTGGGGTTAGAGGAACCTAGCGACATCCAAAAAATCGCGATACCGTCAATCCTCCGAGGCGAGAACGTACTCGTAATAGCTCCGACCGGAACTGGGAAAACACTAGCGTCCGTGCTTCCCATCTTCAATATGTTCTTGGAGCGCAGGTCGGCTGGGGAAACGAAGGGCATCTCAATCCTATACGTGACTCCGCTCAGGGCGCTGAACCGAGACATTGTGCGGAGACTGACTGATGTAGGTAAGGAACTTGACATCAAGGTCCAAGTGAGGCACGGAGACACGCCGACGAGTACAAGAGCGATGCAGGCCAAATCGCCTCCTGAGATGCTTGTCACAACGCCAGAAACTCTGCAAGCCATCCTGCCTGGAAAGAGGATGCGTGAGCACTTGAAGGGCGTCAGGTGGGTTGTTGTTGACGAAATTCATGAGCTTGCGACCGATAAGCGCGGTGTTCAACTCTCGATCGCTCTGGAACGGTTAGCCCACCTAACCGGCAGGAACTTCCAAAGGATCGGATTATCGGCGACAGTGGGTCAGGAGGAGAAGGTCGGAAAGTTCCTATCAGGAACTGATCGTAACGTGGTGGTTGCGAAGTCCGAAGAGCTTAGGCATGTTCAGATCGGCGTCGAATATGTGCCACCTAAGCCTGCAGATATGAAGGAGTCCGAAAAGTATGGCCTTCCGCCCACAACAATAGCAAGGGCAAAGCGAGTTGCCGAAATCATCTCGGCGAAGCAGTCAACGCTGGTCTTCACAAATACACGTGAACAAGCCGAAGCTGTGGGGTCGCAGCTCCATGCCCTCAAACCGGAGCTACAGGTGCGAGTGCATCACGGTTCCCTTTCTCGGGAAATACGCGAAGAGGTTGAGCAGGGATTCCAGGACGGTTCAGTGAAAGGTGTCATTTGCACATCATCCCTTGAGCTGGGGATGGATATTGGTAGAGTAGATTACATTGTTCAATACATGTCGCCGAGAATGTCCACCCGCCTCATTCAGAGAGTGGGAAGAAGCGGCCACACTCTACGAGGGCTAGCGAAGGGAACCGTGATCGGTGCTTGGGCAGATGATCTGTTAGAGGCCGCTGTGCTCGCAGCGAATGCTAGAGGCGGGAGAATCGAGCCAACAATTATCCACGACAAAGCTTTGGACGTACTTGCACATCAGATAGTGGGTATAACCCTAGACTTGAAGAGGGTTAGGCTCGGGGAGCTGTACGAAATTATTCACGGTTCCTATCCGTACCGGGACATGACAGGCGAAGAACTTCATGAACTCGTCAAATTCCTAGACTCAGTGGGAATGATCAGGCTTCTAGATGACGTAATCTCCGCGCGCTTTCCACGAACCTTTCGATACTACTATGAGAACCTCTCCGTCATCCCCGATGTGAAACGTTTTGATGTGTTCGATTTCTTCAGGAAGCGGAGGATTGGGACATTAGATCAAGGTTTCGTGGCCAGGAAATGTAAGGGCGGCACTGTCTTCATTATGCATGGACAAACCTGGAAGATCATTAGCGTCAACGAAGAGAAACTTTCGGTCGAGGTGGAACCGACAGTCCCAACCTTGGACGCCATCCCGAGCTGGGAGGGCGAGATTATCCCGGTCAGTTTCGAAACCGCGCAGGAAGTTGGCAAACTGAGGGCGGACATAACCTCGAAGCTAGAAGACGCCGTTGGGCTTCGAGGAATCCAGGAGGAACTACAATTGTCGAATGCCGCAATTAGCAAGATCACTGAAACCGTCAGGTCGCAGTTGAAGAACTTCCCGATGCCAACAGACAAACACATCATAGTAGAGAAGTTTGAGAACTGCATAGTCATCCATGCATGTTTCGGAAGCACAGTGAACGATACCCTTGCAATGGTCTTGGGATCCATGCTCAGTGCCAAATATGGGGTAAACGTAGCAACACAGACAGATCCCTATCGAATCGCCATTATCTGCCCGTTCAAAATTGAACCGGAAACCGTCGCCCTCGAACTCTCAAAATTCACTCCGGACGATGTCGAGAAGGTTCTGGTTGAGTTCCTTCAGAACTCAGACCTATTCGCGTGGAAGCATTGGCACGTAGCCCGCCGATTCGGAATCGTCGAGAGGAAGGCGGAGTACAAATCCTTTCGCGCCCGTATGCTCGTCCGCGCGATGAAAGACACGCCCTTGAACGTGGAGACTCAAAGAGAGGTCCTACTCGAAAAGTTTGACTTGCCAAGAACGAAGGACATAATTGCAAAACTACAGGCACGAGAGATAACTATCGACGTCACATCAGAAAGAGCTGAATCCTGCTCACCTTACGCTACGCCGATCATCGACAAGATAATTCCGCACGACCTGTTAAGGCCCGCCGTTCCCTCGAAATCCTTGACAGACATCGTTAGGGAACGTCTAATCGCAAGCACTGTTCGCCTGGTATGCATTTTCAACGGGGACTGGGATGGAGTGCGGGTAGTGGGCGACCTTCCGCACAAAATTCGTTGCCCCAAATGCAGTTCGACGCTAATTGCAGCCACGTATCTGGCTAACGACACATTACTCGGCGTTGTCAAGAAGAAGAGGAAGGGCGCCAAACTAACGGCTGAAGAAGAACATAATTGGCATCAGGCATGGCTGAGCGCAAGCCTAGTGCAAACCAAAGGAAAGGAAGCCGTCGTGGTCCTCAGTGGTCGAGGCGTGGGCCCAGCAACCGCAACCAGAATCCTAAGGAGGCTCCACAGAACGGAAGAGGACCTGTATGTTGATATTCTAAAGGCTGAACGCGAATACGCTAGAACACGACTTTTCTGGGATTAGGCGCTAGCCGCTGGGAGTTGCTTGCGCAAGGCTGTAGGCGTTTCTACCAAGTGGAATCATCCTTAATTGCCATAATTAGAACCGTTAGGTGTTGTAGCATGACCCTTCCCAATTAGGGCTCGAAACGGGGAGATTGCTCAATGATAGCTGACATATTGATTCCGGGGCTTGGATTTGGGGAATTAGTGATCTTCCTCATCCTCTTGATTATTGGCATCGTAGCGATCTTGATTTTGTCGGCAGTCATACATTTCATACTGCCAATAATCTCCGCCGTTGTGGTTTGGTTACTTACGGGTAGCTTACTTTACGCTGGAGTCGCGTTCGTAGTTGTCGCGTTATTGCAATTGATAGTTAGGAGAAGGTAGGAAGCTACCCGGGTTGGCGGTGCGTTGAAGGTTTCGACATCGACAGTGTTGAGGCTTCTGGTTCGCGTGCCCAAGATCGAAATTATGTCGGTTCTGTGAACAGCCTCGTGCGAAAGCTAGTCCCAAATTCGTGGTATTTACTGCACTTTTTCCTCAACTGAACTCGCATTGCTGGTTTCGGTCGGTTGAACTCGATCCCGCTTCTCGCGTACGTACTCTATTGCTTCTTTGAACGAATGAGGCAGGAAGATTGGGCTCAGCCTTGCTCCATGAATGGCATATCCTTTCCGACGGCTAATTAGGAACATGAGAAGCGCTACCGATATCGGAGCTAGCCAAAGGTTCGCTAGGACTTGTAACATCTGCGACCGTAGAGTGGGCACGAGACCGGTCAGTAAGAAATCTATCCTGGAGGTTAGGATCCTTGAAATTACTGGAAACACATAATGCTGAACAAAAAGCAGCAATGAGAGGGCGATTCCAATCACGAGGGCTGTCCAGCTGTATCGCCTGATATGTTCTATCGAGCCGATGCTTGAGTAAGGTATTTCCGCGGTGCTTCTTGAAAAACGACCTCGTTGAATAAACACTCTCTTGTTCGTCGCGACAAGCTTCTGTGTGCCATGAGACCACGTACGAGCAACAATCTCCGGTTCTGAAAGCGTAGATCTAACTTCGCTTGGTAATTCTCCGAGGCCGGTCTCCTTCTCAATCGCTTTTGTGATCGCCAAATCTAACTCTTTGATCAGCTTTGTAAGAGTGAAGTCATCCGCCCTTTTTCTGGCATTGGCAGAGTACTTCTCCCTCTTTGAATCGTCGTCCACTAGTTCAACTACTGCTTGGGCTGCTCCTTCCACGTCGCTTGGCCCCTTCACGTGGACGCCTTCCTGGTCGTCTCGAATAATCCAAGATTGTCCGCCGACGCCTGATGTGATTACCGGCACTCCCCGATACATGAATTCGAGCTGAGCCAATCCTAGAGCCTCCATCCGGCTCAGGAGGATGTTAAGGTAGGAAGCCTCGATAAGTTGCACCTTTTCCTTTTCGCCAATTTCACCAAGATACGTAACATTCGCCAGTTCCTTAGCTCTCTCCTTCACTTGTTCAGCGTACTCCGAATCACCGGCACCCGCGAGGACGAAGTGAATTTTCTTTCTATCGGTCAACTTGCCAGCAACCTCGAGAACCGCCATCGGGTTTTTTCGCTCCTCGATGGTTCCAAGGTACGAAACTATCTTTGCATCGCGTGGGAGATGGAACCGTTGGAGGAATTCTTCTAAGTTTGATGATGCAAAACGCATGAACGCATTGTCATCAACTCCTCCTGGGAAAAGAACACACTTCCGGCGGTCAGTGCCCATCTTTGTTTTAGACTGCTCCTCGTACGGAGTTACGACTAGAACGAGGTTGGCGACGCGAAGTATCGTTCTCAGTGAGAGGCGATTCCACGCCATTCTGAAAGAGCGCTCAACCACAGAGTACCTACGAGCTGAGGGTTCTTGGAAATGGGACATGTGACAAAATATCAGTGGGTCTTGAAATCCGCCTAGTTTCTTTATGTTGCGCCTCCATTCCACGAACTTCGCGACTTCCTCTGGCCCATTCCACATTGTGCTGTGGGTTATCAATACGTTAAGCTGGAAGTCGTTGACGATTCCTTCCAACGCGTGGACTACGTCTTTCAGATTGACGCGTCGGGGTGGCCAGCTCGAAGTAAAGCTGCCTACCCGAATGATTGGGATACCTAATTCACCGTCATTCGCTTCGACATAGCCTTTCTCGTCGATTGAGCCTTCACTGACGACCTGTTTTTCATCATGGTATAGGCTGGTGATCAAGTATGCCTCATGGCCAAGTCTTCTAAAATAGCTCACCATTCTTTGGGCTACAAGCTCTTGTCCCTTGGAGCGACTCGTCTGATACATTACAACGCCGATTCTCAGCTTCAAGGGGGCTCACCGGAGTATTCGTCATGCGACTGATATTACGTTAAGCCAGACTAGACCTGTTTTCTAACCTACCGCCCAGCGTGATTCGGCAGGTGGTCCCTCAACCTAAAAGGGCCTACGAGCCATCATTGTTATAACGGCATGTCCGCCGTTTGAAAAGGCAGGGTATACTGGAATGGTGCATGTAGACGCAATATTCTCCGACTATGATGGCACCCTTTGCGCGTTGGAACTTCGACGAGAAGACGCGTTCATCGCACCAAGGCTACGGCGGGTACTAATCAAAGCCAGCAAACAGATCAAGCTAGGGATTGTAACAACCAAAGACCTCGCTTTTATCAAGGACCGGGTGCCGTTCGCGCACGGCTTCGCGGCAACATGCGGATTGGAGATGCAAGTTGGCGACAAAATAGTCGTGGACGAACGCGTTCGAGAACCAAACAAGAAGATTGAGAAGGCATACCAAGACACCCTTAAGGCAATCCTTCAGATCCGCGACAACATTATGATTGAAAGAAAGGAAACCGAAGACGGCGACCTGATCGCTTTCTGCATCGATTGGAGGCTGTCCCGCAATTGGGACGAGGCGCACAAGAAGGCGGCCCCCGCACTGGCCCTCTGCAAGGGGGAAGGGTTGTACGTTGTTGAGTCGGAGATCAGCCCTTTCGCGAACATCTACCCATTTGAAGTGGACAAGGGCGCGGCCCTCACTAAGCTGCGGACCGAGATGGGCATTACAGGGCCGGTAATGTACCTGGGCGATTCCGAGGCGGATGACCCGGCCTTCCAGCTTGCAGATATTTCAGTCGGCGTCAAGCACCGGCGAATCATGCCAGCGCTAAAATGCAAATACCGGTTGGAATTCTTCGAACTCGACAACTTTCTCTCAAAACTGATTGATTCAGATTTCAATTTTCAAGAAGGGATGTTGCAGAGAAACACACCGGCCTAGAACCAAGCCTCGACCAAGGTGCTTCCAAAGTTTCCACCGGGCGCTCGAAGTTTCTACCAAGTGTAACTACGCTTAACCGCTATCAAGCAGGGGTAGTGCTCAGAAGGTTCGAAGAATATGAATGGAATGTCGCCAGTAAAACACGGGTTCGTTGACCTAGCCGCGGTATTTTTCGTAATCGGCGGCGTCGTCAGCCTCATCATGACTCTTCTAACGGTTCCTATAGCCAGCATCTATCCCTTCACCCTACCAACTAGCGTCGGCACTGAATTCCTCATCATACTCGGCATAAGCCTCATTTGCTCCCTCGGTGCCATCCACTGCTACTCGCTTGCGACGAGACGCTTGTTATCTGAGGCAGGGATCAGAGGCCTGATCTTCGGAGCATTATTGCTGATCTTCAGTTTGGGGCTGGTTGGAAGCCTTAGGACATCCAGTAGCTCTCTGCTCACCGCGTTAAGTGCCGTGCTCACCCTCATCGCCGGCACCATCTGCTTCGTCATGCGGCATACAGCCGTTTCCGAATCAGCCATCGCACGCCAACATGCTGTCGCTCAGCCGCCCTTCCAAGCTTAGAGCACGAACCCAAACCCATTTTTTTCTTCGAATTCAGAGGGATTCCTCTGTCTTCCTTCGTATCGACCGCTACATTGTTTACAAGGCTACTGTACGTAAGTGACGAGCCGCACAGTTTGGAGAGAAAGCGCGACGGTCGAAGTAAAGAGGCTGGCCGAGAAAATCCTTGATTTTCTTCATGAGGAAGACGAGAGGCGAGGTCACCCTAGTGTTCCCATCGCTGCGTTGTACAAGGCCTTTGAGAAGGAAGCCTCATACGATGCGGTTCAACACGCGATAAGATTCCTGGCCGATAGGGACTTGATCGCACCATTCAGCTACAGCCTTACTGCGAAAGGCAGACGAGAACGAGGGCTAAGGCTGAAGGCTTGACGACCTGAATGATGATTGCTTGGAGTTTCGACTCGTCGGAAATCCTGGCGGTCTTAGCATTGGAACGTTATTGATGACCGATTACGGGGTGCGGTTTGTACCCTTCGTCTAATCGTTTCATGTCCTCTGCATCGAGCTTGACATCGAGCGAACCGGCGGCTTCTTCGATGTGCTCCACCTTTGTGGCACCGATTATTGGTGCGGCCACTCCTTTATGGAGTAACCATGAAAGGGAAACTTGAGCGGGGGTAACGCCCTTCTGTTTGGCCACAGCTTCAACTGCATCCAGCACGTTGAAGTCTTCGGGTTTGAAATACCGGCCTGCGAGATACTCGTCGCTCTCAAACCGAGACGTCTTTGGTTTTTCTCCTCGCTTGTATTTTCCCGTAAGAAAGCCGCGGGCGAGGGGGCTCCACGGGATCAGTGCGATGCCTTCCTCCTTGCATAGGGGAACCATCTCCCGTTCTTCCTCGCGGTAAAGGAGGTTGTAATGGTTCTGCATGCTGACGAACCTTTCCAAGCCTAGTCGGTCACTGGTCTGGAGCGCTTTGAGAAACTGCCAAGCAAACATGCTCGAGGCACCGATGTAATGCGCGAACCCGCTATGAACAACGTCATTTAGGGCCCGCATGGTTTCTTCGATGGGCGTGTTGTAATCCCACCTATGGATCTGGTATAGGTCAACGTGGTCTCTCTGCAGGCGTTTCAGAGAAGCCCTGATTTGGGCCATGATATGTCGCCGAGATAGGCCCGACTCATTCGGCCGTTCCCCCATAGGAAAATAGACTTTGGTTGCGATAACGACGTCTTCGCCATACCCTTTCAAACATTCGCCCGTAATCTCCTCGGAGCGGCCTGACGAGTAAACATTTGCAGTATCGTAGAAGGTTATTCCGAGGTCGACAGCCTTCTTCAACAGCTTTCGAGCTTGATCGAGTTCAACCTTCCATGTAGCGTCGTTGCCGAATGACATGCAGCCCAAGCAAATCCGCGACACCTTGACGCCTGCTCTGCCAAGATTCACATATTCCATGACGGGCACCGTTTCGTTCCATTTTTCTTCGTTTGCAACGCGGCGACCTAGAACGCCGCCTTCAGTATAGCGCTCGGCGTGCTATACGGTTAGGTTTGCACTTTCAATGTTATGGTTATGTGGTCGGGGTACCGCGGACGCCCCATTTCTTGGTATTCCTCTTCGGTTAGTGTGACGATCAGCCTGGGTGTTCCGAGTTGTTGGCCCACGCCAGGAAGTTGAGTTAACACCCTCTGGACGGCTATTGTTACGCCGGCCATTTCCCTATCCATATCAAGCGGCATCGTGACTGGGCCCTTGAGCGGATCGCCCAACGTAATTTGAACCATCGGTCTCCCTTGAGAAGATTGAATTGGTGTAACCATCAAGACGGTCCCCTCGATAGTAACCTCTCCCATACAGATCACGCTATAATGGCGCTAAACCGGTTGCCTGCTATTCTAAGCTTGCGGGAAAAGTGGTACCCTCGTTCAAATGAAGGTGCCCTATGCTCCCGGCTTCACTTTGTAAACGATATCGTTCTCCCTTACGTGGCCGGCAACTTTCATTCCGATGTTTTGTCCAGCTTTGGCGTTTGGGATTTGTTTGTGTTCGATTTCCATGGAGTCAACCGTCTGTTCGATGTTGGTCGTGCTGCCTCGAATGACAATCTTATCGCCTTTGTTGAGTGGGGCAGACAACTCGACTACAGCCACGCTGGCTTTCGAGTAGAAGTGCGCGATCCTACCAGCTTTCTCATATAGAGGTTCCATACAGAATTCCACTGAAGGAATCGCGGTCTTAGTTGAATTGTCTTGTGGTTGCTATCGAAGTTAGATAATGGCGGCGGGGCGAGGACACGCAACCGTGCGTTTGCACGTTGAGCGTTGTCAGCTCGCCCTCCGCGCTGTGTTGGAGGGGCATGGGGTCGCTCATATTAATGTTCCGTAAAGTGAACATCAATGTACCCATCAGTTTCGGGCAGAAACCAGGCAATGAGAAGACTTAGCTTTCGCTTCCGTGAACTAGGGGCGAATATTTCGCAGCGGGGCGAACGCATTCCAGACCTCAATCCAATCAATTGTGGAGGACATACTGTCCAAGCGGCCTGACCTGTCCCAGGAACAAGTGCTTGCCCTCATCGACGCGAAGAAGAAGGAAGGACGCGGCCTACTCTCAGATGAAGGCGCAGCTAGACTGGTGGCAGAGGAACTTCTGGTCCAGACACATGGAACAGAGCTGGGCAGAATGCGGGTCAAGGACCTTGTGAGCGGCCTTAATGACGTAAGCATCTCAGGACGTATACTCTTGTCTTGGCCCCCGCAACAATTTCAGCGCCGGGACGGAACCCCGGGGCGTGTCATGCGACTGATGTTGGTTGATCGAAGTGGCCGTGTTCGTTGCGCGCTATGGGACAAGCATGTGGATATTCTTTCAAGGGCAGGGAACCTGCAGGGTAGAATACTCCGAATCGGGCACGCTTACACGAGACAAGGGCTCGCAGGTGACACCGAAGTTCACGCCGGAGACCGCGCAAGCATTGAGATAGACCCGCAAGACATGCCCACCGCCGACTTTCCCGAGTTCAAGGAACTATTCACACCCCTCGGCAAACTCGCAGCTGACGCGTACCAATTGAACGTCGTTGGCGTCATACAGGCAGAGCCAAGGCATTACACCTTTCAGAAAGAAGACCGGCAGGGTAGCGTACTTCGTACCGCCATCGCAGACGAATCAGGCAGTATGCCCCTGGTCGCCTGGAACGAACGTGCCGAAGAGTTAAGGCAAGTCAAGAAAGGCGATATCCTGCAAGTTCTGAACGCGAGAACCAAACTAGACAATAACGGGCGCACAGAACTGCATGTCGAAAGCCGAAGCCAGGTGGCTATTCTTCCGACACCACCAGACCATCTTAGGATGCCGGTAACAAAGACATACAAGCTCTCAGACATCACAGGCCAACTCGCTTCAGTAGACCTGTCGGTTTCCTTGCTAGCCAAAGGCCCACCCCAAGAAGTCAAGAGGGCAACAGGGGAAACCACTAAGGTTGCAAGACTCATCGTCGGGGACGAAACTGAAATGGTTTCCCTATCCCTGTGGGACGACAAAGCGGAACTCGCTAACCAACTTACAGAGGGTGAAACTGTAGACCTTCGTGGAATTTCCGTTCGCGAACGGCTAGGGGAAGTAAGCCTGAGCCTTGGAAGGTCCGGCGAGTTACAAAAATCAATGAAAAAGATTGAAGCCCAAAAGGTAACGAAGCTCAACTCCCTGAAGAACGTGAAAGGCCTGCTAATGGTAGAAGCCGCTGTGTCCGATCAGCCGCTGGTCCGGCAGGTCGTAACTGACAAGGGCGAAACGGTGAACCTCGCATCTTTCACACTCCGCGACGAGACGGGGTTGGCGAAGGTAACCTTCTGGAGAGACCAAGTCGCCGCGGTTACGCCGCTAAAGCCGGGAGTGCGCGTAAAGATCACGGGGTTAAGGGTACGGGCCGGACTCGGCGGTGAACTGGAGTTGAGCTCAGTGCCAGCCACGAAGATCGAAACCGTCGATGCCCCGGCGAGTGAGAGGCCTGCTTGGGAGGACATCCGACATGTAATAGCCCTAGAACCAGGCTTGACCACGTGGGTAAAGGGCGTGGTCCTAGAG
>JBAVCK010000193.1:0-2296 GCA_049586635.1 Bathyarchaeia archaeon
ACTCCAAGCCGTCTGTAGCCCTAGTCGTTGACACGTATTTCACAAAGGCGCTTTCCGGCGACCAAGAACTTGCCAATCCTTGCATCTGAAGTCGAAGCAATAAGACTGTATTCCATCGAAATGCCCCAAAACTCCAAGTAAACTGCTCAGCCCACTTTGCATTTCCAAAGCAACACTTCCATGCTTTTCACACTCTCGTTGCCACAGGAGTTGCATCTTCCGGGTAATGGTTAAGTTTCGGCTTTGAATAAGTTCCTACGTGATTTCCAGTGGCCATAGGTGATTTACGATTGGCGAACTCACAAACGGGGCAGCGCAAAGTCTGCTCTTTCTGTCATAACTTCATAGATAGCAACGCCCTATTCTGTGACGTGTGCGGTACTCCTCAGGACATGGGTCGAGTTCTTCAGGTTCGATCTGAGATGCAGAAGAATATCGACAACCAGACCGCTTCTGTACGCTCCCTGGAGAGCCGAAAGACCGCGCTGGAAAGTGAGATTAGAGAATTACAGAATTCCTCCGAGAAGGCAAAGTTAACTCAAAAAATAGAGCTTGAATCATTAGATGACAAGATAAAAACGCTGACGGATGCTCTGCAACCTTTAGCACGTGAAGTTGAATCACTGCGGAGCAGGAAAGAAGCACTTACAAATGAAGTCGACGTGCTTGCCACTAAGAAGCAGGAATTAGAGAAGGCTACCAGATCCGAAGCAGAGACTATCGAATCTTTACACAGAGAGAGGCTCGGGATGCAGCATGAGATCAGACGACGATCCGACAAGGCACGCATACGTAACCCAGCGTCAAAACCAAAAGAACTGCGTGCTGCGAATAAGCAGACTACTCACACTTTTGTTTGCAATTACGAAGGGACCGGAGACTGGAATACAGAACTTTCTAGGCTAATTGCTCAGTTTGAACTTTCACTGGACCAGCCGAAGTATTCTTTCTCGCCTGACAAAATCGTTCTCCCGGTGACAGGATCGAGAGAGAATATCGAAAAACTGGCTACTGCGCTTAATAGCTTGGAGGGTTTCGTCAACTTGCGCTCGAAGCTCGCTGCAACGAAGAACAGCCTGCGGGAGTACGTCAAGGCGAGAAACATTCACAAGCAAGAACTCGATGAGCTTAACAACGTTCCCTGGTACAAGCAGAACCGAAGTCTGAATAAGCGGAAGATTGAACTTAGCCAAAGACTGGCAGAGGATGACTCGAAGGTAAATGCTATCTCAGAAGATTTGAAGGCCTTAGAGAGCTTAGTTGGTTCTGATGTGCCTAAGAATTGAGCTGTCCCTGATGGGTTTCGACTTTAAGTTTATTGGAAGCGATTGCCAATGATTGCCATGCGGATGATTTAGTTGAGCAGACGCACACCTGCTAAACGCGAGTCGATATTAGAGATCTACATGCCAATCGGGATGCGAATTCTCGTTGTGCTATACTGGATAGGAGGGTTATCCGGCATAATGATCGGTATTCTGGCGATAAACCAGGGATTCTATGAAACATTTTTCGACATTCAATACTTGCTCATTGGACAGGGAGTAGCGTTGCTCTCCTTAGGCAGCATCATCTTTCTCGTCGCCATCGGAATGGTCACCGGAGCAAAATGGAGCATAACCATTGCAAAACGGCTTTCTGCAGTCCTAGTTGGTTGGTCAGCAATCGGAACTGTACTGGGCGTGTACACAGCTTATGCCGTAACTGCCTTGGACTCCACATTCGTACTGTACGGCATGGTCGCGTGGCTACTCATCTTCGGAATATGCACTGGCTTGCTTGGATTGAGCTACCTGATGACTCACGGAGTAACTGTAAGAAAATACTCCGAGTACGTTACCACTGAAACATATGCACCACAACCCTACTCTGCCGAGCCTAAACGACTTCCCGCAACGGCAAAACGCGCTGTCATTCGTTGTCTAGATTGCGGGGCCGAACTGAAACCGGGAACATCCTACTGCCCGGCATGCGGAGCACCCCAAGGTGTTTAAGATGAGAAACATCAAGCTACTGCTAATACTGGCCCTACTCATCGTCAGTATCAGCCTCATTCCCACAATCGCGGTCAAAGCCCAGACGGGAGACTTTCAAGTCAGCGCGCAACCGTCGCACGCAACGATAGGTACGGACGGAACAGCACGCTTCGTCATTAAAGTCACTTCAATAAACGGGTTCTCTGGAGCAGTTCAGTTGGCTGTAACAGGTCTCTCTCAGACGGGCCAATCGCGATCTTACGCCTCATTTCAACCTGGCACGCTCCAACTGGCATCTAACGTTCAGGCCTACGCAGTGC
>JBAVCK010000194.1:0-23208 GCA_049586635.1 Bathyarchaeia archaeon
GTCGAAACCCAAACGATCTACGTAAGCGTCCTCTTTCCGCGTGTCTGGGATTCTAATCGATGCCTTCTTTCTTGCTGCTCTAACTGTCAGGCCACGTCCGGTTAACGGCAGCTCAGGGAAGGTCACGTCCATCCCCCTATTTCCTTTGACTCGGAGGCATCCCCCTTCCACAAAAAGAATGTCGGCGAAATCAAACCCGAGTGCCACTTCCATTGCATCCAAAGTGAACCTTACTATCTGCTCAAGACTGGTTGCAGAGCTCAATTGCAGCGCATGTTTGTGTAGCACCAAAAGTTTTCCTTCATATCCGGTGCGCCTTCGACTCTTCGCCTTCAGGGCTACTCGCCTTTGTTGTTTCAAATCTCCCACAATCGGAAAATCAGATGACAAAAGATAGCATTAGTTAGGCGACATAAGTTCTTGGTTATCCGTTTTCTCGAAATGACCATTAGACCACGCACAGCTCGCGTGTGTGTCTGCGAAAGTACCGCACGGCGTGTGCTCAGTTACGAAAATAAGTTGGGTGGAGTTGGGCTCGTCCCACCTCCATAGCTCGTTCTAGTCTTCCTTTGATTCGAAGATGCCGAAGCCGTTGCCTTCCGGATCCTGCGCCACGGCGAAGTGGCCCATGTTCGGTATCTCCGTTTTTGGCATTATGATTTTCCCGCCTAATTGGGCTAGTTTCTTGCTGAAGTCGTCAACCGATTCAACCAGAATGTAGTTGAGCGGAGTTTGGTTCGGGTCCATCTTCTTCATCAAGCCACCATTAACGCCAATACTGTCGTCCTTAGCCCTCGTCTTGATCATCCAATACTCCGCCCCGGCGCCTGCGCCTTCCCACTTCTCGAAGCTCCACCCGAACAGCTTCGAGTAGAACTGCGAAAGCTTCGCAGGGTCGTTGGCGGGAATTTCGAAGTGAACAATCGTCCTATCCATATGATCACACACCTCCCATGAACTAGATAATTCCAGCAACACGTCGGCTAGGATATTTGAAGGATGCAGAGAAAGTAAGTATACCGCTTAGTCGAATGTGAACGCATACGCCGGTATACGAATCACCGCTTGCTCTAGTTCTCTAACGCTTCCAATCCTAGTCTCGACGACGCGCGTCTCCGAGCGTTGATCCTCAACCTTTCAGCTCTCGCCCTAAGGTTGATAGCAGAGGGCGAGCGTCACGCAGACCGATAGCTCATGAGCAAGAAAACCAAAACGAGCAGGAAAAGGGCAATTGGGTACCTCTTGCTTTTTCTATTTCTCGCGTATGCGGTTGCACCATGGGTTGTACCAAGTACCAGCCGTAATCCTACGCTCACCGTGCAGCTCCTGCCTGGCAAAGTGCCCACATACGAAGTTCGCCTAACTAACCCAACCCCATGGCCAATAGCACTCAACCGCGCACTCTGGCTAGTCACGAACCAAGGAATCTACATGTATTGGGACACGTCAGAACCACCAGCACAAAACCTAGCACTACTCCCCCTCCAAGCGCACATCTTCCAATTCACAATCTTCAACGCCACAAGCACGGAGGCCAAGAATTACTATAGCGGGCCTGTCCTAGTCGAACTTCACGCCACGGCCCAAATGCTTTGGACCCCTTCCACCCTGCGGCTTCAGTCTTGGTCCAACAGCACCTCTACGTGAACCTCAGCCATTCTTACGCATAGTCACTTCTCCTAACAACCCCCAACACGGGTTCGTTGTTCAGGAACCGTTTCACGTTCTCGGCTGCGTGCTCCGTGCCCTGCAGGAAGGAACCGGGGGCTACGCCTGAATTGTGCGGTGAACCGAGAACATTCGGAAGCTCCAGAAAGGGGTAGTTTGTGGCGAATTTCCCGTGGCGAAAAGGTTCAATCCACCAAGCATCAATCGCGGCCGAAAACTGAGGGTTCTCCTTCAGCTTCTTGTATAGTGCACCTTCATCGATAATGTCCGCGCGGGCCACGTTGACAAGAATCGCATCATTCTTCAACCATCCCAACTGTTCTCTTCCGATTAGCTTTCGAGTCGAAATCGTTAACGGAAGCGTGATGATAACGATGTCCGCCTGGCGCAGTACACGTTTCAAGTCCTTCAGGGTCCCGATGAAGTCGACTGGCTCATCGGTTCGGCCGGTCGTGTTCACCGCCAAAATCTTGACTCCGAAGCAGCGCAGGAGGCGTGCGGTTGCTTTCCCTATCCCACCGAAACCCAGGATTGCACACGTGGAGCCCCGTAGCATGCGGTTCTCGTTCTCTTGGTCAAAGTTGCCGGCCCTAAGTTTCACGTGCCGGTCAACAAGGTTCTTCCATACAGCCAAGATCATTGCGAGTACATGTTCCGCCATAGGCTCTGCGTAGGCCCCAGCATTACTTGCGATCATAAGGCCTGGCGGTAGCTGGGAGAAGGGTATGCTGTCTACGCCAGCCGAGAGTAATTGCATCATCTTCGCATGAGCGATTAGCCCGAATTCCTCAGGCTGCAGTTCCCGTCTGGGACTCCATGAAATCAGTACATCGGCGCTTGCAAATTCCCTTGCGCGCTCCTCCCCCGTTAGCTCAGACAGGAAAACTATCCGCGCAGCCGTGCCTAGGGCTTTGGTGAGCGTTTCCCTTTGCTCGCTCTCCGCCTGGAAGGTCACTAGGACGTTAGCCATGTTGCGTTTTCATCCACGTGAGCGTGTCGCGTGTGCCGTCAGCGTAGCTTCGCGTTGGATGGTGGTACCTAGCCTAGATAGACTCCGCAATGACGGCAGAAACGATCGTTGAGATCGGATTGGCGCATACAGAGCTGGCATAATCTGAAAGGCGCAGTTTGCAATCTTCGCTGCGCAAGGAAGCCCGAAGGAACGTAAGGATAAAAGTACACGGGATACCAGCCGTTGCCAGTTACTTTCCCACAAACGCGGCACACCATTGCCGAATCTTCCAGGCGCGTGAGGCAATACCTGCAATAGATCATCACAGAGACCTACCCCAACTAGTATCGGGGCCTCCTAGATTAGAATCGCTCTTACGTTGTGAGCTTCATTTCTCGTGCTTCTTTCCAAACTTCGTCCTTGAAGTTCGGGTGGGCTACATCGATTAGGGCCTTCGCCCTTTCCCCTCTTGTCTTGCCTCTGAGCGAGGCGATTCCCCACTCGGTGGCCACGTAATCCGCGTAGAACCTTGAGACAGTCGGCATCGCAGGGGATCTGGGGTTGCGTGCTAGGTTTGGGAAGGAAACTATCCTAGAGACTTTGTTGTTGGAGGTTGTGGATGGTAGGGCTATGATGGATTTTCCCTCAGGGTTCAACATCGCGCCTAGGATGAAGTCCGGTTGGCCCCCAGCGCCTGAATATTCATCAAACCCTAGCATATCCGAGTAGACGTTGCCGTACAAGTCGACCTGCAACGCCGTGTTTATCGCCGTCATCTTATGGCTCCGGGCGATGATTCTGCTGTCGTTCGTGTAATCGAAGGGTCGTATCTCGATTCGGGGGTTGTTGTTCAACCACTCGTAGAGTTTCCGTGTTCCCGCGCTGAACGCGCACACAACCTTCCCCCTGTCAACGCTCTTCTCCTTCCCGTTCAAGGCGCCTTCTTCAACCAGCTTCATAGCACTCTCAGGAAACATCTCGCTATGCATCCCCAGGTCCTTCTTCTCTTTCAGGAAGGGAGGAATCGATTCCGCCGTCGCCCCGAACCCTATTTGAATCGTCGAACCGTCCTCAACAAGCTCAGCAACATTCTCCCCGATACGGCGCCCCACCTCGGAAACATTTGCTGAGGGCAGCTCGTAGATCGGAGCCGACGCTTCCACCATGTAATCTATCTTGGAAACGTGCACCTGCGAGTCCCCGCAGGTTCGGGGCATATTCTCGTTCACCTCAGCAATCACAATCCCAGCGGTCTCCAACGCCGCACGCCCATAATCCACCGAAATTCCCAGGCTGCAGTAACCGCGCTCGTCGGGTCGAAACACTGTCGCGATGAATACGTCAGGCTTGTAATGGCCCGACCTGAAGAGCCAGGGTAGCCTGCTCAGCGGAATCGGGTAGAAATCCGCCCTCCCCTCCTTCATCAGCTCGGTAATGGCGGGTACACCGCCAGCAAACGCCGTCGCACACCTCACATGCTCCTCCATCCCCGGCTCCAAGTAACGTTCAACGAACTGGCCCATCGGCCTGCAATGAAAGAACCTAACCGCACGCAGCTCCCGAGCCCGTTCCAAGATGAGGCTGGGCAGAAGCCTTGGTTCAGAGCAAAGGTTGCTCAGAACAACCCTATCGCCAGACTTGACCACCTTAGCCGCTTCTTCAGCGGAAATGAGCTTCATGCCTGGTCAGCCTCGACTATTCGAAGTACTTTCTGAGTTTGCTGCAAGTTTCTTCCGACGCCTCATAGACCTCTTGGCCACCGAGCATGTACTGGAGCGTCCAAACGTCGCTCACAAACTTAGGCTTGTACCCATAGCGGGAGACGACTCGGAGCCCAACGTCGAAGTAATCGAGGGCTTCACCAAACGGCCCCGAATACAGCGCCATGTTGAAGCTTCTCACGCCGGTGTCGTGGTAGTACCTGAGAACTTTAACGAGGCCCTCGGCGAGGCCTTGAAGGTCTTCGTCGGAAATCGAGCTTAGGTTTGGAACGCGGGGCACGATGGCCTGGGCCTCATTCAAACCGAAGGGCGCAAACGGCGTCAACCAACACACCCCACCCATCGTCCCAAGGTACCTTTCCCGGAGGCGCCTTTCCTCCTCAACCAGCTCGGCCCAATACGAGGAACCACGTTTCAGGAAGTATTCGAGGCTCGCGTCCAAAAGCAGCTCAGTCCCAGGAAGGGGCAGGTCGCTCGCGAGAGCCTGCACATGGGGATGGGCGACAGTTGAGCCAGCAGGTGGGTAGAAGTTCACAGCAACGGCATTGTACTTCACCGCGGGCTTCCAGGCATACAGTCGGCGAAAATACTCGATGCACGCCTTGAATGCATCAACGAACATGAAGGGCTGCATTTGATTTAACGGGACACGGTGTGAACGTGTTGGGACGACGACCGCGTTGAAGTCCTCGTGGGCGAAGAGGCTTGGGAAGCAGATCGCATCACCCACCCGTATCCGGCCTTCGGGTGAGATTTCCGGAATGAATTTTGGCGCCTTCTGTTCCACAGATGCGGGGCAGAAGGGGCAGTCCTGTTGCGTTGAATCCGCCAAGCCGTCAATGGCGCTCTCGTCCGACTCTATGAACCGCTTAACATAGTCCAACCGTCCCCGGAGCACAATCACGCGTCGGCCGGTAAGCGGGTCCCGCCTGTGCTCGATGGTTTGGCTGACCCGTTCAAAGTTCTGGAGGGGGCTGAGAAGTTGTGCTTCTCTGCTAACCGATTCGAAATGTATCGGCATGGGAAATCGTGTGGGGCTAGGGGTTTGGTGGTAAATTCTGGGCTCGCTGGATTGCAATTCTGGGTGTCAAGAATTCCCCTTTAATCCGCCCGAGTTCAACCCCAGAATGATTCCTAATGGAGTTCGTTGAAGTTCTAACTCAGAGGCGTTCAGTGCGAGCCTACAAACCTCAACCCGTTGAGGAAAGCAAACTGCAGCGCATCTTCCAAGTCGTCAACATGGCGCCTTCAGCCGGGAACCTTCAAGCGTACAAGGTCTTTGTGGTTCGTGATCAGGCTAAGAGGGATGCTCTTGCGAAGGCCGCGCATGACCAAGGGTTCATCGCGCAGGCTCCCGTCTGCCTAGTCTTCTGCGCGGACCCCGAACGTTCGGCTGCGAAATACGGGAAGAGGGGAAAGGAGCTCTACAGCATTCAGGATGCGACGATCGCTGGAGCCTTCGCCGTGCTTGCGGCGGTAGACCTTGGCTTGGCAACCGTCTGGGTCGGGGACTTTGACGAAGGGAAAGTGCAGCAGGTTCTAGGCGTCAAGTCTGTTCGTCCCGTGGCAATGTTCTCGTTAGGCTATGCGGCCGAGCAACCTGAACCTTCACCTAGAAGGGCACTAGAGGAGATCTTTCAAGGCGACTTTCCACAAACCGACTAACGCCCTCGGCCTTAGCTGACGCAACGCTCCTCATACCGCCGGTTTCCAATCATAATTAGTACGATCCGCCATAGAGACGCCCCCAGATGAGACCTCATGGCCAGCATGGACGATTTGGCGAAGGTTAGGTCCCAGAAGTTCATTCACCTTACGACGAAGGGGCGGAAGACTGGGCGGCCGCACACGGTAGAGTTGTGGTTTGCGCTCGGGGAGGGTAAGGTGTACCTTAGCCACGAGGGGAGTGAGACGGACTGGATGAAGAACCTCAAGCAGAACGGCCAGGTCTCATTCGAGATAGGTGGAAAGAACTTCACGGGAAAAGCCCACTACGCAGAGGAGGGCAACGATGAAGCTTGGCAATGCAAAGTTGCCCTCTACGAGAAGTACTATGGCAAGGCTGCGAAGGATGTTATCGAGGACTGGTTCTCCCTATCCAAGCTCATAGCAATCGAACCTGCGTAACTTGAACGATTCGTTCATAACCCCTAATATTGAAACTGGCCGGTTGACGGGTCGGGGTCGAGTTTCCGTGAAAACCTATCTGGTCAGCAGCCTCTTTCTGTTCAGCCTCCTACTAATTCCAAGTGCCTCTGCGTTCTCGGGGGTAGGCCAGGCTCAGGTTCCGCCCGAATACCAGGAACTCTATTCTACTCTCAAATCGAGTTTGGACAGTTTCAACGCCACCTTAGCCGGCATGGGGCCTGGGACAGGTTCGCCGATTTTCGGTGCAGAGTTGCTGCCCGCAAACGCGAATCGGGGGGATGCGTTGCTTTCGCCGAACACGATGCAGGCTGTAACCCTATATCTGGATCGGTTGAAGGAGTTGGGTGTTGGCGGCGTCACCTTCCCAGTAGGCTACCCACTATACACGCCCAACTTTCCGAACTACCAGGCTTACGTGCAATTCTACCAACAAGTCGTGCAGGAAGTTAGGAAAAGGGGTATGGTGGTTGAGATTGAGTCGTCCGTGCTATTCGCAAATACCGCCTTCTCACCCATAACCTTCGATTACTCGAAACTGACGTTTCAAGAATTCGAGCTACAGAGGAAGCAGATGGTTGCAGCCCTCATTCAAGACTTGCAACCAGACTACTTGGACTTGGGCGCGGAGCCGGACACGCAGTATAAGCTGACTGGCTTTACGGAATTCAATTCTCCCGAATCGTATACGGCATACGTGAACTACATTCTGAACGGTCTGAACAAGGACAACACGAAGGTAGGGGCGGGAAGTGGAACATGGCTTAACGAGGCCTACGTGCAAAGCCTTGCAGCCAACACCAGCCTAGAATTCATCGCCGTGCACGTCTACCCAATCGTTGGCCCAACCCTCCAGCGTATCTCCACGTTCTCAGACATCGCGAAGCAAAATGGAAAACGGGTTGTCATGGATGAGGCTTGGCTGTATAAGGTTGGGACGCTTCAGAGCCAGAGCTTAGCCTCAAACGTTGATGTGTTCCGGAACGATGTGTTCAGTTTCTGGGCGCCTTTGGATCAAGAGTTCCTGGCGGCGATGGTCAACTCGGCTAAGGCTGGGGGGATTGATTACGTCTCACCCTTCTGGACAACGCAATTCTTCGGATACGTCGATTACAATTCCGACACTGCGGCCTTATCCTACCAAGACCTTGCAGCAGCGCTCGGTAAGGTTGCGTCCCAGAACATTCTGAACGACCAATTCTCTTCCACCGGCCTATTCTACGCGCAGCTCGCAGGAATCCGCCCTGCCACCTCTACAACTGTAACGACAACGCAGCCGACCGAGAACACTGTATCCTCAACCGGCCTTCATTCGGGTGTTGGGCTCCTACTAATTGCTGGATTAGTGGCCGCTGTTGCGGTTGTGGCCGCCGTCGTGCTGTCGCGGCGGCGATAACACTCCGAATATGAGTGTTAGAGATTTAGCAATGTAACTATCTGGGCTGCTATCCTTGCCGCTTCAATTTCCAATTCCCGAAGCTTAAGTTTGCTTAGCTTCTCGTATGAAACGCGGAGAACCGACCGCATCAAGTCTCCGTCCGTAACTATGCCAACCAATTTGTTTCCTTCAACCACGGGAAGTTGACGAATCTTGTTCTCAAGCATTAGGTCAACGGCGTCCTGAACAAGCATATCAGGTCCCCCTGTGATCAGAGGCTTTGACATCACTTGTGTTACTGCTCCCTGAATCATTTGAGTTCCTTTCAGGATTTGCCGAATAACGTCGCGTTCGGTTATGATTCCAATAGGGTTCTCGCCTTCAACAACAACGACGCTGCCGACGTTGTTCTTCTCCATGATTACCATCGCGGCACTGAGCTTTTCGTCGGGCTTGACTGTTCGGACGGGTTTACTCATTACCTGACCAATCTTATCTTCAGCCATTAATCGTCAATCCTGAGGATACACAATTCGTTAACTGCGAAGTCAACTATTAAGAGTAACATCCAACTGCCCGACAGCTTCACACTAGTGCTCTCGCGGCGGCAATAAGACTCCGAATGAGAGTATTAGAGGTTCAGCAATGTGAATCTCGGGTCCAGGGTGTGCTCTATCGAAAGGTTTTATGCACGTGAAAATTATCAGTGTACGATTTTCAGTTGGGCGTTGAACTTTCGAGCAGTATTGGCGAGAGCTTGGACGGGTTAGAGCGACCGGTAGTGCTTGCGCTAATCGACCCCCTCAAGTATCAGGATGCGGTTCTCGCGCTCTTACGCTACTTCACTGCCAAAGTCCCCCGCGGAATCTACGTAAGCTTGAACAAACCATTCTCAGTTCTGAGCAAGACGTTTGAGAAATCTGGAATCGCCCCCAGCTCATTGTTCTTTGTGGACGGGATTACGAACGTCCCATCAATTCAGGAGGAGAAGAATCATGCTTGCCTAGGGTCAGGGGTCGACCTGAGCAATCTGTGCATCGGCATCTCCAAAGCCGTCAACGCGATCAGCGAAGATAAGTTCCTGTTCTTAGACAGCCTCTCAACTCTCCTCATCTACAACGACCCAAAGGCCGTTGCCAAGTTCGCTCACCTGCTGACGGAGAAAATGCGCAGGTGGAACACTTCAGGCTCCCTTCTCACTGTCGAGATGAATGCGGAACGGGACGTTGTATCCCAACTTGCACCCTTCTGCGACAAAGTGGTGAAAATATAGTGGCGAAAGAGATGAAATCAATTCAGCTCGCCGTGTTAGATTCTGTTATCTACGGAGCCGCAAGAGCCTTCGACTATCTTGGACATGAGCGCGGCCAAGAAATGCTCGACAGAATCGGGACTGGAATCATTGACTACGGCGTGAAACTGAATTACTTACAGCTGTCAAAAGACCCATACCAATCCATCTCCGAACTTATCCGCTTCTTCAAGGACAATGGCTACGTGAGCGAAGTCGAATTCTCACCTGACGGAGAGGCTTTCCTCGTCAAGATGCACGGTTGGAGATTCATGGGCCTAATGAAAAAACTCCGGAACCAGAATTGCTTCCTGTTAACCTGCCCCCTATGCCTCGCACGGGGAGCAATTGAGAGAGAAGAACACCGTGGATCACAAGTTCTGTCCGAAGGATTGTCCTCAGATGGAACATACAGCTTCAGATTCAGGAATGTATCGCCTGCCGACTCAGTTCTCACCGCACCGGACCACGCAGACCTTAGCACAGTCCAACCAACAGGATACTCGAATACCAAAGTGGGGTTACCTGCGTTTGAGACTGTTGAGTATGGATTGGCGTGTGGCTTCGAATACCTAGGAGCACAAGCCCAACTCCTCCTCGATAACATCGGCCACGGAATTATCGAATTTCTACGAGACGAATTCCACACGAAACTTCCCGAAGGACACAAAGAATCCCTAAACAAGCTAGCGGAATTCTATGTAAACCAAGGGTTGTCGGACAAGATAGATATCGACCTGTCTCGTTCAGAAGCCAGATTCCGGTTCAAGAATTATCGTTACAGCCCCGTCCTCAAACTACTCCTTGAAGAAGGCCACCCCCTAACCTCATGCCCATTCGCACTTGCCGCGAGGGGAATGTTCAGGGACAGTGGGTTCGTAGCTTCAGATATGAAGTGGGCTTTGGGAAAAGGCCGTGATGCGACTCTCGCCATGAAGTTACGTAAGATTTCAGACCAAGTGTTTGATGAAGAAAAAGTAGCGAGCCTAATGGAATCCGTCTAGCCCGTCCAAGAGCCAACCTGGAAATACCGAGCGGATCCTAGTCTTTGCGCTCAAGCGCGATTTCCTGAAGGTCTTCTTTGAACTCAGCTGCTCTTTTCGCCAAGGCTTTCTGAACAGTGTGTTCTTCGATGGAGAATATGCGTCCGCATTTCTTGCAGGAGACTTTTCCAACGTCAATGAGGTAGGACCTCTTGAAGCCTAGCCATCGCAACCTTGCCCATGAGAATTCCATCGTGAGAGAACTTTTGGTGCAATGGTGAGGGTTTGAACTAGACATAGGTTGATTCATCCTGATTGAGTCGTCATGCTTTGGCTTTTTGAAGGTAACGAGCAGGTGGACCCAGCTATGTGCCGTTCCACTGGAAATCACACCTGTTGTTTGGGGCTCAGCCACAATCCCCATATCTCTGCAACGACAAGCATATCCTGCTGCTCAACCGAGACAGGGGTAGATTCGTCGGTCGGCTTCCGTCCCAGGGTTTGCCTTGGGTCGTTATGTGGATCGATGAGCGCTCGGGCGTAGCGCTACGACGCTAGCGGGAAACCGCAGAAACTCCGTGATGCCCGAGTGAGGGAAAACCAAGGCGTTGGATGAGGGAAAGGTCGAAAGTCCCTCGCGAAGGGAAAGCCACATCTGCCTCGAAAGTTGGGCAGCAATTACCTTCTCAGCTTATCCCACGTACTCAGCGACTCAGCATAAGTTTCAGGGTCCACCTCTCTCACTGTCCCGCTGTCCACATCAATGAAGAAGAGCGAGTGAAGTCTACCGGTAGCTATCGCCTTCAGGGCTATGGGTGGATTATCGTAGTAGCGGTCGCACAGCGTCTTCATCTCCTCCAGCTCCTCGTGCTCTCTCACTCGTGGTGGTTTCAGGAAGAGTGAAGGAATTGGCAGCACTTGGTAGAGGGGTGAAGCTAAGCTGAATTTGTCCGCGAATTTACTGTACCTAGCTATCTTGCTGGCAATTCTAGCTGAGCAAAACGCTGTGGGGTCCAATGCATGCTCTGGGGGGACGAAACCCGTCTCGATTTCAATTATGGCCCTTCCGCCGCCCTTAGTTCCCAGCAGGTCGCAGACAAGCGCTTCTTCTAAGCCGTGCTCAACATCGACGTCATAGCCCCTCAAAATCAAATCCTTAGCACAGATAACCTCCATAGCCGAATGATTGATCTTCACTAGATTCCGGTCGTGCATCTCCACAAGCTTCGCCTTGACAGCGTCCAACTTCTTGAAAGCCAAGGCGTTCTCGTCAGGGAGGAGCCTTGAGAGAAGACTCCCGAGGTCGATTTCGAACTTCTCGTCGCCCATTTGAACACGGAAACAAGGCTACTTTGAGGCCACATAATTCGCTTCCGCACAGTGTGAGAGCAAGGAAAGTCAATGCAGATCTCCGACTCAATCTTCAATAGAACCATGCGTGTTTTCGAGGCTGAACCAAGCGTGAATCATCATTGCCCTCCTCGATTATCGAAGTACGCAAGCTTGTCAAGTACTACGGGAAAAGCGAAATCCCGGCACTAGACGGCCTAGACTTGGCAGTGAACGAGGGCAGAATATTCACTCTTCTTGGGAGGAATGGGGCCGGAAAGACAACTTTCCTCCGCATAGCCACGACCCAATTGTTGCCAACCTCCGGCTCAGTCACCATCCTAGGCCTAGATGTGCTGAAGGATGCTAAGGCGATAAGAAAACGAATTGCGATCGCACCTCAGGAAGGTAGGCCGCTTTGGACCCTCACCGCGAAGGATCACATCGTCCTCGCGCTCATGATGAGAGGGGTAAGCCATTCTGAAGCAGCACATAAGGCGAAGCGAATTATTGAAACACTTGAACTGACGGAGGTCGAGAAAGTTCGTTCCGAGGACCTGTCGGGTGGAATGAAACAGCGGGTTCTGATAGCGATGGCCATCGCCTGTGACGCGGAACTCATCTTTCTTGACGAGCCAACAATAGGCTTGGACCCGGTGAGCCGGAGGAGAGTTTGGGATGAGTTGATCAGGCTCAAGAGGGATGAGGGCCGCACGATTGTTCTCACCACACATTACATGGATGAAGCTGAAGCACTGTCAGACGAACTTGCGATCATCGATAGGGGAAGGGTTCTGGCGAGCGGCAGCCCTTCGGACGTCAGGGAGAAGCATCTTGATGCGAGAATTAGAATCGACGTCAGCACCGGCTTCACTGCCGAAGAACTCCAAGCCTACGGGAAGGTTGTCCGCGCGGGAAACCTTCTCCGAATCCTCACGGACGAAACGAGAGCTCAGGAAATTAGTAAGGAAGCACTAAACCGGAAAGCTGCGATCTCGATCAGCCCCGTGTCCCTTGACGACGTCTTCGTCGAGCTTGTTGGCTCAGAGATAGATCGTGACCTTCCCGCCAACAACAAAATTGAGCCAGCAAAGGGAAGTTCGATTTATGAAAAATGAATCGTTACTGAACACATTCCGAAGAAACTTGAGGGCTACGGGCGCCTTGGCGTACTATATTGGAGTCTTGCCGATGCTCAGGATACCCACGCTTCTGCCCTTCGTCTTCGCAACACCATTCACAATACTCTTCATACTCTTCGTAGCGGGACAACGGACCGCGTTCGCATACGGACTCGCTGGTGCAATCACAATGACCGCAACCCAGCAAGGGCTATTCTTGGGCGCCGACCTCACAGGCCTGAAGATAGATCACAAATTCCAATCTATGGTCGTTGCTTCGCCAGTCTCGCCGTTCACCTATATGTTCTCAGTCGCACTATCCGAACTAGCGTTCGCCGCTCCCGCAGTGTTCGTCATAACAGCCATCGTCGCCTACACGACGGTCGGGTTTGGCCTACTAGCCCTCCTTGAAATGATCCTGGTCATAATTCTGACGTGGGTAATGGCGAGCTCGATAGGCTTCTTCCTATCCACCTACGTGCTAAACACCAGATCAGCCTTCATCACCGTCTCATTCATCTCGATCGTCCTCTCAATCCTACCCCCTGTCTTCTACCCAGTCACCACGCTACCAGTGCTCCTGAGGCCAGTTGCCGAACTCATTCCCACGACTCACGCGGCAAACCTAATTCGAAGCGTGATGGGCATCTCGCCCAGTGGCTCTCAAATCCTCGTGAGCTGGCTCGCACTTCCAGCGTTCACTCTCGCATTTCTATTACTCGCCCTATTGAAAGCAAAATGGCGCGAGTCGTAGACAGCTCAACCGTTCACTCCGTGTATGACTCTAATGACCAGAGTAACTAGACCCCTTTACAACAGTTAAATTCATGTCATATGTAATGAACTGTTGACCGACAATGGTACACATAAAAGATGAAGGCGTCTTCGACGCCCCAGTTGAAAAAATCTGGAGATACATCAACGACGACGAACACTCGCACAGTGCAGTCAAAGTAACCGGCACGCGCGACCAAACCGAAAAGGGATTGACTCTCGACCTCGAAGTCAAGAACCCCGACGGTTCAACGCACATGGAAGCATGGAAGATGACTATGAACCCGCCCACATCAATGTATACAGAGGTTCTCTCTGGTCCAATGAAAGGATCAAAGCATACGCATACCTATACTCCAATGGGCCCGAAGACCAAGGTCGTTGTTGAAGGAGAATTCGTTGCTCAAGGCATGGATAACGCTTCAATTAAGAAAGCAGTCTTGGGCATGCTCGAAATGGTCTTCAACGAAGACAACGCCAACCTTCAGAAATTTAAGTAAACACGTCTCCGAATCCAACTTGATGGGCCGGACCATTCCGGCTTATCCCCTCTATTTTTCAATATGAGCCAGTGTCGGAGATTCGAAGCGGTCCGTCACTCAACAAACGACGTTTGAGTTATGCTCATTCAACGTTGCCTTATGGCCTGTTGCTTGGAGCGGTTTTACTCTTCTTGGCCCGCCGGAGGACGCGGCTTTGAGAACCATGAATAGTTATGTGAATCGGTTACTTAGCGAGCTTTCTTCCTAATCTGAGTAGGCGTTTTCCGATTTTGCGACGCGCGTGCTTCGCATGTTTACGCATTATTCGCTTGGCTTTTCTTCCGGGACTGGTTTTCCGTCTTCTGACTGTGCGTTTCCTGCGACTACGTTTTCTTCTCCGTCTTGCCATGGGCGAACAATGTTCAAATTGAGAAAATAAGACTTCGGATTGGTCCGCTGATGGAGTACTTGCGAGTTTTGTGCTGGTTCGGTGCGTTCTTCAGCTTGTATCCGGCTAGGAAAGGTTAGGTTAGTTTCGCGCCGCAGTTTTGGCAGAAGGTGGCGCCTGCAGATGCGATGCTGTTGCATTTTGGACATTTCTTTCCAGGTGCAGTGGCAAGTTGTGTTTCGGAACTGGTTATGTTTGTGCCACAGTTGGGACAGAACTTTGATGTTGACGGGATATGTGCCTGGCAGTTCGGGCAGACAACCAGCGCCACCGCAGGGGCCGTCCCTCCGGACGTTTGGAATAGTGGCGGCACGAGAACCATGCCGGCCCCGAAGGCCGCACCTCCCCCTGTAGATTTACCGAGAGACGCGGCAGCGTCCTTCACAGTCTCCATTCTAATCACTTCGTCAGGTGAGACACGGCCTGTTTTCAACCAGAACAACCTGTCCCGGAATTCGGGCGTTGTGTCGATTCCCTCGAACTTGAGGTCAATCATCTGGACCCCGATTCGTTTGAAGTAGTCAACAAGGTTGGCTTTGACGTCATTCGACGTCACGTCAAGCTTTGTGAATACGGTCTGGAGGTCGTACTTGGAGAGGGTGTCTATCATTTTTTCGTTGACGAACCCTCGTAGGAAATTGTTTACGTCCGCTGTTGTGTACGCGTTCTGCCCGCCCACAACCTCATTCACGAATAACGAAGCATCTTCGACCCTAAACCAGAAGGAACCGAAGGTCATGAGCGGTGCGAGTTCGGTTGTCTGGGCCCTATTCCCGAATTTCCCGGCGAACTGCTTGTTGGAAACGAAGATTACGTTCGCCTTGAAGGGTGTCTGTTGAAACCCAGCGATTTTTTGCAGAACCTTTGTGATCAAGGGAAGGTTCAGTGTTGTTAACGTATGCCTACCCGGGCCTAGGGTGTCGTAGCTTTTGCCGTCGCGGAAGAAGACAGCGTACTCGTACTCGTGAACGATTAGTTGCGCTCCCCAAACTATGTTCTCGTCAGGGTAACGGTACACTAGGTCGTCGGGCCCCGCGTTGACCCACTCGATAACTTGAGGCATCAGACGGCCACTCCTTCAATCACTTGCTTGCGTTTGTCAAACGTTGCTTCAAGTTGTGAAATCGAGGCGTCAAGAGCATTCTCCGTGTTCCGTGTATCTTCGAGTTTCCCCTGGCTAAGTTGCGTTTTGAAACTAGAAATTGAATCAGCCAACTTTCGTGCAGTATCCATCATTTGCGTGTCGTAGGCCACCATCTGATCCAGCTGAGGGGCTTCGATGCGCACCGAGTCAAAGAACCCGGTGTACCCGTATGAGGCGCGGTTTACCTTCTCAGCAACTCGGTCCAACTTTGCGATGAGCTGGTTAGTGGGTTCCATCAACTCTGGCGTGCCAGCGTTATTGAGGAGCTGGAAGCAGGCCATGAGGTCGTCTCGGGCGCCCTTGAGGGCACGGTAAACGTCGTCCCTCAGGATCCTGTCGGCTTCCCTTCTTTCCTCCCTAACCTTGTACCCGCGGAAGCCGGGGAGCTGAAGCATTATGCGTTCTAGGGGCCTGTCGCTTTCCTGTACTCGTTCGAGGGGTGTTTTTGTGGCCATGGAAGTTCTCTACAACCCACTGAGCTGCTTTTGCTCTTAAGGATTAATCGTGCCTGATTGGGTTCACATTAGTTTGAAGTCGGAGCTTGGCATGTCCCCTTTGATAACTTCCGATGAGGAGCCATCCAGCAGGACTTGGTATCGGGCGTTCTTGTAGACGTAGGTTACGAACCATACGGGGGCGTGGAGGTAGAAGTTGCTGGTGACGTTGAACATGGTCTTGATGTCCTCTACTCTGTCGATTTTCTCCTTGGCAAGGTACTCGTGGAGGTGCTCGATTTCGTCCCGAGCTTGCGTGGCGGCCTCGTCGGCATCCATCTCGCTGTTCAAGACCTTAGCGCCGCTTTCTATTCTGGCGGCGTCGAAGGGGATTTTCCCGGCGAGCGAGAGGTGATATGAGCGGGTGGGAAAGTCAGTTTGCCTCCTAGCCAACACCAGCCAGTCGTACTCGTCTGAGATGTCTCCTTCCTGCTGCACCGGTGGAGCGATGCGCTCTATGATTCCCTTGTAATGTGTTTGGGCTTCGGCGCTGACTACCCAGATAGGTAGGTAGGTCAGGTTCTGTTCGGCCAGGGTTGATTTCTTCTGAAGGTCTTTTGACGCGATGAAGCTGCTGGCCATCCAGCTTTGAACCAGCTTGAAAACCTGTGGCCCCTGGATGGAGTTGAGGATGAGCGAGTGCTCGAACTCGAACGCTTTACCGGTTTCAATGAAGCTTGTGAACCCGCAATACCTGCATGTTACGAGGATCTCCCCAGGCTGCACCTGTAGGGGTGCTGCGCAGTGCGGGCAGGCTATTTCCTTCGTGACCGCGACCAAGTCTAATCTACTGCGG
The DNA here is from genome assembly GCA_049586635.1 of Bathyarchaeia archaeon. Classification (GTDB taxonomy): domain Archaea; phylum Thermoproteota; class Bathyarchaeia; order 40CM-2-53-6; family 40CM-2-53-6; genus FEN-987. Next base: position 16,727 of record JBAVCK010000194.1, read on the forward strand.
GATTACGGTAGCTAATCTTTAATGTCTCTATTCCTTCTCGCATGCGAACTCGAAGTTGGAGTCGTGGTAATAGTTGGCGAACCTTGGGCAGCTCAAAGGCACCATGTACTTCACGGTAATCATTACGCTCTTCATTTTCATCGGTTTCATAGCTGTCGTCTCCCTCTTCATCAGCGCTGCTGCCGGCGTTGACTTTTCCCCTGCTGGCATATTGTTCGGGGGACTTGTTCTGGCGGTGATTTTCATGCTGATTCAATTCGCTATTAGCCCGTATATTGTTCGGTTAACGACCCGGCTGCGTTACCTGAGGCCGGGCGAGAATGCTTGGCTAGAACAGACCGTCAGTAAGCTGGCCCAAGAGGCGGGCGTGAAGCAGCCACGTCTAGCTATTGTTCCTGACCAAACGCCTAACGCTTTCGTCTTCGGCAACTCCTCATCGAACATGACCCTAGCCGTCAACCAAGGCCTGTTAACGCAGCTGAGCGAAGATGAGATCCACGGAGTCATTGCACACGAGCTTGGTCATGTTCGACACAAGGACTCGATTGTGATGACATTCATGTCCGCGATTCCACTAATCGCATACGTGATAGTTCGATCGGCGTTTGGCTTCCAGGTCTATGGGGGCGGCGGAAGGAGGGGAGAACGGGAGAGTGGAGTTGGATACATTGTCTTGGCTGGCATAGTTGCCTTAGCCGTCTATTTCATATCCCAACTCCTAGTCCTGCGCTTGAGCAGGCTTAGGGAAAGCTTCGCGGACGTCTTCTCAGCATACCTTACCCAATCGCCTAGAAGCCTCGAAAGTGCCCTCACTAGAATAACGTACGGCCTTTCTCTTGCCCCGCAGGACACCCACGGCGCCCGGGCCCTATTCATCGCGGACCCTGCACTGGCGAAGCAGGAAGTCGCTGGGATTCTGGAACAGAAGAGTCGGTACGATCTCGATCACAACGGTGTACTGGATGAGCATGAGCTTGAATTAGCGATGGAACAGGAGGCGAAATCCCACTGGCGGTCCATTAACGAAGCTTTCGCCACGCACCCACCCACATACAAACGAATACTCCTGCTCAGGCAGATAGAGCAGGAAATTCAAAGCAAGGGAACACAGGCCTCCAACATTTACTCACGAATCTAGCTCACTACACTCGCAAAGCGGCTGCGATTAACCGCCACCCACTAGAAGGTAAGACCTTCACCAGAAGCAGATTATTCGAAAAAGAAAACTAAGGAGAGAGCGGGATTAACAGTCCCGCAAACTATAGCCCTCTTATGCTACGTATTCTGTTTGACCGGTCTCAGATTTAACGTGACCACTTTCTGCAAGCTTCATCTTGACCTTGCGTTTCTTCGCCATCTCAACTCACCTCCAGCCTTCAACACGGCTACCTTACCCGTCAACGTATTTAACGGAGCTTGGAGAAAAAAGCGCAAATGGGGAATGTTCCACATTTCTACCAAGCAGAAATCATGTGGCAGCGGGTTGCCTCGTCTAGCTGCTTCTTGGGTTGTTCCAGAACCACTGCATCTTAGGCGGCTCGATGTTCTCCTGCCACATTAACGCGATTAGTTCACCCATATGGTATAGTTGCTCGGTGAAGGATTGGAGAAGACATTCCTCAATCACGAGTTCGAACTCGTTTCCGGAGGAGAGAGTGAACCTCACCTTCCGCCTCAACCCATCCTCATCTATGCCCGCCAACCAGGCTCGAGTCTTCTTCTCAACTTCCTCCAGATGCGCCAGCACCATTCCAATGCTCGTATACTCAACCCACTTCCGGCGCACGTAATCACCACTCCGGCCGGGTATGACCCAGTTGACGATCCAATCCTCATTATCCACCATATGCAGGAGTATGTTCTTCATGCTGTAGAAACTCGCCTCCCTATTCCTCTCCAACGTCTCCCACGGCAATTCTGCAAGCCTATCCGCAAACCTACGCCGAACGCAGGATGCATAATCGTAGAGCTCAGAAATCGCAAACATCGTAGCTTCATGCGTAACTGGAGGCTGTTACAATTTATCTCTGTCCTAAGGTTGGAGCTTGCACACGACTGACCGATCGCTCCGGAAAGCTCGAACGCGTCTTGAATCCAAGCATCGAAGGAGAGGTTCCTACCTCAATTGCCTGTGACGGCCTCTAGCCAGTTCCCATACTTCATGAATCTGATGACGAACTTGAACGAAGACATCACTGAGGATGGTTACCGGAGGCTTCTCAAGGAGTACTTGGGCAAGTTCCTAGAACTGACAGAAAGGAACTAGGCTACCGTACCACGCCGCTCCTTTGCCAAGAGAATGGCTGAGATCAAGAGAAATGTGTACGCTGCCCCAACCAGCCACGATGTCCCGTATCCGAATGATATGACTAGGAGAGAGAACGCGACGGGCGACCAGAAGCCTGCAAACATTTGGATAGTGTTGACCCAACTCACCGCAAGCGTCTCATATTCCGCCGACGCTGCGCGAACCTTCCTGGCAGCCAAGTAGCTGATCGTGAATGCGCCGCTGCTCGAACCTGCAATTAGCGTTGCGCCGATTGCGGAGTAGATGTTTCCTATCGAGGCTATTGCAACGGCAATTGCTAACACCGTCCCAAGCAGGAATAGAAGAAGCCTGGTTCTTTTCGTCTTGTCGTATAGGATGCCGAAGAGCGGGGATGCAAGGATTGCGCAGAGCGGGCTTAGGCTTCCAATTATTCCTGCGGAGGCGGGCGCTAGCCTCAGGGATTGTTCAAGGTAGTAAATCATGAAGGTGTTGACGAGAATTTGGCCGCTGCCTATCCCGAATAGTTCGAACGAGAGCAAGAATAAGGATCGGTTTGAAAGAACCTTCCTGAGGTCCGTCATTTTAACAATGAATCCTTTACGCAAAGTGTCCTTAGGCAGGTAGGCTAGGAGAAGTAGGCCGCCCAGAATTCCCAGTCCTCCACTAGCAGCTAGGCTCAGCCGCCAGCCGGTTAGGTCAGCGAGAACTGACCATCCAAAGAGGCCAACGGCGGCGCCAACATAGAAAGCTCCGTTGAAGACCCCGACACCAAGCCCCTGTGATTCCCTTCGGAATGCTTTCGCGATTAGCGTGACCCCTGGCCCAAAGAATAGGGCCATCCCGACCCCGACGAAGAATCTCAAGAGTACGAGTTGGTAGAACTGAAAGGTGAACGCCGTCAACAACACTGCGAGTGAAGATAACAACATTCCATAAATCGCAGTTCTTCTAGGGCCGAGCTTCGCCGCAATTATCCCGCCCGGAATCTGAAACAGTCCCAAGCCAATGTAGAAGCTTGCAGTCAATATGCCCAGGCCCGACACGTTCAGGCCGTAGTCAAAGGCTATGAACGCGAAAACCGCGGCAACGTTATACCAATTGATCGCATAGGCTGCCCTGGAAAGGACCAGTGAAATGACCGCGCCGCGGTCAAGTACGCGCCTCAATCCGCTTACCCGGGAACTAGTTCGGCGCCGCTGTGAGACTCCTACCAATAAAGAACTATGCTGGTTGCGCTTCACACGGGAAAACAACGGGTCATTCGATAATCACATTAATCTGAGAAATTGTTCGAGTTCAATAGGTGGCCGACCTGGTCAGGATGGACTACACAGCATTTGCGTACGCGATTGTTGGCATCGTGCTATACACCGTTGCGATTGTTACAACCTTCGGGCGCACGCTGTGGGAACGCTCCACACTCGGGCCCGTACTCGGCCCGACGGTCATGATAATTTCTACTTCTATTGCAGGCCTAGGAGCAGTTGTTCTTGGGTACTTGATGATCATCACGCTGGGTGGTTCACCATCCTTGAACCTCGCAAAATTCATTTCCCATGTTACTAGCTCGAAACAGATCATCGAGCAATCGAAAACTCCACCCACATTGAGCAGGAGCAGTAAGATACTGGACCGAGTCCAGTTGTTATTTGTGGCCGGTGTGGTGTTCATTTCGGCGGTGGGTTTGGGCTGGGACGTTCACAATGGCGACGGCCCCGGTGCTGGAATGTTCCAACCGCTCTTACACGCCCTCGACATATTCTCTAGGCCCGTCGGTGTAGGGCCGATTGCCTTCTCGCGCCAATTGATCCCTGCCCTTCTTGTCCTCACAGTTATCGCGGGGATCGTACCCGCACTCGTTCTCCCATATTTTGACAGAATCAAAGTCACGGGACTCAACGCGAGTCCGTTCCACAAGACCCTGCTTTACTACGAGGTGGGCGCGTTGGCGGGGCTCGGGGCTATCCTAACACTAGTCGGCCTGTTCTACCGTTCCTTATGGTTGAACAGGGCTCCGCTGCCATACCATTTTGGCATCCTCTCGCTCCTCGGGTTTAGCCTCCACTTTTCCCTCGGAATGTACTTTGGAAAAAGAAAGGCCGAAGTCAAAATACTCGAAAGAATTCGCCGTTCCCAGTCGGGCCGACTCATAGTTCTTCAGTGATAATATAGGAAGAAAAAAATCGGAAAGGGGATTTTGCCAACGGTTTCCAGCTTAGTAGTCTACTTCGTATTCCTGCCAGGTTAGGGACGGGTAGTATCCGTACCAAGGGTTGTAGGAGTAGACGTAGCTGGGCATCCAAACTCTTTGCCGCATACATCGACACCTCCTTTCCCAATTTTCACGTGAGAGGTTAATGCGAGCCCCCGCTGCTTAACTGTGGGTACCACCACTCCACCTTCTCAACGCCCTTTCCACCTAGTAGAAATTCGACGGGTGCGCGGCACACATAACGAGTCGTTTATCTTCCACCTACAAGGAATGTGGTCCCGTGATACAAGACATAACGTATTGAATCGGGGTCGGGGATATTGCCCAACGTTAATGCAAACGTGAAATCCCCACCTCAAACGAACAATCCTCTTGTGTGTCCTGGGATCCGACTTTTGATTAATGCAACACGCAACGACAGATTCGCACCAAGACAGGCGGTAATTTCCAAATGAGATGGTTGTGCGGGTCATGCGGATTGTCGGCGAAGACGAATCGGCAGAAATGCCCTAGGTGCGGGAGCCTAGTCTGGAAACCTGCCCCTAAGAAGGATTCGACTGAGCTCTCAGGCCCAATGAAACAGATTGCTCCAAGAGGTCTCCTTCTGGCTAACCCAGGAAAACAGGCACCGGTTGAGGAACCCGATGCGATCGAGTGTGGAAAATGTCATGCTGTAATCTATAGGGCTGACAAAGGATTTGATGTGAAGGCATTCGATGAAGCACGCAACATACACTACTCAATCTCCCCAGCATGTAAGGAGAAAAAGTGAAGGGAGACCACGTGTCTCATCCCTCAAGATCACTATGGCCTGACTGGCCTGGATTAGGCGAGGCCATCTTGGGGTTATTGCTTATCGCCTTCCCGCTTCAAACATACTCAGTGTACGTGAACTCAATCCCGGCCTTTTCCAACTCGAGTTTGTCCCTGCTCGAACCGCTAGCCTACTTAGTACTCACCTCCACTCTAAGTGGCATTCTCGTTGTGGTCCTCGGCATTCGCCGACTCCTCAACGTACTTCGGTTGGGAAACGTTTCTGGCCCAGCAACATTGCTCACCGTCGCGAAAGTCATGAGCGAGGAAAGATACAAACGCATCATGGTCGCGGCGACCCTCCTTTACGGTCTATTCTTCGCGGTTGTTTCTGGAACCGTTGTCTACCGCCCCATGGAAAACTTTGCACAAGAATATCTCGTTCAAGCACCATCCGCGGTCATCGCGGTATGCTGCGGCAGCACAGGCCTCATACCCGTGCTAACGGTGTTCCTGACAAACCAGCTTGGGCTGCTCGTAATCCCAGCGAACATCCTAATCCTTGCCGCGGTGTCCGCACTGGTGGGACTGAATGCAACCTTAATCGTCTCTGAGTACCATAACAGGCCCCACGGTGCCTCTGGGCGTTGGCTGCTAGGGTTGGGCGCCTTCACAGGATTATTCACCGCATGCCCCACGTGCGCCGGCCTCTTCTTCTCCGCCCTAGTCGTAGGCCTAGGGTCATCCGCCCTTGTCATCCTACCTAGCACGCAACTGTATTTCGTAGTCGGCACAATCCTAGTTCTGATAGGTGGAGTGTACCTCAGCACTAGAATGCTCGGGCAGGCCGTGCTTGCCCACTGCGAACGCGAACAGAGAAGAACACCGTGACCACCACCTGGGTCTTAAGAAAAAAGAGGTTTACACTCACGCCTATGAAACTACACGCAGTTTCACAGTAGTCCGCTGCATCATTCAATAAGGAAATATAGTGTAAACGATGAAGGCGTCGAGAGGCCGAATCCTGCTGAACAAATTTCTCGTCGTCGGCATCCTAGTCGCTGTAGTGGTAGGTTCCGTCGTGAGTGTTTATTGGCCCTCATTGAGCACGCCTGCGAATCCGACACCAGTAACTCAAACCGCGACAGCCTGTGTGAGACCACCAGGCTACTTTCTCATCATAGCAGACTTACAGGGGTTCAACGACAGCGTCACACACATTCAGAAATCACCTAACGAGCCCTGGCC
>JBAVCK010000195.1:0-5108 GCA_049586635.1 Bathyarchaeia archaeon
TCATCTACGGACCGGTCTACAGGCCGGTGTTCAGAACAAAAGCGCTCCTGAAGCCAGCCGAGCCTACGCCGGTCTTCGCTAGCTCAGCAGTAAGTTAGGGTAGATTTCGACCGCTAGTATGATTTGCGCTTTAGTTCTGGTATCCCTTCGCCAGTCTTCGTAAGCTAGTTCGCTTGCAGGTTAGGGTGCACCGTTCCACAGTGCCTGCAGTACTGAGCGTCATTAACTTCGAAGAAGTCTCCGTCTTCGTTTATCACGTAAGTATTCCGGAATTGATGGCCGATTAGCTTACAGACCATGCTCATCTCAATCACTACACGCCAGTATAGCCGGATTGTATATTAACGTTCCGTTTATGGAACATGCATGTATCGGAAACCGTCATAACGAATTTCATAAGCCTCCCAGCCTTTAGCCACACAGTCACTTCATCAAAAGGAGGGCCCCGTTTTCTGCGGTATAGCCGGTTTCGCCGGCCTAAACGATGAACCATTCCTCAAGAAGATGATCTATGTCCTCCGCCACCGGGGGCCCGACGATACAGGATTCTATTTGGACCAGGATATTGGGCTGGCCAACGCCCGACTAAGCATCATAGACATTGAAGGCGGACACCAACCGATACAGAACGAGGATGGAACCGTTCATGTTACCTACAACGGGGAAATCTACAATTACCGCCAGCTTCGCCATGAATTGGAAGCCCACGGGCATAACTTTCGCACGAAATCAGACACCGAAGTCATCGTTCACAGCTACGAACAGTATGGCGAAGATTTCGTTAAGAAACTCAATGGAATGTTCGCCATCGCGCTCTGGGACTCAAAGCAAAGAAAGCTGATTCTGGCACGCGACCGAATGGGCATAAAACCGCTCTACTACACGATACAGAAGAGTACGCTACTCTTCGCATCAGAGATGAAAGCAATTCTTCAAACCCCCTTAAGCAGAGTCGTGAACCTGGAGTCTCTCTACTGCGTACTCAACCTTGGCTATATCCCGGGAAAAGGGACCCTCATCGAAGGAATCTACAAACTCCCACCATCAAGCTTCCTCGCTTATCACGAAGGCTCAGTCAGAACCGAGAATTATTGGCAGATACCCTGCCCCACGCCGACTACGGGCGCGGACGAGCTCGTCGGAAAACTCCGATCGGCACTCGAGGAATCAATCCGCGACCAGCTGGTAGCGGATGTTCCAGTTGGATGTTTTCTCTCGGGCGGCCTCGACACAAGCACAATAATCGCTTACGCCTCCAAAGCTTCAAGCCAACCGTTGAAGACCTTCTGCATGGGCTTCGGAGAGGAGACGGATGAGTTTGCGGACGCCCGATTCATTGCGGAGCGTTTCGGCACGGACCACCACGAACTAACCATAGACAGTTCTCAAGCCATGAAACTATACCCCAAAATGATCTGGCACATGGAAGCGCCGAAATACAACCTCTACCCTTGGTTCGTTTGCGAACTCGTACGAAAATACGTAACCGTTTGCCTGAGTGGGAACGGCGGCGACGAGGTTTTTGCAGGATACTACACAAGGTACCAGAACGCGCTACGTATTCAAAGGCTCACGAAGAAACCATTCTCATACCTCCTCAAAATCCTCGGCGGTGCCCTCCAGAGTCTACCGAAGAACATGAAAAGCAAGAACCGGCTACGCGTTCTGAAATCGCTCGGGGACAATACGTCCGAGTATCTAATCTTAGCAGGGGTGCTGCCAGATTCGTTCAACAGAGAATTCTTCAGAGATGGAGCATCATCGGTTGAAGACATGAGGAATCAATATGCCCCATTCTTCGAGGGAACGGATTTTCTTCAGGGGCTGATTAATGTAGAGCTGAGGACGAAGCTTGTTGAGGACCTCCTCGCAGTAGACGACACGATGAGCATGGCGCACTCACTTGAGCTCAGAGTTCCGCTCCAGGACAATCGAATCGTCGACTTGATGGCGGCGGTCCCATGGCGGATGAAGTACGCAACTGGAACGCATGGGAAACTCTTGCTCAGGAAAGCGGTGAGAGATATGCTGCCTGAACAGGTACTCCGCAAGCCCAAATGGGGCTTCAGCGTAAACGTTCAGGCTTGGTTCAGAGGAGAGGTTGGTGAATTGGTTCGGCAAATTCTACCCGAATCAGAGGTCGTCCAACGATACTTCCGAGCGGATAGAGTCCGAAAACTTATCGCGAGTACCTCAAGTTCAGAGGAGAACAGGCGCCAACAAGTGCTTCTGTGGCAACTGCTCGGTTTTCACTTTTGGCATAGAATATTCATAGACAGTGACCGGGTAAACGGTGCCAGCCTTGCGATCGAGGCATTGGTGGCCTGACGGTTGAGTTACTGGGCCGCAGTTGTAGCTAGGAACGCTGCCCCACATCTCCCGCGAACGCTCGACTCCTTACTCGGCCAAACCTTGAAGCCTGAACGGGTCGTGGTTGTTGATGATGGGTCAACCGATTCGACGCCTGAGATCCTTCGGCGCTACGAGCGTGAACACCAGGACACTGTCAGCGTGCTAACTAGGCCGGATAGGGGATATGACATCCGGCGTGTTCCATTGAACATCAACCTCGCATGGAAAACCAGGAGCGTCTCTGGTTTAGATCCCCCCTTCTTCATGATCAGTGGTGACGATTGTTTCTACCCTCAAGACTACGCGAAGTTCCTGGTATCTAGAATGGAGGCTGACCCCACGTTAGTGGTCGCAAGCGGCCGCCCCTCGACGAACGGAGGATATTCACGGGAACATTCACCTTCAGGAAGTGGACGAATGATTAATTCCAAATTTTGGGGTGAAGTTGGCGCAGGGTACCCCGGCAAAGCAGGATGGGAGACCTGGTTATTGTACGCGGCTTCTCAGAAAGGGTTGAAAGTTAGGTTGTTCGACGACGTTGTGTTCGACCACCTTCAACCAAGAGGCACGAAGCATCAATTCGTCTACTGGGGGGCGGCCATGCAAACGTTGGGTTACCACCCGCTCTACGCACTGGGAAGAATCGCGAAGAACGCGGTCGCACCTACAGTCGCTCCGAAACGCGCAATGAACATGCTCAGAGGATTCTTGCAGGCCAGACTTGGCTCGAACGACACCTTCCTATCTCCGTTCGATTCGTCCCTGCGTTCCTTTGTCTACCAGCAGCAAGCTTGCAGGATAGCAAATATTGTTGCGTCTCTGTTCTGAAAACCGGTCAATAGACGAACCTGTTTGCTATCGGCATCTTCCAGCCCAGGCCAAAGGCTTTCCGCGTGATTTTGATTGTTGGAGGCGCTTGCCGACGCTTGTATTCAGCGTTTCTTATGCGTTTCAACACGTCCTCAACTAAGCCCTTTTCGTAGCCTTTCTCCATGAGCTCCTTCAGGGAGAGGCGATTTTCTATGACTTCGTCTACGAGTGGTGAAACTACGGCATAGTCGAAGGGGTCGAATTGGTTTGGCCGCAACTCGGCCGAGGGGACCTTGTTGAAACAGTTTTCAGGAATCGCCGAACCGAAAATTTTGTTATAGTGTCTGGCGAGGGCGTAGACCTCCGTCTTGCTTACGTCACCGATTACCTCAAGGCCCCCGCTCATGTCCCCGTATAGGGTGGCATAGCCGAGAGCGAGCTCGGTCTTGTTACCCGTGGCCAGTACGAGCTCGCCGAACTTATTTGAGAGGGCCATCAGAATGTTCCCGCGTATGCGAGATTGCACGTTCTCCTCAGCGACGTCGGCCGGCCGATTTTGGAAGTTCGGTTGAAGCTGCTCTTCGTAGGCCGAGACGACGGGTTCAATTGGAATCGTAAGGAAACTGATTCCGAGGTTTTTTGCTAGCGCCTTCGCGTCTTCTTTACTGTGTTCGCTTGAATAGCGCGAGGGCATTGAAACGCCTGTAACATTTTGCTTTCCGAGTGCCCGAGCGGCTATCGCGGCGACGAGTGATGAGTCTATGCCGCCGCTTAAACCCACTAAGGCGCGTTTGAACCCCGTCTTTCGGAAATAGTCCCCCACGCCGAGCACTAATGCGTTGAACATTTCCGCTTCGCGGTTGTATACCGGTTTAGCGATTTCCCCACCCGGGGCTTCACCATCGGGCAGGTTGAGGTCGGCTATGACGAGGTCTTCTTCAAACTGCTTACCGATAGCGACCAAGCGCGCGTTGGCGTCTACCGCCAAGCTTTGCCCATCGAAAACGAGTTCATCCTGCCCGCCAACCATGTTTACGTAGAAAATGGGCTTCTTCAATCTCTGTGCTTTTCTCCGTAGGATGCGCAAGCGGATTTCCATAATCTTACTGTGGAATGGGGATGCATTCAAATTCACAATAATCTCTGCTCCGCGTTCGCAGAGAGCGTCAACAACTCCGACCCCGTAGCCTATTTCTTCGTCCCAGATGTCCTCGCAGACCGATGTTCCAACGACCACTTCTTCGCCTCGCAACTTGATTTTGGTGGGCAGATTTGTTTGAGCGGGTGTAAAGTATCGGAGTTCGTCGAATACGTCGTATGTGGGAAGAAGTGTTTTGTGGATTATGCTGACGACGACTGGTGGTTGTATGATTGCCGCGGCATTGTAGAGGTGCGTATCGTCATAGTCGACGAAACCGACGAAGGCTGCAATTGGTGGAAGTTGCTTTGTGAGTTCAAGGAGGTGTTGCTTGTTCAGGCGGACGAACGCTTCCTGGTCAGGTCTACGGTTGCCTGCTGGGGGCCTCACCTCCCTAGGCGGGAGAAGGTCCAATGGCGGATAGCCCGTAATCGCCATTTCTGGGAATGCAACGATGTCCGCTTTCGCTTCAGCAGCTTTGTTCGCATATTCGAGAATGAGCTTGGTATTCCCCGCTAGGTCACCCATCGTAGGGTTGATCTGGGCCATCGCAACGCGAATTCGCAAATTGAACCCTCGTGACTACGCGCCCTGAGTGGCAAAAAGCCTTCCTAGATTGAGCCGAACTTGAGCGGAAAGAGGTCCAACCGGGCCTGAAGCGATCCTGTTCTGTTCAAACGCATGCCCGTAACCCGTGAAGGTATTGCAAGACCAGGGGCTTTTCAGACCCTTTCAATGGTACGAGCTTGGAACAGAAAGTCAATGTATGTGGGCAATAGGTATGGGTAGTCAGCGTGAAAGACAGCCC
>JBAVCK010000196.1:0-7914 GCA_049586635.1 Bathyarchaeia archaeon
GGGAAAGTTGGCTAGGGCTTATTCGGGGCGAATCTCGGCTGTTGGCTCATTGATTCTTGCTTCACCACTCTACGTTTCAGTCTTCTTGATGCGGTTCAGCTTCGGCCTGGTCCTGTTCACACTCCCACTATACCTTCCCAGACAGGAGTTCTCGAACTTCGTGGTGGGAATCATTGCGGCTGCTTATCCAGTTACGGAGATCATCGCTGCCCCCGCAATTGGTGTGTTAGTGGATAGGTATGGGAGAAGGAGGTGGATTTACTTTGGGTTGACGTTGTCGACATTGGCCTTGTTTGCTTTCACGCTGAATACCGCAGTAGGCTATCTCGTCATCGTACACGCGATTCAAGGCTTGGCTGCGGCAATGATCGTTGTCAGCACCTTGACCATGGTGACTGACGTAAGCACAACGGCGAACCGTGGCCGCGAGATGGGAATCTACGATTTCGCCAACCTCGGCGGGTACGTGGTGGGCATCTCTGCAGCCGGGCTTTTCGTGCGAACAAACCTTATTGTCGCTCCATTCTATTTCGGCTCGGCGTTGGCAGCGGTTGGGGCCATCTTCGCCTACTTCAGAGTTAGAGAAAAGAAGACGCATGCGCTGCGTTCCGCGCTCTCTCCGGTTCAGATACTGCGCCTGCTTCTGACTGATAAGCGAGCTGCGGCAATGTTTCCGATATGGTTGTCAGTAACGACATTCATCGGGATAGCGCTGACATTCGGCCCGCGCTTCGGACCCTCGCCGCTATTCACTAGCTTCTTCATCGCGGGTGTTGTTCTGGTTCTAGCGTTTTCGCAACCATTCTTCGGCCACCTTTCAGATCGTTATGGCCGGGATAGACTAATGATGCTAGGAATGATCTCACTCATTGGACTTTTCGCAACGGTCATCACGCTGATCAGGCACCGCTTGGACTTGATGTACGCGGCTCCGTTCCTCGTTGTATTCGGAGTTGGAAGCTTCGCCTTCGCCCCCGCAGCCCTCGCCTCACTGGGAGACCTGGCGCCGGAGCGAGGCCGTGGAACAACAATGGGCATTTACAGCGTTGTGATAAGCTTGGGAACGATCATAGGACCATTGCTGGGCGGATACCTGCTTGACCGGTATGGCTTCTCAAGCATCTTCTACGCCGGCATCGTAATCCTAATTGCAGCAATGACATTCGCCATTCTCATAGTAGGACCAGACTTCAGAAACCTCAGGCCTCTCTCTTGGAAAGGTGGGAGATCACGTCCATCTTCGTAAGAACACCTATCGCTCTCCCATCTCGGACAACAACTACTGCGTTGTGTTCGCCAGTAAGTCGTTTGTAGAGTTCGGATACATCCGCTTTCGCATCGATTGTGGGAAGCGCCGCGTCCATAATTTCCTGAACTGACTGCGTTAGTGAAACCTCCTTCGTTAGCAGCTTCTTCATTATTGTATCGTCGTGGACCGTGCCCAGAACATGGCCCTCTTCGACTACTGGTAGCTGGGATACGTCGAACTTCCGCATCAATTCAACCGCTTTCGTCAACGCATCATTCAGGGTTACGGCAATCATCGCTGGAACATCACGGGGTTTCGCTTCCAGTATCAATTCCACGGTGAGCTTCTCCACCTTTTCTGCTTCGATGTAACCTAGTTCGAGCATCCATTCGTCTGAGTACATCTTGCTCAGATAGTTGCGGCCAGTGTCCGGGAAGACCACTACAACCACCTTATCCTGCGGGAGTTTTGCAGCGACCTGAAGCGTTGCGTACATAGCTGCGCCAGCTGAACCGCCGACGAAGAGCCCTTCCTCCCTTGCCAACCGGCGTGCCGTCAGAAATGAATCCTTGTCGCTTACTCGTACCACTTCATCTACGTAGTCAAGTACGAGGGTTTTGGGCATGAAGTCTTCACCGATACCTTCGACTTTGTACGGGTGAATGACCTCCTCGACTTTGTAATAGCGCGGATAGAAAATCGAACCTTCCGGGTCTACGCCCACGATCTTAACTTCTGGTTTCATTTCCTTCAGAAACTTTCCGACGCCAGTGGCCGTCCCACCGGTCCCTATGCCGACAACCACGACGTCAACCTTCCCGTCCGTCTGTTTCCAAATCTCAGGCCCCGTCGTCTTGTAATGGGCCAGTGGATTGTTCGGGTTCATGTACTGGTCGGGCATGTATGCGTTCGGTGTTTCTCGTGCGATTCGCTTTGCAACATTGTAGTAGTTCTCAGGCGAATCGGGAGGCACATTCGTGGGTGCTATTACAACCCGTGCGCCTAGAGCTCGGAGGAGACGCCTCTTTTCCTCACTCATCTTGTCAGCCATTGTGAAGAGAGCTTTGTACCCTCGAATCGCCGCGGTGAGAGCTAGACCCATGCCCGTGTTGCCGGATGTTGGCTCAACGATTGTGCCGCCAGGCTTCAACAATCCCTTTCGCTCGGCATCATCAATCATGGCAATCCCTATGCGGTCCTTCACGCTGCCCCCGGGATTCAGGTACTCAAGCTTCGCGAGGATAAGGCACCGGGCGCCGTTAGTGACTTTGTTTATCCTCACCAGCGGGGTATTGCCGATCAGACTGAGAATGTTCTCATAGTACTCCAAGGCCGATCAATCTGCTGAATCAGACCTAGAATGCTATAGCTTATGCCTCGCGTAAGTTGCATAATCAATAAATCAGACCGAGCTTCCCTGCGCCCCCATGGAAGCCGTATTCCTCGTCCAACCGTGGGGCCAAGCCAGCACGGCAATGGATTGTTGCAAACTTTGCTACCAGGAGAGGGAGGGCAAGAGCCACTTAGAATGCAAGCGGGCTCACTTGGCCGCCTACAATTCACTCCTCGCGGTTCTCAAGCTTGAGAGAGGCGAAGAATTCGAAACAGCTTTGAAGCGAATAGAGGAAGCGAAGGAGAAGTGCATCTCGACCCAGAAACCGGACGAGCATTGCCATGGAAAATCCCAGGAAGCATTGAAGTACACTAAGGGACTTTACGACAAGATTCTAGAGGAGTACAGGAAAAAACTGCCCAACAGGCCCCCACCACCTCGCACGTAGTAGCGCGCCCGCTTTCTTGGTTGCTGGTAAACAGAATCTCATCGCGTCCTTGCATGCACATGCTTATGGCGAATGCGAGCAGAACCAGTAGGTTAGGGTTGAATATGGAAGCGAAAAAATCACCCAAAATCAGTTGGCTGGATTGGACGGACGAAGTCTTTGAGCGGGCGAAGAAGGAAAACAAACCCGTTCTTCTGGACATTAGTGCTGTGTGGTGCCATTGGTGCCACAGACTGGACCAGGACACATACTCCGTTCCCGACATCGCCGATTATGTTGAGAGAAATTTCATTCCAATTCGGGTGGACACAGATAAGCGACCCGACATAAACCGGCGGTATAACATGGGCGGTTGGCCGACGACCGCTTTCCTTGCCCCCGATGGCCACGTTATCGGCGGTGGAACATACTTCCCACCTGAACAAATGAGGCAGGTCTTGATGGATGTCAAGTCCTTTTGGGAGAAGTTGCAAGGTAAACCTGCCCCCGAGCTGGAGATGCCCCAGCCTGAGAACATCCCAATCGGCCAACTATCGCCTTCAATTGTCGATGACATTCTTGGGGAGATAGCGAACAATTTCGACCCTATTTACGGCGGTTTCGGCTCGCAACCAAAGTTCCCTAACACCGAAGCCCACGAACTCGCCCTCTCCAGGTATCACTACAGCGGCAACCGCGAATTCCTTCGATTCGCGGCCGTGACGCTTCAGAATGTCGGTCGCAGCGGCACAT
Organism: Bathyarchaeia archaeon; assembly: GCA_049586635.1. Lineage (GTDB taxonomy): Archaea > Thermoproteota > Bathyarchaeia > 40CM-2-53-6 > 40CM-2-53-6 > FEN-987. Next base: position 3,763 of record JBAVCK010000196.1, read on the forward strand.
ACGACAAGGAAATGGGGGGCTTCTTCAGGTACTCAACCCTCAGGGACTGGAGCGTCCCACACTTCGAGAAGATGTGCGAGGACAACGCAAGATGGCTACAATTGTATCTGCACGCGTACCAGATTACCGGAGAACCATTCTACGCCGACATATCAAAGGGCATCATCAATTATGTTAACACCTGGCTAAGCGACCAGGAGAACGGATGCTTCTACGGTAGCCAGGACGCTGATGAAGAGTACTACAAACTGAGCAAGAGTGAACGCGCGGCAGCAAAACCACCGTTCATTGACAAACATGTCTACACAAATTGGAACGCTATGATGACCTCCGCGTACCTGGAAGCGTCATTCACCCTCGGCGATGTATCTGCAAGAGAATTTGGCCTGAAGAGTTTGCGAAGGCTTCTGACCCTTAACTACAAGCCGGGTGAAGGTATGTACCATTACCACGATGGGCAACCGCAACTCCAGAACCAACTCGCCGACCAGGTGCAAACTGCGAAGACACTGTGCTATGCTTACGAGTGTACGGCAGAACGGAAGTTCTTGGAATTAGCTGAAGAATTGATGCAAATATCGGCGCGAAAATTATATGATTCGGAACATGGCGGTTTCTTCGACACTGTTGTCGACTCAAACGCACCTGGTTTTCTAAGTAAACCTGCGAAGCCGATCGAGGAGAACAGCGCCGCGGCCCTGGTGCTTACGAAGCTATTCCACCTGACAGGGAATGAAACCTACCATAAACAGGCCGAAGGGACGCTGAAGCGTTTCGTTGAGATATACCCACAATTCGGATTCATGGCAGCTGAATACGCTTCAGCCGTAGATACGTTCCTTAACGAGCCGACCACCGTGCGAATTCTGGGCTCACTAGAGAAACCGGGCACGAAAGGCCTGCTCGCAGAAGCACACCGAGTCTATGAGCCGCGCAAAATCATTCAAGTTCTAGACCCGAAAAAGGACTCCGAAACAATTGCAGCCCTGGGGTTTCCTAACACAGAACAACCAACTACCTACATATGCGTTGGAACGGCTTGCACCGCGCCAATCATTGAACCAAAACAAATCGGACCCGAGGTAGGCAAAATGGTAGCCGCGCAGACTACGATGTAAGGCCCAAATCACTGGTCTCTAATTTCTTCTTGACTTCTTGCATTTCGACCGAGCGTAGTAGTTTCCTCGCCGTGAACCCTGCACTGTCATTTTTGTTGCGCGGAATTATGTGAACATGCACGTGCGGTATGAGTTGATTTGCGGCCGCGCCATCGTTTATTGAAATATGGGATGCGGTGGCTCCCAGCTTTGAGGTTATATGGCGATTCAGGGCGTGAACCCGCGCGAACAACGCACAGAACTCCTCTGGCGTCAAATCATTGACGCGTTCGACGTGCTTCTTGGGCAGCACGAGCGTGTGCCCAATAGAAATCGGATATTTGTCTAAGAAGGCTATGTACTCGGCGTCTTCGTAGATGAGGTAGGAAGCTGTGGTTCTGTTGATGATGTCGCAGAAGACGCACCCCAATTCGAGCATTTCCCTCAGCATCGCAAAGCGTGTGAATGGAGTGCGCCTAAAGAGTTAATCACTTTATTGTAGAGCTCCGGACAATATGAATTCTTGGCGCATGCTAAGAACTATGGCTCATACTTTCACTTAGCTCTCTTGTTTATCTTTACAGGGGGTCTTTTGTTCTTCGTGAGGCACCTTGCCGCTGAGACCTCTGTTCTTGAAGACTTTGGGCAGTGAGGCCCGGTTGAGGATTCTGTTGGTCCTCGCCCGCAATCGGGGTGAGGATTTGACGATCTATAAGATTGCAAAGTTCAGCGGGCTGGATAGGAAGGTTATACGCAAACATTTAGAGAAACTGATAGCGGCGAACCTTGTTCACATGAAAAGCTACGGCCCCGTGTACGTCTACGGGATAAACGGTGACAGCGCCCCCGTCCAACGAGTCATAGACCTATTCAACGAAGCAAGGCTGCTGGCGCAGGTCCCAGTTCAACTACACTGGTACGACATACGCGCTTGACGAGTTCGGCCCCGCACGCGGATGGGCGGTTCTTAAGAAATGATTATTTATGTGAACTCACAGTTTACACTTATGCCAAATATCACGCTCTCATTACCTGAGGAGGTTTACCGGAAAATGAAGAGGCGAACTGACGTCAAATGGAGTGAGGTTGCGAGAAGAGCGATAGTCGAAAGGCTAGAACGACTTGAAGGGCCTGTGGCGTTTCGCGCTTCGACTTCCGACCTGAGAGATATGATTGTAGAGTCGGGCGTCGAACTTGAGAAGATTCCGGTCGAGGATGCAATTCGTTACTACCGGAAAACGAAGGAATTGGAATGGAAGAGAACCTCTACGATTCAAGCGAACTGATCGAATTACGTAGGGCAGGAGTCCAAGCGGAGGGATTCACAACAATTCTAAATCTAATTGAATTCCCTAAAGCCGTCGAACTAATCGGACTTGGAATATTATACCCCACGAGAGAGGATTTTGATAATGCCTTACTTTGGTCCGCCGAGATGCTGAAACAGGGGACGCCGGTCCCGGCCTTGGATCTGGTGATCTCCGCCATCACCGTCAGGCTTGGTCTTCAACTTGTTACGCGAGATCAGCACTTCAAGGTGATTAGAGCAGTGGTGAAAGACCTTAGAGTACAGGTGAAACGGTGATTTCCTGAGGTGAGCCTGCGAGAGGTCATAATATAGTTGTACGTCCACTAGATAGCGAAACATGTAATCTTAGGCTGGGACTGTGCGGCTAGCTCTGGGGCTGCTTCATGTGCAGATAGCTTCAATCTCGGCTAGAAGCTGGCGATTAGTGAAGTTCTGCTGTTCAATCGCGCTGGAAGGACAGGCTGCCACGCAGACGCCGCATCCCTTGCATAAGGCTTCGTTTACCACGGCGAGTCTTCTTTCCTCGTCGTAGGTTATTGCATGGTACGGACATAATTCGACGCATATCTTGCAGCCGGAACATGATGCCTCATTGATCAGCGCTATTGCTGGTTCAAGTTCCACTGCTTTCCTATCAATCAGTGAGAGAACGTTGGCCGCTGCGGCTGCCCCCTGCGCAACACTATCGGGGATGTCCTTAGGCCCTTGGCAAGCACCAGCCACGAAGACGCCGTCGACGGCTGTGGAGACAGGCGCGAGTTTCGGATGCTTCTCTAGAAAGAACCCGTCTTTGCTTCTGCTGATGGAAAATGTGTGGGCAACATCAGTTGCGTCCCGCCTCGGTTCGAGCCCAACACTAAGGATGACCATGTCAACTGGGACCCTGCGCACGATGCCTAGGAGCGTGTCTTCAGCCACAACTACGAGCTTGCCTTTCTCGGCGGCAGTTTCGACTACGTCTGTAACCTCGGCCACTCTTCCCCTAACGAAGGTCACGTCTTCCTCGAGTAGCCGTTTGTAGAATTCCTCATAACCCTTCCCAGCCGCCCGCATATCAATGTAGAATTCATACACCTTCCCGGTTGTTTTCTCCCGAACAAGGTGAGCTGTCTTCAGCGAGTACATACAGCAGACTCGTGAGCAGTACTCGTTGTAGTTGTGGTCTCGGCTTCCGACGCAGTGAATGATTGCTATGCTCTCAGGGGTCTTCCCGTTCTTGAGAACTATATTGCCTGCCGTTGGCCCCGATGCATGCGTTAGGCGCTCGAATTCTAGGCTCGTTATGACGTTGAGAAATCTGCCATACCCGTATTCTTTCACCCGCGCCCCGTCGAAAACATCAAACCCTGTGGCTAGGATTGCGGAGCCAACCGGCACTTCGAGGAAACTCTCTTTTTGTTCGAAATCGATTGCGCCTTTCGGGCAGAATTTGACGCAGACCTTACAGGCGCCTCTGGTGAAGTATAGGCAGTGTTCCTTGTCGATGACTGGCGTGCCCGGGACGGCTTGGGGAAACGGCCTGTAGATTGCCTTCCTCTTACCCAAACCACATTCGAACTCGCTTGGCACACTCAACGGGCATTTTTGCTCACATTGGCCACAGCCAGTGCATTTCTCCTCGTCAACGTACCTAGGCCTCTTGCGTATTCGTGCGGTGAAGTTTCCTACGTACCCCGAAAAGCCGACGACGTCGCTGTAAGTTAGGAGTTCAATGTTCGGGTGCTGACCTACGGATACCATCTTGGG
>JBAVCK010000197.1:0-17681 GCA_049586635.1 Bathyarchaeia archaeon
CCCTCCGATAGTTCGAAGATTCGTTCAACAACTTTGGGACCTGCGTCGATTTTTTCAGATTTGCATATCTTTGCCAAGTATCCGATAGCTTCGGCTTCTTCCAGTCGCCTGAATCGGAAGACTGAGCATCGGCTCTGGATGGGCTCTATGATGCCGCTTTGATAGTTGCAGATGAGAATGAAGCGGCATGTTCTGGACGACGTTTCCATTATTCTCCTAAGCGCGGTTTGGGCGTCTCTTGTCATCTCGTCACATTCGTCGAGGATCACAAGCCCGAACTGAACGCCTGATGGGGTGGTTTGGATTATCTGGGAGAACCCTTTGATTCTCTCGCGAACGACGCCGATACCACGTTCATCGGACGCGTTCAACTCCAACACTAGGCTGCGAAAACTTTCACCCATCAATTGACGGGCTATGCAAAGGGCAAGTGTGCTTTTCCCAGTCCCAGGCGGGCCCGCGAAGAGGAAGTGGGGCATCGTTGCAGGCGTTTTGAGCAACGCTTTGATTCCGTAAACTGTTTCCTTTTGATTGACGACCTCATCGAGAGACCGAGGCCTATACTTCTCGATCCACATGACGTTGGCTTGGCTCAATACTTCTCCACCGCGCGCAATTGCACGTTCGATTTCCAGTGCAGCTGAGTTTACGAACCACATTCAAAAGCCTTGGCCCAAGCAGAGCTGCGGGTCCTCGCCGCACGCGAAAACGCCCATCATACTTTCATCCTTCTCTCCCGACGCGCAAGTCGCTCCAATGGAAATCTCGACTGAATGGAAAAAAGAATTCGAGTTAAAGCATTTAACTTAGAAAAGGGCGGTTAGCGGTTTGGTGTTTCATTCTTGGCGGAAGCCTTGATGTCAGTCGGCGACATAGACTTTGACTTTGAAAACTCTCAGATCAGGGTAGTTGTGATCCGGGAGATGCCTGAAACGCCCAGGATGCCGAAATTATCCTCGGCGAAAGTCGGGCAGGAACTTGAAGTTCCCTATTGGACAGCCAAGGAACTTGTGCAGCTCGGGTACGCCAGGTTCAGAGAGGAGGATGTCCTCAACTATAACTCGATTTCAAAAATACATTGGCGAGAAACCATTCCTGCGTCGAGACAATTACCTGCGCTCCAACCAAATTTCTACTGCATGCTCAGGCGGCACCTAGGCGAACTTCGTCAAAAGAGCAAACAGGACCAGGTGAAGCTTCGGGAACTTGAGAGGACCGAGAGCTTAGTGCGCGACATTGTTAACTGTAGAGTTCGAAAGATCGTCTCCATCGCCGCATCCCCAACGCCCTCAGAGGAACTCATTCAAGGTTTGACGTACGAAGAGCGAACCCTCTATTCGACTCTCAACAAGACCATTGAGGATTGGAAGTCGAAGCTCCTTGGACAGGAATTAAACGCTTGACCACGCTGCAGAACCCCGAGGAACGTTTTCAGGACTTCCTCAGGTCTTTCCTGGTTGAAGACGAATACAAATATCGAAAACGCCTTGGCCACGTTGCCCTGACTGGCTCAAGGTCTATCGTGGTCGACTTCGAAGACCTGATAGCCCACGACGCAGACCTAGCGCGTTCGATTCTTGACAAGCCAGACGAATACCTCGAGTATATGGACCGCAGTGCGTGGGCCCAACTGAAAATTGAGGACCCAGAATATGCCGAGGTCATAAAACGGCTTCGCGTCAGGTTCAGGAAACTTCCGGAGAAACACTTACTCCGCAAGATTGGGGCGGAGAACATTGCCAGGTTACTCTCGATCGACGGAATAATCGTGAGGTCGACGTCGGTCAAGCCCCTTCTCATTAAGGCCGCGTTTCAATGCCGCAAATGCAACGCGATGACTTACGTCGAGCAGGCGGGAACTCTGATGCGCGGGCCCGGAGTCTGCCCACATTGCCGAAGCAAAGTGTTCGAATTCATGGAAAAACAGTCCACCTTCATGAACTCACAGGATATCCGAATCCAAGAACGGCCTGAAGACCTCCCTCCAGGCCAACTGCCCAGGGCCATCGACATCAAACTCGCTGAAGACCTGGTTGACATTGCACGGCCAGGCGACCGTGTATCCATAACTGGGATAGCGAGGGGCCAGCAGGAATACGTTGGGAGAAAAGCTAGGCTTCGCACCTTCGAACTGCTCCTCGACGCAAATTACGTTGACGTCGTCGGGAAGGAGGTTGAGGTTGTTGAGATCACGCCTGAGGATGAGAGGGCGATAAGAGAGCTAGCGAAAGATCCGTTCATCCACCGCAAACTCATAGCCTCGCTCGCCCCGTCCATTTACGGTTACGGCGACATCAAAGAAGCCGTCCTCTACCTACTCTTCGGAGGCGTCCCCAAACGACTGCCTGATGGCGTCACAATACGAAGTGAGATCAACGTCCTCCTCGTTGGAGACCCAGGAGTCGCTAAGAGCCAACTACTCCAATATGTTGCAAGGATCGCGCCGCGAGGGCTTTACACAAGCGGCCGCGGAACAACAGCCGCCGGCCTGACTGCCGCAGTAGTCCGCGAAAAAACTGGGGGCATGGTACTAGAGGCAGGCGCCCTGGTTTTAGCTGACAAAGGTGTCGCTTGCATCGACGAGGTGGATAAAATGCGCCCGGAGGATCGGGTGGCTATTCACGAGGCTCTTGAGCAACACACCGTCAGCGTAGCCAAGGGAGGAATCGTTGCAACTCTAAATGCTAGGGCCGCCGTCCTCGCGGCTGCCAACCCAAGTTTGGGTAGGTATGACCCTTATCGGAATATCACGGACAACATTAGTTTGCCCGTGACCCTGTTGTCACGTTTCGACCTCCTCTTCATCATGAAGGACGTCCCCGAAGCCGATTCGGACAGTAGAATGTCGGAGCACATACTCACACTCCACCGGCTGAAAACTACCCCGGAGGAACCACCACTTCTACCGGACCTTCTGCGCAAGTATATTGCGTACGCCAAACGCATCGAACCGGCCTTGTCGGATGAGGCTGTGAACGAGATTAGGCAGTATTACCTGAAGATGCGTTCAATGTCCGGCTCTAGCGAGTCGCCCATAGTCATAACCCCGAGGCAGCTTGAGGGATTGGTTAGGTTATCTGAAGCTAGGGCGAAGAGCTTTTTGCGTGACCGGGTCGAGGCAGAAGACGCTCGTGCAATAATTCGCCTAATGACATTGTCCCTGCAGGATGTGGGCATCGACACGACGACTGGGAAGATGGACATTGATGTCATAATGACGGGCAAACCTAAGAGCCTGAGAGACAAAATGCAGGTCGTGCTAAGCACCTTCGCTGATTTGGAGAAGCAACTGGGAATCGTCGAAGACTCGACATTGTACCAGGCTTTGTCACGGAAAGTTGACATTACGGACGAAGATGCGAGAAGGCTGGTCGACCAGCTTGTTAAGGAAGGGATTCTCTATTCGCCTAAGCCTGGGCACTTGAAGCGAACAGCAGCCTGACAGGCGCGATTTCGTTGCGGATCGACGAACTCCCTATCCCAGACGCTGTTAAGGCTGTTCTAGCTAAGGCCGGGTACGATGTACTGTACCCTCCCCAAGAGGACGCTATCAAAGCCGGCGCATTGGACGGGAAGAACATCGTTCTCGCAAGCCCAACGGCATCGGGCAAGACGCTTGTCGCAGAAATGGTAATTCTCAAGTCGATACTTGAGAAGGGCGGAAAAGCACTCTATCTTACCCCGCTCCGGGCGCTAGCGAGCGAGAAGTACGAAGACTTCCAAAAGTACGCATCAGTCGAAAAGGCGCCGGGCCGAAACGTTCGAGTCGCCGTCACTAGCGGAGATTACGACAGGTCCGACATCTATCTCGCCAACTATGATGTCATCATCTCCACGAACGAGAAAGCCGATTCGCTCCTAAGACACCGCTCGCCATGGATTGCAGATATTTCGGTTGTTGTCGCTGATGAAATTCACCTTATCACCGAAGCAGACAGGGGGCCAACCCTTGAGGTCGTTCTGACGCGCTTACTGAAAATCAACCCACGAATTCAAGTCATCGCACTGAGCGCCACCATCAAGAATGCTGCGGAGATCGGCGAGTGGCTCAAAGGCATCCCCATCACTACCGAGTGGCGGCCCGTCCCGCTTAGAGAAGGCGTCTATTACGACGGTCAAATCCAATTCAAGGACGGGGCCTCGCGCTTCATCCCGCACACCGACACGAACCCGATTTTTGACACCGCACTCGACGTTGTGCGCGAGGGAGGCCAGGTCCTAATCTTCGCTGAAACTCGGCGCACAGCTGTGGAGATGGGAAAGAAAGCTGCGGCAGTTCTCAGAAGGTACATGCCCAAGCCGGACCGTAGGGGTTTGGAGAACATAGCCCAAAGAATCCTCGCAACCGGCGAAAGAACCCGGCTGGGAGAAGTGTTGGCGGAACAGACACTGAACGGCGTTGCCTTCCACCACGCAGGTTTACCCGGAGGACACCGCAAAATCATCGAAGATGCATTCAAAGCTGGGCGGTTGAAAATCTTGTCCGCGACTCCGACCCTCGCGGCCGGCGTCAACCTCCCCGCACGTACGGTCATCATAAGCAGCTACGAAAGGTACGAACCTGGGTACGGACGTTACCCGATCTCCGTATTGGAGTATAAGCAGTTTTGTGGTCGGGCGGGAAGGCCGAAGTACGACAAGTACGGTGAAGCCATCCTCATAGCCCGAACCGAAGACGAACAGGACTACCTTCTGAAGAACTACGCCCTCGCAGAACCCGAAAGAATCTGGTCCAAACTCGGCGCAGAGAAAGTTCTCAGGCCGCATGTGCTAGCGACCATTGCCACGCGGTTTGCCAACACTGAAGATGGGTTGACCAGGTTTTTCGCGAAGACCTTCTATGCTTTCCAATACGACCCCAAAATGATCAAAGGAAAACTCGGCGACATACTTTCCTTCCTCCACAGAGAGCAGATGGTTGAATTCGAGGGCGAAGAGCTGAAGGCTACGAGGTTCGGCCGGCGTGTCTCCGAACTCTACATAGACCCAGTATCGGCAGTTGTCCTACGGGACGGCTTATACACACGGGCCAAACACGTGACCGAAACCAGCTTCCTGCATCTGATCTCGAGAACGCCCGACATTTCACCCAAATTGTACCCACGCCGCGGGGAAGATGAAATGCTCGACCTCTTCGCCAAAGAACACCAAGACGAATTCATGTGTGAGACCCCTGAATACTACGGCGACACCAACGGCGTAACCTATGAGGAATTCCTAGCCGAAATCAAATGCGCAAGGGTCCTGTACGAATGGATCAATGAAACCAGCGAAGACGGCATACTCGAAGTTCACAAAGTTGAACCAGGCGACATACTCAGGATGGTGGACACTGCAAGATGGCTCTTGCACGCGACCTACCAGCTTGCTGAACTGTTCGGACACAAGGACCTTCTCGCGCAGGCTTACGAGCTGCAGATTCGGTGCGCTAAAGGTGTCAAAGCCGAACTAGTTCCCCTAGTCGAACTTGAAGGCGTAGGGCGCGTCAGGGCGCGTTCCCTGTTCAGCACAGGCTACAGAAACCTTGACGACCTAAAGCGCGCCTCGGTAACCGACCTAATGAACGTCCCACTGATCGGCCCGTCGCTAGCAAAGAAAATCAAGGAACAGGTAGGCGGCCTCATCAAGGCCGAAGAATGGGAAAGATTGAACTCGAAGACCGCTGAAACAACTGAACAAAGCCTGCTAACCGACTATAGAGAGGGCGATAGCGAAAGCATCTAGGCCGAAAGGCCACGTCCTTTCCGTTCGGCCACTGTCTTCCCTACCGCACCGTCCACAAGCTCGCCCGACAAGCCCAAGTAAGATTTGGGATTCAAAGCTGATTTGATATCCTCCTTCGTCAAATACTTCGCAATCACTGGGTTGGTTTCCAACACTCCGGCGAAGCCTTTGTTTTTCTCCTGGCCATCGAATACGAGTTGCTGCAAGAGCTTGTGAGCTTCTAGCCGCGGCATCCCCTTGCTTACGAGGGCTATCATCACTGCCTCGGACATCATTGGGTCCTTGAATTTCATCAAATTCTCAAGCATTTGGCCCTCGTTGACTCGCAGCCCGCCAAGAATCCGAACCATCGAATCCAACATATGATCCACCAGTATGAAGGATTCCGGGATCACAAAGCGCTCGGAAGCTGATTGGGATAGGTCACGCTCGTGCCACGTTACAATCCCCTCCAATGCAGGGGCGACCAGGCTTCGCTCGATTTTGGCCAGGCTTGAAACACTCTCGCTTCTCCAAGGATTTCTTTTCTGAGGCATTGCGGAACTTCCCACCTGCTTGCCCACTTCAAACGGCTCACCCAACTCATCAATCTCGGGCCTCTGCAGGTTCCTGATTTCAACGGCAAACTTGTCCAAGGAACTGGCTATGATAGCAAAAACGCAGACCAATTCGGCGTACCTGTCGCGTTGAACAATCTGACTCGTCACCTCCGCGGCCTTGAGGCCCAGGCGTTTCATTACCAGCTCCTGAATTTTGAGAGCGTTCTTGCCAAGGCCAGCCATGGTGCCCACCGCCCCGCTCAATTTACCGACGAGAACGCGTTCCTTGCACTGGTTCAGGCGGTCGATATGTCTGGCAACTTCACGCAACCAAACCGCAAATTTGAGCCCGAGAGTCATGGGTAACGCATGTTGGCCATGCGTGCGGCCAATGGCCATCGTGTCCCTGTACTTTCTCGACAGGACGATGAGGCTCTCTTCCAGCTTATCCAGCTTAGCCTGAACTATTTCCAACCCTTCTTTCATTTGCAAGGCCAATGCGGTATCAAGAATGTCGGAGGACGTGGCTCCGAGGTGAACATATGCTCCGCCCTTCCCGGAAACCTCGGAAAGAGCTTCGACTAAGGCAGCCGTTTCATGATCGACGACTTTCTCAATCTGACGAATCCTCTCCAACTTAACATGCTTCATAGTCGCGTGACGTTCGATTTCCTCAGCAGCTTCTTTCGGTATTTCACCCAGCTGCCCCCTCGCCCACGCTAAAGCTGCCTCAACATCAAGCATCCTCTGGAAACGCGCCTCCTCCTCGAACACTCCCCGCATCTCCGCGGACCCGTAACGGCCCGTATCAATGGGCAAAATTGGCAAGTCTCAGCCCGAGGCCAACGTAGCGTTCGTACGTAATATAAACTCGGGTGGTTTAACGCAAATATACTCCTTCGGATGCGTGATTGATGATTCGCATGCGGCGCAGCATAGTACTCGCAACATTGATTGTTCTGGCTATCGCCTATTCGCCGCATCAAGTCAAAGCAACACTCGGGCCGTGTTGCGAGTATACGTTCGTAGTTAGTGATTTGCAACCGAAACCGGGGGAACGAGTCGATTTCACCGGCGTGGTCACCGATCAATATGGCGGCGGGAATGCCAATGTGACTGTTCAGTATCAGGACACTGCGGTCAGAAATGGAACCAGCTTGAGCAATTCTACGACAGATGCCAATGGAGCATTCTATCTGAGCACCACCTTACCGGTGATGCCCAATCCAAACACGATAAGGTACACGTTGACTATGACTGATCCCGCCATTAACTGGACCGCAACCGTCGCGGGCAGCTATCCCCCGCCATCGGGTTCACCGTCAGGGGATTTCCCTGCATTGTACAATAGCCAATTGGGTGGGCGCGCGAATGCCTACCTCAACATTCAATCAGCTGGCTCCCCCGCGATCATATACATCAGTGAAGGATACGACCAGCCAATCTTGCATGGCGTTAGTTCCCTCGATCAGGGAACAACGGATCTTTTGACCGGCCTTGCAAACAAGGGGTTCAATGTGATCGCACCGATTTCGTGGTTTGTCACAGACGTCCCAGTTTTCCCCTACGAATTGGCAGCCATGCTCAAGTTCGCTTTCCACATCAGCCAAGTCTACATAATTGGGTGGAGCGCCGGCGGCACAGTGGCTGCTTGGGTCCTCACGCATGACCTATACGGCATATTCAATCTCGGAGTCGTGATGGACGCGGAGGTGGCTGGGACATCAAATCAAACCGATACCAAGCCGTCAATTTTCAATACCGCCCAATCCTCGGAGAGCGTCAAGATCCCGCATCTGCTCATCTGGGGCATTAGCGATGGTGGCACGACAAGCATTCAGTCGGCATTCTTGTGGGCGAAGCATGTTCAGAACAATCTTGCCCGTATCGACGCCTTCACTTATGGGCATCAATGGATCGGAACCGATGTCGAAGGCAGAATCCTGGCCGACATCCTTGCCTTCTTCAACACTCAATCTGTGGGAACCCTGAGCACCCTCCAATCAGATTATGGAACTGCACAGTTTTTGACAGACAGCCAGGTCCTTAGCAGCAACCCGTATGACGCGCAAAGCAAGGAGTATGCCTTCCAAATCACGGGCCAGAACGGCACGGTAGGTTCAATGAACCTAGCCATTCCCATCGCATCCATTGACGGACAGCCAGTCGTCTTATTTGACCAAAATGCCCTTCCAACTGCCTACTCCTCAGACGCCAACAACTATTACGTCTGCTTCACCTACACGCACAGTACGCACACGATACTCGTCGTCGGGCAAAATGACATTCCAGAATTTCCAGTCAACGCAAGCATCGTGCTGGTAGCACTTTTGCTATGTATGTTCATGATGATTGGGGCTTTTGGCAGAAAGAGAACTAGGCGAACCTGAGGTCTGCATACCCATGATGACCGGTTCTTGTTTGTCATTGCAGCGTACCTGATATACGACGAGTGGAAAAACTGAAGCGACAAGGCTTGGGTGCAATTGCCGCAGCGTTCGCCAGAGACGGGACTGATACTCAGACGCTCGTCGAGAATATGCTTCGTTCCTTGAGCCACCGGGGAGCTAACTCGAAGACCCTGAAGATGACTGACGACGGAAACGTCAACCTGTCGGCCGGATACTCTTCTGGAAGCGCGCTTGAAGTGCATGTTTTTGAAGCTAACGGGGCTGCCACTATGCTCGACGGTTCAATCTTCCGAATTCCGCACGCGGCTCGATTCGCCCACAAACGCCTAACAAGAAAAGTGTCGGTAGCCAGGGCTGCAAGTTCGCTCCTTGAGGAACCTGGCGCTTTCGCCTGCACATTTCTACAGAAAAGTAAGCTGTGTGCTTTCAGAGATCTAAACGGACTAAAACCATTGTATTATGCGAGGAGCAGAAATCTGACCGTTTTCGCTTCGGAGAGAAAAGCCCTCTGGCGGGTCGGTTTGAGTGATGTCAGGAGAGTAAATCCAGGATATCTTTACTCAACTACGGTCCGCAGGTTCAGCGAAACCCGCCTAGCCCACATTCCCCGGCCCGCCGTGAGAAACATGAACATTCACCAAGCATCATCACGACTCTCTCTCCTGCTGAAGAGATCCATTCGAAGAATAACGCATGGTGTTGACAAGGTTGCAGTTGCCTTTTCAGGCGGCCTCGACAGCGCCATAACTGCACTACTTGCCAACCAGGCGCGTTCTAACGTGGAAGCAGTCAGCGTGGGCCTTCCCGCGTCCCCAGAACTCTCTGCCGTTGAACATTTTGCGCGGGAACTTGATTTGCCCATTACAATAGAACCATTCAGTCTTGATTCGCTCGAAGAATACGTTCGGCGTGTGGTGTGGCTTATCGAGGAGCCGAACTTGATGAAGGTTAGTGTGGCTGTGCCCCTTCACTGGGCAGCGATTGTCGCCGCCAAACGCCGGTGCTCCATCATGCTTTGTGGGCAAGGCAGCGACGAACTCTACGGTGGTTATTACAAGTACGCGAGAACGCTGGATAAGAGAGGACGAAAGGCACTCGTTGCCGAGCTCTACCGCAGCGTGGTGGATTCGGCTCAAGTTAACTATGAGAGAGATGACCAGGCCACTGCCCCGTTTGGCGTTGAGCTGCGCACACCTTTCGCCGACTTAGATGTAATCAGATTTTCGTTGTCAATTCCTTCCGAATTCAAGGTTAGGCCCGGGAATGACCTTACGAGGAAGTGGGTTCTGCGGAGCGCGGCGAAAAAGATGGGGTTGCCAGAGGACATGGTATGGCGCCGCAAGAAGGCAATTCAGCATGGGACCGGAGTTGAGAATGCCATCCGCAAGCTCGCGAAAAAGCGGGGCTTAACGGCGGAAGGGTACCTTTTGAAGGTGCATGAAGAAGTCATAAGAATGGAGTCAATGCCTTGAGTAATCCCGTTTGGAGGATTAAGGTTCGCAAACTGAAGCTAAGGTTAGCATAATCGTAACGTTGATTCTCATACTTGCCGCACTGTTCGTGTCTCTACAAGTTGCCACGGTGCTGGCCACAACCTACCTCATAGTATACGCCGTTCGTAGGTTGAGAAAACAAAGAAAGAGCTGAACCGCCCGGTCTCTTAACGGGGCCGACTCTGATTTGCCCTTGCGCATTGCGGTCGATTTGGATGGTGTCCTAGCAGACACCATGGTAGCCTTTTGAAGAATCCTAAACCAACGCCACTCGGCACAATTCACGGTGAACTCTTTCGTTCAATGGAACGCATGGCAGGTAGCTCACATCACAAAGGAGGAGTTCTTTCGGACTCTCGACGAAGCATGGTTTGAGTGGGAGAGCATTCCGCCCGTAGAGGAGAGTATCGGGGCGCGGGTCAGCCGAATACGTGGGCTCGGGGGTGTCGATGTGGTTACGGGGCGTAGTCAAGCGACGGTTCAGGCTGCGAAAGCGTGGCTCGAAAAACAGAAAGTGCCGTATGATACCTTCGTCCGAACGGCCAGCACTAGAGCAAAGGCGAATCTGAGTTACGATGTCTTCATAGACGATTCTGCTGAGCTCACGTCTCTAGTAGCTTCCAGCTTCGATAGGTGGGGCGTCCTCTACACCCAACCGTGGAACCGAACCGCCAAAGAAATGCCGCGAATCTTCAGGGTCGAAAGTTGGGAACAGATACCAGCTTTATTGGAGCAGGTCTCGGCGACGAAGAAATAACGGCGCTTATGCGTTCTATCATTTGAACTGGGAGATGAAGGTTAGCGTTTTTCCCCAAGCGTCTTTCGCGGCTTCAGCGTTATGGCCTTCCCAGTTCGGCCGGTGGAAGGCGTGCTGCGCGTTCGGGTAGAGGTGTACATCGACTCTTTTCTTATACTTGGTTGCGGCGGGGAGGAAATGCTGGTACGCCCACGGCGTTACTCTTTCATCCTCTGAAGCCAGCATGAGTTGAACGGTTCCTTTAGCACCCTTAACTTGCTCCACATTTTCGACCATGCCATAGTAGTCTACACAAAAGGCCATGTTCAAGTTGCAGGCGCCCAAGAGCGCAAAAGCTCCGCCCATGCAGAACCCCATTGAACCGACCTTCGCGTCCTGGCCGATCTTCTGCACAAGAAGTTGAAGGCCTGAACCTAAGGCATCTAAGACTTCTTGTTCTTTCAAAGCCGACCTGAGCTTGAACCCCTCTTCAAGGGATGACGCAAGCTTTCCGCGGTAAAGATCCACTGCCGCAACCGAGAAACCTGCTTGCGCAAGCTGCGCTGCGACGGAATCTGCATACTGGTCGAAGCCGAATATCTCGTGCACCAAGACGACTCCAACCTTAGAGCTCGCGGGATGCAGCCGAAAATCCCAGCCCCCGGAAGTGACCTTGGTTGACTGTTCTTGCATACTGAATCACTGAGCCACCTAAGATAGCTCTAATTTCCGTTTTTCGCATGTGGCCAGTCGAGCCAGTCGCCCTTGAAGCCTAATTACGCTTGACCATCCGTCGTGTTTGCATGGTGGTTTAGATGGATAGAAATGATGTCTTGAAACGACTCAAGTCCCACTCGAATCCTGAAGCGGTCAAGGGAATGGCCCGATTCGGAATCAACCCAAACAATACGTACGGCGTATCCATTCCCACCCTTAGAAAGATAGCAAGAGAGCTTGGTAGGAATCACTCCCTCAGCCTGGAACTCTGGGAATCCGGAATCCACGAAGCCCGCATACTCGCCTCAATGATTGACATTCCGGAAAAAGTCACGGCAACCCAGATGGATAAGTGGGTTAGGGATTTCGACTCGTGGGACGTTTGCGACCAATCCTGCAGCAACCTGTTCGACAAAACGAAAGCAGCCTACCAAAAAGCGGTCGAATGGAGTTTACGGCACGAAGAGTTCACAAAGAGGGCAGGATTCGCTCTGATGGCTGCGCTAGCATTTCATGACAAGAAAGCGTCGAATGCAAAGTTCCTGAAATTCCTGAAGGCAATTAAAAGAGAAGCCACCGATGAGCGAAACTTCGTTAGGAAGGCGGTTAACTGGGCCCTCAGGCAGATTGGAAAACGGAACCTTGAGCTCAATCGAGCAGCTGTAAGGACCGCTAAACAAATTCGGAAAATGCCCTCCAAGAGCGCGCGGTGGATCGCTTCAGATGCACTGCGCGAATTGACAAGCACTTCAATGCAGAAGAGGCTGAGAGAGTAAGAGCGCCGCAATCATTTCCATTTGACTGTGCAGCCGACAGGCTTGGTCTCAGCGGTTACCGGCGTTCTCCCCGCCAGCACCGAGTCGAGGGCGTCCCGCAGAAACTTCACCTTGACAGCTGCCGGGTCATCATAGTTGTCATCGATCACGCCATGATACTGTAGCCCACCCGCCTTATCGAACAAGAAGACCTCGGGCGTTCGCTCAGCTCCATAAGTCCGTGCTACCTCTTGGCTCTCGTCACGCAAATATGGAAAGTTGAAATGCTTCTCGCTTGCCCGCTCCTTCATCTTCTCGAAACTATCATCAGGATACTTCGAGGCGTCGTTCGCGTTCACCGCGACTAATTGTACACCCTTCACGCCATAATCTGTCTGTATCTGGACCATACGGTCCTCCCAAGCGCGGACATACGGACAATGGTTGCAACTGAAAATAACCACCACGGCATTCTTTCCAGAATACTCCGCGAACGAGTGGCTCTTACCATCGACGTCGGGTAAGGTGAAAGGTAAGGCCGTATCCCCAATCTTCAAGTTCGCCATTTTCCTCATCCCTTCATATCGTTTAGGGCTAGGTTCTACTCTTAAGATTCTCCTTAGCAGCACAAACGGCCTTCCGAATCATTGAGACCGATGGCAATGGAGAGATACGCCCATCTTCAAGGGTGTAGGCTCTGCAGGTTGGAGCAAATTCAAGGCTGGGAATTGGATCGATATCATGCCCATCAATCAGAATCGTGGGCGAACCAGGAAAATGATACCGCTTCGCATCCTCGAAGGTGTCAACTCTGATAACTTCAATCTCTGCAGCTACGCCCTCCTCTTCAAGGACCTTGCGTAACCGTTGAATCGCTTCGTCATGTGAGGGGCATTGCTCTGAATAGAGGAAACGAATCTCCACAGCTTCTCACTCGGCCTCATTGATGCTTATCGAACCGCGTCATCACTGTTGCGCATCGCAGGACATTGCCTTCGTCAACCCTCTGGTAATCTCCGGTCAAGAGAACCCATCCAAATGCGTAAGTACCTGAGTTTGTCGTCCCGAATTCGCAGTAGAAATGCTTGTGGTGTGTTCTAATGTCGATCAAGTTGTCTTCGGGAAAAGAAATTCCAATTGAGATGCACAAGACGCGAATGGTGCAGAAGATTACACTCGTACCCGTCGAAGAACGGCTCAAGGCGATTGGAGAAGCTGGCTACAATACCTTCCTGCTCAAGACGAAGGACATATTCTTAGACATGCTCACCGACAGCGGAGTCAACGCTATGAGCGATAACCAGTTCGCAGCGTTCATGAGAGCGGACGACGCCTACGCCGGCAGCATGACTTTCTACGAATTCGCCGACGCAGTGCGAGATGTTCTAGGCTACAAACATGTCATGAACACTCACCAAGGCAGAGCAGCGGAACATCTGGTGGCCAAGGTCTTCATCAAACCTGGCGATGTGGTTCCGACGAACTATCATTTTACGACCACTAGGGCGCACATCGAACTTTTTGGCGCTTCAGTTCTGGAGATATACTATGATGACGCCCTGAAGACAGAGAGTACGAACCCCTTCAAGGGGAACATGGACCCACAGAAACTGAAGAACGTGATAAAGAAGTACGGGAAAGATAAGGTTGCATTTGTTCGTATGGAAGCGACCACCAATCTGATTGGTGGACAGCCGTTTTCAATGGCGAATTTGAAAGAGATTCGTCAGATCTGCAATGAACACGGCTTAATCCTCGTTATAGATGGAAGCCTCATCTGCGAGAACGCTTACATGATCATGCAGCGTGAGAAAGGATACCAAGCCAAGACTGTTGCTGAAATAGTTCGCGAGATTTCCAGCATACCTGACCTCTTCTACATGAGCGGCAGAAAGAACACGTCTGTTAGAGGGGGCATGATAGCGACCAACAACAAGGAACTGTTTGACAAGATCAGGCCCTGGCTCCCCGTGTATGAAGGGTTCTACACCTACGGGGGCATGTCGATGCGAGAAGTAGGTGCCATGGCTGTTGGAGTTCGAGAAATGGTGGACCCCTCGGTCGCAGGTTGTTCGGTCGAACAGATCAAGTATTTCGTGAACAGGCTTCGTGAAACCGGCGTCCCAGTCGTTACACCCCCAGGCGGGCTGGCGTGCCATCTAGATGCCATGAAGTTTCTACCGCACATACCTCAATCCCAGTATCCAGCTGGCGCCCTTTCAGCCGCCCTTTACATAGCCTCGGGAATCAGAAGCATGGAAAGAGGAAGCGTCTCGATGGATAGAGACAAGGAAGGGAAGGAAGTCCCAGCTGACGTTGAACTAACTAGGATTGCACTTCCAAGAAGAGTCTACTCAATATCCCATATAGAATACGCTATTGACAGGATAAATTGGCTTTACAAGCACCGAGACCTTGTCAAAGGGCTGAAGTTCGTGTGGGAGCCTCCAGTTCTCCGGTTCTTCGACGGAAGACTCGAACCAATCGGCGATTGGGGAAGAAACCTATCTGACGCCTTCAAGAAGGAAGTAGGAAACAACTAGCTTCTCCAAGAACAAGCAGCAATTGCTTCGGCGTCCTCTACGCAGCTTACTTGCTGCGTAGGCTTGTCCAATGATTCACAAATGCGACCCGTGCCGAGTATGTTCAAGTATCTCACCCACCGACGAACAACAGACGCGAACCAGCTATGAGCGATCTAGTCGGGTTGATTGGCCTATTTCTTGCCGGCATGCTTGCCGGCGGCATCAACTCCGTGGCTGGTGGTGGAACTCTGATCTCCTTCCCTTCCCTCGTAGCCTTCGGTGAACCAGAGATAGTCTCCAACGCTACGAACACGGCCGCGTTGTGGCCTGGCTCCCTTAGTGGTGCTCTCGGATACCGAAAGGATACACCAGTCGAGCGCGGCTTGTTCATAATGCTCGCCATCCCCAGCCTTATCGGGGGACTCACGGGAGCGGCGGTTCTTGTGCTTACGGCGCCTGAGCTTTTCCGGCGCGTCGTCCCATTCTTGGTTCTCTTCGCGACCCTAATGCTTGCCTCACAGGACCTGATTTCCAGGAGACTTCGACACGGCTCCGCTGACGTCGAACGTGTGACGAAGGTTGGGCGGATATGGGGCGTCCTCTTTCAATTGTTCGTGGCTACGTACGGCGGTTACTTTGGGGCGGGGATAGGGATTTTGATGCTGGGCTCATTCAGCCTCATGGGCCTACGCGACATACATAAAATGAATGCGATGAAAACGCCCCTTGCTGCAATCATAAACGTAACAGCGTTCGTTTTCTTCGCATTCAAAGGACTGGTAGTCTGGTACTTGGCGTTTCTCATGATGGCAGGCGCGATTATCGGCGGATACGCAGGCGCACGCCTTGCGAAGCACGTTAACCCACGCCTTCTGCACCTAACTGTCGTTGTAATCGGCTTGGCTGTCTCAGCTTGGTTCTTCACCAAATTATTCTGACGAAATCCCTCCATGCGTTGAGTAGTCAATAAATACGTAGAACCTTGTTCTCTCCGCTTAACAAGCGGGGCACGACCGTGAAACTCGGAGTCTTGGGAACTGGGATGGTCGGGAATACAATCGCTACGAAACTGATTCAATTGGACCACGAAGTGAAAATGGGTTCCCGCACGTCAGGAAACGAGAAAGCTGTCCAATGGGCCAAAGCAAACGGCCCAAAGGCCTCGAACGGTACGTTCGCAGAGACCGCAGAATTCGGCGAGATAATCTTCAACTGCACCGCTGGCGCAGCTTCCCTCGCGGCCTTGAAATTGGCTGGCGCGAAAAACCTGAAAGGAAAGATTCTGGTCGACATTTCCAACCCTTTGGATTTCTCTAAAGGCATGCCGCCCACATTGACGGTTTGCAATACAGATTCACTGGGCGAGCAAATACAGCGAGCCTTCCCCGAAGCCAAGGTTGTCAAAGCACTCAACACCATCAACTGCAACGTAATGGTAACGCCACACATTATCCCTGGAACCCACGACATCTTCATGAGCGGAAATGATTCAAACGCCAAATCCAAAGTTCGCGAGATTCTTACAGACTGGTTTGGTTGGAAGTCGGTTATTGACCTCGGGGACATAAGCACAGCCAGAGGAACAGAAATGTATCTGGCGCTCTGGGTACGTTTGATGGCAGTGAACCAGACCCCTAACTTCAACATCAAAGTCACGAAATAAGAATGACGATAGGCTCTACGGAGCCAATAGAATCCCGGCTCTGATCAGGATTTGACATGGCTCGCAGCCCTCAACGCAGTCGCACTTATTCCAACGTTAGCCGGTGTAACTCTGAAAAGGAAAAATCCGTCTTTCTGAACGAAGCAGTAGAACACGACTCCGGCTATAGGTCGAGTTCAAGAAACAGAGCTCCTGCCATAGGGTTGTAGCGATAGGGCTGAATTTCTTTGAAACCTAAACTACGGTAGAGTCGGATAGCTTCTTCCATTGAGCCAACAGTATCCAAGCGCATACGAGAGTATCCACGCTTCCTTGCTTGTTCTATGATCGCCACTGACAGGGCTCTGCCGATTCCCTTTCGCCTAAATGCTGGCCGCACATACAACCTCTTCATCTCACAAACGTCATTAGCCAATTTTCGCAAAGCCACGCAACCAGCGACACCATCTCGGTCAAGAGCGAGCAATAGCGCCCCTGTCGGTTGGGAATATTCTCCGGGTAGATTTGCCAATTCCTCCTCAAAATTCTGGAAGGATAGGTCGAACCCAACTGAGGAGGCATATTCCAAGAAAAGCGATTTGACCTCTTGAAGATGCTCTTGAGAGTCCGCCTGCCTTATTTTCAAGGAACATCGGGCCCCTTCGATATCGGACATACGCCTACAACGCAGGTTAATCAATCGGTGCCTGAATGCTTGCTCAAATCGATGGTGCCCCTAGGATCACCCTCGAGGGAAGATCCGAAGGTGGAATGACTCCAAAAAAGCTCCGGGAGTTCATCGTCGATCCGGCCAGGTTCGGAAAGTGCCTCCCAGAACCAGCAAGGCCAACCACCGAGCCACCTCAGTCCATAGGGAGAAATCTATGGCTGTATACACGTTTGCAATACTCCAAGCCCTCTGTGGCCTTCGTCGTTGACACCTATCACACAAAGGCCCTTTCCGGCGACCGAGAACTTACCCAATCATTGCATCTGAACTCGAAGCAATAAGCCTGTATTCCCTCGAAAGGCCTCAAAACTCCAAGTAAACTCCTCAGCCCACTTTGCATTTCCAAAGCAACACTTCCAAGCTTTCCATACTCTCGTTGCCACAGGAGTTGCATCTTCCGGGTAATGGT
>JBAVCK010000198.1:0-7545 GCA_049586635.1 Bathyarchaeia archaeon
AACAAGATTGACCGCCTCATCAAGGAATTGAGACTGTCCCCCGAGCAGATTCAGGAGAGAATCGGGCGAATAATTACTGAGTTCAACCGCCTCATCGAGCTCTACGCTGAGCCCGAGTACCGTGAGATATGGAAGGTGAGCTTCGCATCGAACACTGTCGCCATGGGTTCAGCTAAGGACCGATGGGGTTTCAACGCGGAAATCGCGAAGGAGAAGAATGTCAAATTCTCCGATGTCGTCGACGCCTACCTGAACGAAAAGGTAAGCGAACTAAGAGAGCGAGCCTCGCTTGACGATGCCATCCTAAACATGGCAGTGGAGCATCTGCCCCCGCCACATGTGGCGCAGAAGTATCGGATTCCGAAGATTTGGAAGGGGAACATAGACAGCGAAGTCGGCAAAGCCATGATGAATTGTGACGACAACGGTCCCGTGGTCATGGCGATTACGAACATTGTGGTTGACCCGCAGGCAGGAGTAGTTGCCAGTGGAAGATTATTCTCGGGAACAATCACGGAAGGATCAACCTTCCACCTACTTGGCGCGAGAGTGGACCAGAGGGTTCAGCAAGTATGCATATTCATGGGACCCTACCGCGAAATCGTTGGTACAATAAGCGCTGGCAACATCCCCGCCCTCCTAGGGCTCGATGCAGCAAAGGCTGGAGAAACACTATCGACGATAAAGGACATAGCACCCTTCGAAGCCGTCCATTACGTTACGGAACCCGTAGTTACGATGGCAGTCGAACCGAAATACAGCAGGGATCTTCCTAAGCTCGTGGAGCTACTCCGCAGGCTTAGTCTCGAAGACCCGAACCTCGTGACGAAGATCAACGAAGAAACCGGCGAGTACCTCATAGCCGGAATGGGCACACTGCACTTGGAAATAGCTAACACGCTGATAACGAAAACCGGGTTGGAAATCGTAACCTCCAAACCGATCGTAATCTACCGCGAAAGCATCAGAGGCACCGCAGGTCCTGTAGAAGGCAAATCTCCAAACAAGCACAACAAGATCTACCTCTCCGTCGAGCCTCTACCTGACAAGATAATCAGCATGCTCAAAGAGGGCAAGATTGGGGAATACCAAGACAAACATGAAATGGCAAAGATACTTCGCGAGGAAGGATGGCCCCCCGACGAAGCCCGTGGGGTTTGGAGCGTTGACGAAGGAAGCAACATGCTTGTGGAAGTGACGAAAGGAGCCCAGTACGTCCAAGAGGTTAAGGAAATGGTTATTGCAGGTTACCGTTGGGGGCTCAAAGAAGGTCCACTTGCGTATGAGCAAATCCGAGGCGTGAAGGTAAAGATTACGGACATTTCACTCCATGAAGACCCCGTCCACAGAGGCCCAGCTCAGATCATGCCAATGAGCAGAAGGGCATTCTTCGTCGCATTCCTCAGCGCAAACCCAGTTCTGCTGGAACCAGTCCAGAGAATCACGGTGAAGGTACCCCCAGAGCTCCTTGGAGCCGCAACAAGTGTAATCTCGCAGAAACGTGGGAAAATCGTCTCAGTAGACCAGCGCGGGCACCTCGTCTACGTGGTTGGAGAATTACCCACAGCTGAGAGCTTCGACCTCTCGGAGGTTATGCGGGGCGCTTCTCAAGGCCGGGCATTCTGGGGGTTGGAGTTCGCCCACTGGGCACCTGTACCGCAATCGTTGATCAACCAGGTCATCACGGGCATACGCGAACGCAAGGGTCTACCGCCCGAACCACAAAAGGCAGAAGACTTCATGGAAGCGTAGACCACACTCCCCTCCTTCAGCAATCATTATAACGCGTTTCCATGCCACACTATCTTCTGCAATGCCACGCCCAATTGAAACCCTTCTTTCTCTTCCCCGCGTGCGCCTCATCGATAAGGTGCCGATTCTAGAGACTGAAAAATATGTGAGACGCTTCATGGGACGACCAGGTTACCGGCCGAAACTAGTTAAGCAGGCAATGCAAGTCTCCGAAGGTTCAGCCAAGCAATTCTCCGCGGACGATGAAGGACTCTGCACACTGCTTGGGGAGCTTGATTCAGCCGAGTACGTAGTCACAAAGCGATCGAAGAGAATGATGGGGGAGATGTTGAGTGGCATCTGCGCTGACGGATTCATCTTCAAAGGGTTCGAGGGTGAGATTGACTCTCTGTGTGAAATTTCGCCACCTCTCCGACAAGTTTCGAAACTCGCCGACGGACTGGCCGACAAGGCGAAGGAAGAAACCATCGATGTTGCCAGGGCACTACTACTCGACATCCCCACACATGTAAGTGACTTGCGACTACAAGCCCACCAGGGAATGGTGGGTGCCTAGCCTGATCAGTTTGCAAGGAATGCACCCATGCAGCACGTGATGTTCGAAGGGGGCACACCTGCAGCTGCCCTATCTTGGATGCTTGAACAGGGAATAATCCTGAGAAAGAATACGAAGGACCCTGAAACTTTCATACCCGTACAAGGGTACATTCTCTCCGACGAAACGCGTGAAGAAATCGGAAACAACCTTGTGAAGCTGTTCAAGAAGGCAGCTAAACGAACTCGCCTGAAGGATGTGACTATTGGCGACGCATTCGTTACTGCAACCATGGCAGCTGTGCTAGCCAATGCGGGGGCTTCGCTTAGTCAGGAAGAGTTGACTATGTGCACGAACATCATTCTGAAACTTTTACCCTTCGACAAGCTGGAAGCGGCCGGCGTAACCAGCAAAACGCTTCGGCGCCTGTCGAGGGATAGCGCTTTGCTGAGGAAACTAAGAGAAACATGTAGTGCCAGTGCAGAATGCGGCAGTTGGTAACCCACGCTTCTGTTTCTTCCGCTGGAGTCGGGAGATTTTTATTGTGAGCTCGAGCTTCCTCGATTTGCGGTCGTCGTGGCTGGACTCTGAGTGCGTGAGCATGGACTGCTCCATTAGGCCGTGGTCCAGATCCCCGCCTTAATGGTGGGTAGGATAGCCTGGTCTATGACGGGGGCTTCCCAAGCCTCAAAGTTGCTTCACCGCAACGGGGTAACCCGGGTCCGAATCCCGGCGGCCGCACCACTAGACCCACACACACTTTTCAAACGACGAACGACGGAAGTTCCACACCATTGATACAGCAATCTCCTTACGGAGACAATTCCAACTCACGCATCTGAGGCCCGACTACTGATACTCATTCAGCGCAAGAGAAGTTTCAGAAGGCTTCATCAAGGCATACGCATTATTTTGAATGATTGGCTTCACCACTTCAAATCCCAGCACGCGTACCTTTTCATTGAAATCTGCGTTTGAGAGACTTGGCAATTCTCGCCGAATGCGCTCTCGGTCTGTGTTGTCGGTTATGTCGGTCACAGATATGTCGAAGTCCTTTTTTATTTTCAACTGCCCTAAAGCGACCCTATCCGCGGCTAAGACGACATTATCTGGAAGCAGTCGGCAGTAGTGAACGGGCACACCGCGGAAATATCCTTCGGGAGAAGTCAATCCCCTTCGGACTTCATGTGTATCACTGAACGATCTGAAATTCCAGAAATTCAGACTCTCTCCAACGCCGGCAATTATTACAGACGGTTCATATCCATTGTCATGTACCCTTTGCAGGAGAGCGCAGATGTCTTCCTCATTTGGAGCGGACGGCGTCTCCATGGTCAGACTCGATTGACCGCCCAGTGCGCGGGCAATGAGTTGTTGGAGGACGAGTTCGGTTTCCCTTTCTGCAACTGAACTTCCATACGTTGCTCCGCTGGGAGTTGCATAAGCGGCGCCCTCAAAAACGCCGTCTACGAACCAGATGCGATCAACGATGTGGTTGAATCCGATTTTTCTGAAATCTGGTTCATCTGTGTCTGGGGTACGCACTGGCGTCAGAATCAACCTTGCGAGACAAAATCCATTGAACGTTTCTTTTGCTTCGGAAGTGAACCTAGCTCTTCTTGATTCGGAAAGTGGAATATGAGAAGTCCTTGGATAAGACACGGTTGTCATTGGGTTTCCTCCTTGATCTTGTCGTCTTCTGAGACAATCGCGGGAAGGGGGACATTGAAGAATGGTTTGTTCTCGATATGAACGGAGCTTTGTACCTGCATCATCGTTCTAATACTCAAGAATTGGTCTCTAATGTCAGCTCTGAGCTCCTGTAATTCCTTCTTAAATGTCAAACCAAAAAGACTGACCTCCTGAAATAGAGGAGCTAGCAACAGTGCCAGCCAGGTTATGGATATCGCGATATCGAATGCCGTTGGTGAAAGCCAGAGGGAGTCACGTCGGAAATAGAGTAGACAAGACAAGAATGAGATGAGAAATAACCAATAGGCCCACCAAAGGTGGCTCTTCTTGAGCTTATCCAACGCGATCTCTCAAGAGTCAGTGGTGTGGGTATATTTGAATTGGCTGAGTCCATTATTTCGCCCAACCGTATGACCGCTTTGCAGCCTCTTCATAGGTATCTTTTGCTTCGCATCGATGACTCTTTGTTGGTCAATGTTCCGACCTGTACTTTTCCTCGCAGGAGTACACTCTTAGCAAATCAATGTCGGGACCGATTCTTCTTCCTCTTGGTATTTGAGTGACTTTTCCAAAAGAAAGAAACCGTAACCATAATTCAAGGAGGAGTTCACGGGATCAGACGAGTTGTTCTGATGACTTGAAGTCATTCGTCCCTGAAAATCAAGATGTTCAGGCATAACCTTCCCGAATAGTACGAGCCGCTTTCAAATGCGGGGAGGCGGAAATGAATCCGTTAGTTCTTTTAAGCGACAAACCGCGTGACTCTACAGCATCCAAGGCGGCGAACTGAGTCGTGCCAGTATTCAGCGACGAGAACGAGTTGGCAACCCATCTCCAAACAACCCTAAAGCCCAAGTACAAGGAGGTCTACGCGAACGTCAACCTGGCGAGCCACAGGTTCTACCAGGACTGGGAGAAGTGGTGGGGCACCGACCCGCCGATCGCCCAGCCCCAGATAGACCTCATACTCGTCTCCTCAGACCTCAGACTGCACGCGGTCGAACTGAAATACTACCGCCCGACCAAAACCGCCCCAGCCAACTGGCCCTACTACTCCGGAATCGACGAGACACTCGCTCTCCTGAAATTCGGCGTCTCCTCCTCATCGCTCTGGCACTTCTTCGACGTCGATGTCCCCGAAGACACCATGAAACCCTACTTCAGGGACTGCTGGGAAATGATAACTGCCCTCGGACTGAGAGTATGGTACAAAGCGTTCAGAGTCCACACACACCAAGACATCAAGGAAATGGCCCGAATGTCCTACACAGAGCAGACACCCGACTTCACGCCCTACAGCAGTAACCCCCTAGTCACCAACACACACGCAATGAGGGCAGCAGACTTCATCCGCAAAGCCCTTCACATACCAACACCACCATGAAGACATTTCGCCGGTTGAAGTAGCAGTCTCTTCTCAGCTTTGGCGATTTCCTAGTGAGCTATTGGGCGTTTCAGTTGCCGCGCCCTGCGAACTTGGTGCACTTTCCTTAGCTGGTTGAGCGGGCACGGTTCCGGGATACTGCTTTGTTCGCAAGAGTCCCAGGCCGTTTCGAAGGTAATACATGAACGTGCGTTCCGGGAAGCAATTCCTGCACCACTTCCCAGCGTCCGTAAGCCGATATTCTTTCGCTTCAGTCTTGAACCTTCCTTCTGGAGACTTGATGAAGCCAAAGTCCTCCATCTTCACAATATACATACGAATCTGTTGGGGAGTCAGGTCGACGCCTCTCTTCTGAGCATAGGTAGTCATGGCGGTCTGAGATAGCGGCTCGCTATTGTGGAAACTCCGCAGGAGAATTACGTGGATCAGGTCACCGTCTTCCGTGGTCTTCTTCAGCAGCTTCGCTACTTCCGCGGGGGCGTTCGGAATCTCGACGCTACGTATGGCTCTCGTGCCGTAATCGACCGGACTGAGAAGGAGACCGACGTACAGAAGGAGGACCATCAGCGGCACGATAACCGTGAATGAGCGATCCAGAAAGCCCCAAACAAGCCAGATCGTGAATGCCGGGGGAGCGACAAAGAAGAGGATGACGGATGTGGCGAATATACGGCGCCCCAAAGCTTCCAACCACTTTCAAAGTCCTTTCACATTAAGTTGCAAGTGCATTAAAGGTACTTTGTAGCGCCAGAAGTGAAATACCCGCATCGCGCATCTAAGAGCGGTGTCGAATTTGGCTTCAGTCGGATCAAAAGGTGGCTTGGCGGCCCTAATCGTGATAGTCATGCTCATTGTGGCGATCTTTGTTGCATTTAATTCGTTCCCGAGAACCGCTCCGACTCCGCCAGCACCGACTGGCGCGACATTGAACATCCAGACAGTTGTCCCGACGAACGCTCTCTACGGAAGTCAAGTGGACGTGAAGGAGTTCGCAACTAGTCAGGGGCAGCCCCCCGTCAATCCGAAGCTCATGTTAAGCGTTTCCCTGGGAAATGACGTGATCTACAGTAACTCATGGCCAATTGACCTCGCTTCTTCAACATTCACGCAAGATTACACCGTCACGCTTATGGATCCGAATTCCGTCATTCAACCGTCCGCGAGTGCGGCGACCATTCAGAGTACGCTGACTGCGGACAACGGAAAAGCCGCGCTAAACACGACATCGTTAGCGATCTGGCTACCCTCTGCTACCCTCAAGGTCGACCTGCCCAACAGCTGTTGGGTCGGAATATGTGTAACTTCACCTACGCCGCTAAAAGCCGGCACATACTTGTTCAAGGATGCGTCGGTGCAGTACACGGGGGCTCAGGCGGGAACGTTCCAAGTCGCGATAGCAGTTGTAGTGAATCCTCAGACCACACCGTATTATCAAATGAATAAGCAGCTTGTTCAAAGTTACAGCGACAACAACGCCAACACAATATGGATAGCTGGCAGCGACACAATCGACACAGCACACCCCCTCTGGAGCGTGCCTCTAGGCCCAACGGAATTCACTGTTACAACCGGCGGCGTCCCCAGCGTGACCATCAATTTCAACATAGTACTCTACCTCGTTGTCGGAAACGGACACTACGTTCCGTTGAGCACGATCCCTGAAACCCTCCAAATCAACCAGGGCTAGGTGGTGTCGTCTGGAGCGACGCACTTGGAGCTACGAATCTGGGATCGATGTGTGTGCGCACCATCAGTACACACACTTTTGGGACGAACGACGATGGTTCAAATTACGACACACTCATGGTACGGGTCGTTATTGGGAAGGAGAAAGAAAGATGATCTAATTACCGCAGTCTTCGGAGCGATTGTCGCCGCAATTGTTGTCGCATGCCTTGCGTATGCTTTTGCTCTCGTTCTAATATCGTTTGGTTGGCTTGCAGTTCTTGGTTTCCTACTTCAATGTGGGAGGGCATTGTACGACGGTAAGTTGAACCCGCGAACTGTCACCAAATTTGGAGCGAGCGGTGCTATTTCGGGAGCCTTTGGTATCGTGACGGGACAATTGTCCAGCGATGCAATGAAGGAACTATTATCCGGGGAGATTATTGGTGCAATAATGACGGGTGTATGCCTGCTGATTTCCTATGCCTTCCTTGACAGAATGACCGAAGAGATTGGC
>JBAVCK010000199.1:0-11973 GCA_049586635.1 Bathyarchaeia archaeon
AGAACTCAGCTGAACTTCGCCAAGCGCATAGATTGATTATGGAAACGACACGATTCCAGAACCGACTTGACTACCTGATTTCACAGGTAGTCTCCAATGAAGAGATTGCGCGCGTTCCTCATGGTATAAGGAGCTTCTTGAGAATTATTGCTTACCTCAAGTACGTTCAAGGCGCGCGGCAAAACGACCTAGAACGTCAGGTAGGCTTGGCCAGGCAAATCCTAGGTTGGAAGGACTTACGCTCATACGAGACACAGCTCGCGATAATTGTCGCCGGGGGAGCAGTTCGGCACCACGCCTTACCCGAGTTCATAGGACTTTCGCTGGAAACCTGCCACCCACCCTGGTTTGTCGAGCGGATCGTGAACGTGTTCGGGAGAAGTTTCGGTCTCCGAATCTTGCAAAGAAATTTGGAACCCATGCTTTCGTACTTTCGCCTAAACTCGCTGAAGTCCGTTGACGAAGCTCGCGCCGGCTTAATGAGCGGAGAGGTAGGAGATTTGGTTAATGGAGTTGATGGAGTTTTCCGCTCTGATAAGAAAGGCCGACCGTCCCAGCTCGTCGAATCTGGCGCGGTGGTGGTGCAAGATCTTGCGAGCATTACTGCTGGGCTCGTAGCGTCCCCCAAGCCTGGGGATATTGTCCTCGACATTTGCGCCGCACCAGGAAACAAAACAACCCACCTTGCTGCCCAGATGCAGAATAGAGGCCAAATCTATTCGGTCGACATTTCCAGTCGCCGCCTTTCTTATTGGATGAGGGAAATGGCGAGATGCGGCTGCGAAATAGCAGCGCCCATTCGCGCCGACGCGAGACGACTCCCCTTCAAGACTGAAGCAAACGTCGTCCTCGTCGATCCACCATGCTCAAACAGCGGAGTATTCGCCAGAAGCCCCGGCGGGAAATGGAAGCTAACGCCTGCCGGCGTAAATGAGTTCGCATTGAGACAATACTCGATACTTCAAGCGGCAGCCGACTATGTAACGTGGAACGCCCCACTCGTCTATTGCACCTGCAGCATTTTGCCTGAAGAGAACGAATTCGTCATCGATAGTTTCCTGAGGAGAAATCCGGACTTCAAACTGATCCCGCAAACCCCATTCTTAGGTTCGCATGGATTGTGGGGGTTCGACCTATGCCAAAGGTTCTACCCGCACTTGCATCAATGTAATGGGTACTTTATAGCGAAATTGAAGAGAACGGGTTAGTGCTTCCTTGACTTCTCAGCCTTCGCGATAACTTCGAATATTAGTCGGGCGGCGGCTACGGCAGTGGCACCCGAATCGTAGTTTGGACAGACCTCCACGAGGTCGAACCCGATCATCTTCTCGTCAGCTACCGCTGTGGTTAGGGTGATGAGTTCTTCGGGGGTTAAGCCGTCGAATTCAGGGTTTGATACTCCGGGTGCGAAGGCTGGGTCCAGAACGTCGGTGTCGATGGTTAGGTAAGTGTGTTCGAACTTGCGAGTGAATGCCTTCACCCGTTCCGTGGCCTTGGCCAAGCCTAGTTCTCTAATCTCCCAAGGGGTCATCTTCTCGATTTTTCGTTGTGCAATGAAATCGACTTCTTCTTTGCAGAGGGCTCGCACGCCGCACACAAGGACGTTGTCTGCTCCAACAATTTCCGTAATACGTCTCAGAACTGTTGCGTGTGATAACTTCCCCCCACCATATTCGTCCCTCAAGTCTCCGTGTGCATCGAAACTGATTACTCCAACAGGTTTCGGCAGGCTGCGAACTGGGCCTTGGGTAATCGTGTGTTCTCCACCGATGATAACTGGCATCTTTCCCACGGAGAGAATATCTTTCGTAACCTTAGTCAGCCGGTCAAGCGTTTCAGAAACGTTATCGACCACGTGAAGGTCTCCTGCGTCGTGTATTGGAACATTTTCGATGTCAATACCTGTTCGAAGGCTGTAGGTCTCAATGTTCAGGGATGCATCGCGAATCGCTCTTGGCGCGAAACGGGAACCCGCCCTATAGGTACTTGTATGATCGTACGGCACACCCAGTACCACGTAACGCGACTCGTCTAACGGTTTTGAGTAACCTGAAAAATGGTCGGCCTTTGACGTGTGAAAGCTCAGATTCTCTAACAAATTCCGTACCACTTCGGACTGGCAAAGCTTTATGGCACATGTTCAGGCGTAATAAGGCCTCCCAAAACTTGTGGCGCAGAGATTGACGGAAAAGTTCAGTGAACGGACGGTGGGCCTCTGGGTGCCCCTAGGGTTTTATGCGATTGGCGGAGTGTACATGCTGGCCTTCT
This sequence comes from Bathyarchaeia archaeon, assembly GCA_049586635.1. Classification (GTDB taxonomy): domain Archaea; phylum Thermoproteota; class Bathyarchaeia; order 40CM-2-53-6; family 40CM-2-53-6; genus FEN-987. The sequence continues at coordinate 2,269 of JBAVCK010000199.1, forward strand.
GGGGCCTGTTCGATAGGGCCGCGTACCATCTCTTGGTTCTTGGTGGCATATCAATAATCATCGCTGTTGCCTTGTACTTCCTATCGCGTTGGGCCTACTGGCTTGGAATCTTCACCTTCCCGTTGCTGTTCGCTCTCTTTGCCTACGCGCTGACGTTCTCGGTTGATGTTGTGGGATGGGATCCGAACATCCCGAACGCCGTACTGAACGCATCGATGGTCGTTTACCTCGTATTCCTGACGCTGTCATTCCTCCTGTTGATTGACAGAAGGAATACGCTCAAGAGCGACAGGATACTCGACATGCTGCACAAACCACTCGCGGCACCGTCAACAGAGAAGCAGACACAGCCGTAGACTGCATATCAAAACGAACGTTTTCGCACGCAACTCCCGGCACGAATAATGAAGCCTATGGGCGATTAGTCTCCGCTCATATGCGCCCAACTTTCTGCCGCATTCGGAGTTGAACCAAGCTTGGGTGTGCGGTAGAAGTACGGCGTTCGCGAAAATAGGCCCTCGATGACGGCCTTTGTGTTGCTGAGAAGCAGACCATAGACAAGTGCGCCCAAGTAGCCGAGGTGTAGTAGCCGCCTGGCTTTTGTTATGCCGAGTTGCGAAAATTCAGACAACGTAACCCCAGAAGCGACGAGGGGAGCGCTGTAGATTACGAGCGAGAGAAAGAAGGTTAACAGTGCGACCTGGTACCTCCAGAACCCCATCAACCAGAAGGATGGAGGAAAAATCGAGTAGTACAACAAGGCGACAACAACGCCAATGATCGTCAATGGACACATGAAGTAGGTTCCTAAGTGCAGCAAGGCTTCCATTTTCTGAAAGAAGTTCAAGCGGTCGCTGCGAATGATTGAGCCACCGTATTTCCTTAAGCATTCAGAGAAGCCTTTCGCCCAACGGAATTGTTGGTGCCTCAAATTGTCGAAGCTCGGTGGAATCTCGCCTGGGCACACAACCGTGGGGACGTAAATGTATCGCCATCCTTTCAGGTGCAACCTTATTGATAGGTCGAGGTCCTCTGCAAGCGTGTCAGAACTCCACCCGCCCGCGTCCTCGATCGCACCCCTTCTGAAAACTCCACATGTCCCGCTGAAATGTGCAAGTAGGTTGCCGACGTACCGAGCCCGCTGATCTACAAAGGCGTAAACATCTATTCCAAGGGAAATGGCTTTGGCGATCCAGGAGAACTGGCCGTCAAGGTAACTCCACCTCGATTGCACAAACGCGACCTTCTCATCTACGTACAGGTAGGGAATCATCTTCCTCAAGAAATCTCGAGGCGGAACATAATCCGCGTCAAAGAGGGCAATGAATTCGCCGTCACTATTCTCCATCGCCAGCTGAAGAGCGCCGGCCTTGAACCCGGTCCGGTCCTCTCGATGGATTAACTTCACCAAGCCAGGAAATTTGGCTTCAAATTCCCGAGCAATCTTGGTCGTTCCATCCGACGAGTCGTCTACTACAACTATTTCGAGCTTATCGCGCGGATAATCGAGTTTCGTACAAGCGTCGAGAATGCGTTTCGCGACGCCTTCCTCGTTGAAAAGTGGCAGGTGAACCGAAACCTTCGGCAACGAATCAAGGCTTGGAGGATCCGCAACTTTGCTCCTTCCCCTAAGGGACAGGATCGTTAGGACCCAGATGTTGAAGGCATAAATCGAAATTAGGCCCGTGACCATCGCAACCAGGAACAGCACTAATTGCTGTAGGTTGGTCAGGTTCGCGGGAAACCAATTCATAAAGGCCGACTTCCAAATGACGAAACGGTTCGTAGCGTAACCTCAACGGGTATAAGGCTTTCCAGACCGTTGAACTGGTGAAAATTGTGAAACTAGAGAGAAAGGCGTCCGAGAGGAATCGACAAATCAACGTTACGATGTTTTCATCCGAGTATCCGCCGTGCTGGGGCGGGTTGGGCAAACACGTCCAGAACCTTTGCAGAAGGTTGCAACATTCCGTCAACCTAAGGCTCATCACCGCCACTTATGGGCGGCCCGTTGAACAATTCGAAATCAACAATCTCGCGCGGCTTCGAGCGCGAAACTTCCCTCTCCTGCTCGCTCAGTATCTTTCAGGCCTGAGGTTCGTACGATTGAACGAGGACGAATTAGTCCACATCCACGTACCACATGCCTTTCTGCCCAGAAGGAGGAGACGAATTGTTTCGACTTTCCACGTGGTTTGGGCTGACTATTCGGATGCCCTTCGCCGTCAGCGACCGATGTCGGTTTTTGATTTGCAACTGGCCGGAATGAATCGCAGACTGATCAGCGGCGAGAAGAAACTCGCTGACAGTTCCGAGGCCGTGATTGCGGTTTCGCAGAGCGTCAAGCATGAACTCGTTTCCCGGTATGACCTTGACCCAGACAAGGTGCATGTTATACATAACGGAGTGGACGTAGGGAAATCTCAGCCCTCACGAAAACGCCAGAATGTCTTCCTGTATATTGGTAGGCAAACGGCACACAAGGGACTGCCGTACCTCTTACAAGCATTTGGAAAATTCGCACGCAACCACCGAAGATACGACTTAGTGATTGTGGGCGAACGCTTGGAAGGCGGCGTCGACCCATCACTCATACACTTATCGAAAGAACTCGGCATTCGTGACAGGGTCAAATTCGCCGGCAGACTTTCCGAAAGGCGTACATGGGAAATCCTTGGCCGGGCTAGGTGCCTGGTTCTTCCCTCGCTGGCTGAAGCCTTCGGTATGACTGTATTGGAAGCGATGGCTTCAGAGACGCCTGTAATCGCCACTCGTGTGGGTGGAATACCAGAAGTTGTTCGCAATGGCCGCAACGGACTACTCGTTCCCCCAGCTGATGCCGACGCTCTGTCGGAGTCGATGGAGCGTATCGCCTCGGATTCGCGGCTACGACGCAACTTGGCAGAGGAGGGTAGAAGGAGTTGTGCGCAATTCACTTGGGATGAAATGGCGAGAAGGACGATTGAAATCTACGCCGAGGCGCTGTCGTGAAGGGTTATCTAGCCTAGCCGAGAGTAATCAGCGACTAGCACGAGCTTTGCCAACTCGTTGAGGGACACCCCCCTCGACATGGCCCGGGCCTCTAGACCGCTTCGTATGAGGGGATCGAGGCGCAAAATGAGGCGAGGGTTACCTTCGTTTGGCACCGTTTGGCACCACCCCAAGAGGGGTGGATCCACCCTCTTCCTTGCGGGCGGCATCCTTCGCTTTGACGGCCACTGTTGCCGCCGGTGTCCTGGATTTCAGACTGTTCACGAAACACTTAGGGCATGAAACCAGGGGGCGCCGCCCCTTCGACCTTACCTGTATTAGCTGAAAACCGCACTCAGAGCACCGCTTTTCCGAAAGCTTCAGTGCGCCGAACTGTGGCAAAGGCAATCCGAATGTGCAGTTTTTCGCCCATTTGCCGGCGCAACCGATGAACCGCTTTTTCGTCTTCGGGTTTCTCACAACTCTTAGCGCTGACCCGCACTGTGGGCATAGCACAAACAATGTCACCGAAGCCAGCGACATGTCTCTGATTATTACCGTGAGCTGTTTGCCAACCTCCAGCTCCTTCGTCTTTAGGTCCTCGATCACGGGCTTCAGATAGGCAACAGTTTCCAGAACGACGGTTTCGCGGGTTTGTTTTCCGACTTCAATTTGCTCCATCTTGGTTTCTAGTTCCCGGGTGAAAGTTACATCAATCACTCTCGGGCAATATTTTCCTAGAATTTCTATGACTCTGAATGCTAGGGGGGTTGCGGTGATTTGCTCTCCCTTCACATACCCCCGCTTGTAGAGAGTTTCAATTATGTCGGCGCGTGTCGCCTTCGTTCCAATCTCCGCCTCCTCCATTGTTTTCAGTAGGCTGCTCGCGTTGTAACGAGGGTGAGGTTGAGTGTACTTTTCCTCCAGTGAGAGCGCGGCCATTGTAACTTGCTGTCCCTCCTTCAACGGAGGCAGGGTAACTTCTTGGAATTTCGCGTAAGACCCGTAGAGGTCGATCCATCCCTTCTCAAGGATTCTTGAGCCACGTAGGAAGAACTGATGCTTCCCGACTTTGACCGTAGCCTTCTCGCTCTGTTTTGTAGCGGCCTTGCCGAAGGTGGAAAGAAAACGCCTTACGACCAGGTCGAAGAGCTTCTGCCCCCGGGCGTCGAGTTCCCCTCTTGGGACGGCCCCAGTTGGGTACACCGCCGGGTGCGCTGGATCGTCCTTCTTTCCGTCGTTCGGGCGTAAGATTCCTGACGCCAGCAGGCTTGAAGACTCGGAGAGGTAAGCGCCCATCTTACCGAGCGCTCTCAGGATCTCTTCGTAGTTGATTGAGGGAGGAAGCTTTTGGCTGGAGGTTCGCGGATAGGAGATTAATTGGTCTAAGTAGAGGCGTTCTGCGATGCTGAGCGCGATGCGAGGAGTGAATCCAAAATGCCTGTACGCTTCGCTTTGAAGTGCTGATAGGTCAAATGGAGTCGGGGGCGAGACTTGGTATGTTTTGGATTCAAGTTTCCCAATAACTCCCTTTTTTCCTGCGCAGTCTTTGACCACTTCCTCGGCATGCGACTTTGTATCTAACCGCTCCAACTCGTATTCAGCATCGATGATCTTACCGTCAACATCGAATCCGGCCCTCAGAACCCAGTACGGCAATGGGACAAAGGTTTCGATTTCCCGTTCCCTGTCAACGACAAATCGTAGAGTTGGCCCCTGCACTCGTCCTGTGCTAAGGGTTGAATACCGGTTGCCAGCTTTGAGCGCAGATTGCGTAAGTGCGCGGGACAAATTTACGCCGTAGAGCCAATCGACCTCGTGCCGACACATCCCCGCGAAAGCGAGCGGAAAATCAAGCTCTGGCAGCGCTTTAGCGTAGGATTCACGCAATTCCTTGACGGTAAGGGTTGAGAACCTCATTCGGCGCGCTTTCTTGTCCGCGCCGCCACAAGCATACTTGAGTATCGTATACCCAATCAGAGAACCCTCAATGTCGAAATCGCAGTTGTGCGTAAGAAACCCATTTGCGACGTAAGTGTGTGCTTCGTCAATTGTGAGGTCTCGCACGTCGCAGCAATGAATCGATGAAATAGTGAGTACTGTATCCCAAATAAGTGAGCTCCCTTTAAGCCTCCGTTTCGTGGCCTTAAGCCATTCTCGGTATGGCTGAATTCGTCGAGCCCCTCGAATCCTTTTGGCTATGCAATACTCTGCGGTCGAATCTCCCAGACGCCGTTTCCTTACGCAATACTGCACCGGAATCCGGGTGAGTAAGTTTTCTAGAGATCGATTAGAGTTTGATATGCCAATCCTCACGGTGACCGTTCTTACACGGTCCTTTCTTCTGACTCCTGACGGCGAGATGCCTATGCGGCTTATTCTAACGTCGAACGAGGAAAGCATTGAAGCTAATTGCAGGGCGAGCTTGCGACCACTTTCTGCTAGTTCCTCTCTCTTGTTGAAGCCAATCTCAGGCTGATTGAAAGAGCGTGGGTGTGACTGTGTGCATCTTGGGACGGTAAGCTCTCCACCCAGATAGGTGGACAAGAATTCGTACTGAAGTCTCTTCGAACCATTGAGAATCCAGCCTGGAACTTCATAGGACTGATCGGTTTTTGACCCTGTGGGCGCTCCCAGAGCCCTTAGAAGGAGCCACAGTCCAAGGGAATTGCATCGGACTTCTTCGGATTTTTGTAGGAACTCCCGGTCGTTTACCTTGCCCATAGTCGTAATTTTCCTTTTTCTGCCCTTGAAACCTAGGAGTGCGAGGTCACGGACAACGTCGTCGGCTCCTCCAGAATGCTCACATGTGATGACGAGCCCGCAGGCAAACCACTTTGTTGAAGATTGCCAAAGACAGCCGTCAGCAAATACAGCCCCTAGTAATCTGGCAATTGCTAGGAGCTTAGTGTTTCCAAGTGTCAGCGGAATGAGTTCGCGCTTCTTGAGGCCCTCTATCGCCGGGTTTCTGACGGTATAGGGCGTCTTGTGTTCTCCCAGCCATCGTCGTATCGTGCGAACGCTCAGACCTGTTTGAGTCGCTATTTCTGGGTAAGTATGGCTCTCCAATCGGAGATTACTTACCTCACAGTATTCGTCGGGTTGGTATCTGTACTTGCTATGTGGGGCTCTGCTCTGTTTGTTCGCGAGTAACTGAAGTTGAGACCAAAGATCTTGTTCAGCCAGAATTGTTGTGTCCGCTTTCCGCATCTCAGGGACTTGCCAGATTGGAAAAACCGCAACCCAATCATGTGGTCGAAGACTCTTGAGCGGTTTCCATCCTTGCGGCGTCATGAACTGGTGATCTTCGCTCGCCTTGATTCGTCGCCCGCGTGAGGACGTAATCTCATAGCACTTCATTGCGATGGCGGTTGGGTTCAGGCGAACTGATCGAACAATGGGATAGTCCGATGGTTGACTAGCGGTATCGTGAAATGTCAACACACCGAGCCCCGAGTTGGACACACCAAGTTCCGAGATTGGAATCTCGCCATGTGAAGTCAGTATCTTTGTGTCGGGGGTAACGCATGCGTTGATGAAACGGTCAGCCTCTTTCGATATTTTCGAAATGGCTTCTATCCATTTCTTCTGTCTTCCTTGGCCGCGTTCCGCTAGATGCTTGGGCTTCCACGTAAGGTCCCAGACCGGATATTGTGAACGTACCTGGGTTCCCTTAGCGGATACTGCGTATAGGTGGCCCAGCGCTGAGCAAACGAGTATGCGATCACCTGCCTCCTGGACCTCGAAGAATGGCACGCCACCCACGTTGATCTTCTTCGGACTCTGGTCGCGCGCGAGAGCCTCCGCCACGTGGAGCGCTGCATCTGGCTTCTCAGTTACGATGAGAGTTGTTGCCACTTAGGCCTCGCCTTTCTCTCGAAGGTATTGGATGACAGATTTCACAGCGCGGCCTGTTTCTTCTTTTTTCTCAAGCTTGTCGAAGTATTCTCTTTTGGTTAGATTGCCGCCGTAGGATTTGCTCCACGCGGGGTACGCGTTTTCGAGGTTAGATTGGGCTTCTTCGTGGAAGGGGCAGAATTTCGATGGCGGTTGCCTCGCCGTTCCGCAGATGGGGCAATTATCTGCCATGCTGTTTGCCGTCGTGATTCGACCATCGCTAAACGGCGACAGAGCCCTTTTAGGCCTTATTGCCTCGACTTTGCGAGCTTCACCGCAGCTTCCTGGGTCGCCTTGCAATCCTTGCACATGCCCAGGCGACAACAGCCATGGCCGCGGTGGCGAGGATTTGCGATATGGAGTACTGCCAAAGTGGGTCCATGGTCATGATCGACTCTTGTGCGTTCAGCAGTGACCGACCCAGGCCTAGAACTTGGGGAAGACTCCGCCCGACCTTACTCAGTTTGGCCCAGAACCAAACAGAACCAACAAGGTAAGGAACGTACAGGACCAATACGAAGGCCATGACTGAGAGTGCAATTGCCCGCATCAAACGAGCGCCCGCGAGTGGGTCTGTTTCGGGTCCGGCTCGCCGAGGAAAAATCTTCGCCGAGACCTCGAACCAAGCGACCAACGTCACTAAGAAGATACCGATAACAGGCAGCCATAGAATTGGTAGGGATAATCTGAACCCGCCGAGCTCTAAGCTCTGTATCTTGACTTCGAAGTTGTACGAGGTGATGTAAAACATGTAAAACCAGTCCAGCGCGGCGATGAGCACTGAAATTCCTAGCACGACAGGCGACTTTGCGCGGTAAATGCTTGAGGCCATGAACAGACTTCCTTAGCGGCTGTGTGTTTTACGGTTTTGGTAGCGTAACGGCCTGTTGCTATAAAGAATATCTTAATCGAGCCGTATACTAGCGAGAAGAGCCTGATTGAACTTGGAGACCCGTACGAAGCTCGAGGTCGTGGGCCGGGGAACATGGCTTGACATGGTTGCCCATCGGGTCCTTCAGCGCGAAGAACAGCTTGGTAGAAAGGTCGACGTGTTGAGAACGGAGAGCGGCCTGGGAGCTTCAGGAATTCCTCACATCGGCAGCCTAGGCGACGTGATTCGAGCTTATGGGGTTAAGCTTGCTCTCGATACCCAGGGAAGGAAGGCGGAATTCATCGCCTATTCCGACGACCTGGACGGGCTGAGAAAAGTTCCCTCTGGGATGCCTGATTCGCTCAAGAAGTATCTGGGGCACCCAGTGTCAGCGATCCCGGACCCATACAACTGCCATGAGAGTTACGGTTTGCACATGAACTCTCTGTTGAGGGAAGCAATGGACATGTGTGGAGTTGAGTACGTTTTCCATTCAGCGACAGAGGATTACAGAAAGGGAATATTCACAACGCAGATTCGGAAGATACTGCTCGAAGCCGACCGTGTCGGGAAGATTGTGAAGGAGGAGGTTGGGCAAGAGAAGTTTACCGCGGCCCTGCCATACTTTCCTATTTGTGGTTCCTGTGGAAGGATCTACACGACACGAAGCCTTGAGTTCGAACCAGGAACCGACAAAGTTCAGTATGTCTGCGAAGGCGGGTCGGAGATTAAAGGGCAAACGCTCCAGGGATGCGGCTACAAAGGCGAAGTAGACTTCAAAGAAGGCCGTGGAAAGGTCCCATGGAAAGCCGAATTCGCCATTCGCTGGGACGGATTGAAGATAAACTTCGAGGCACACGGCAAAGAGCTCATAGATTCAGTTCGAATCAACGACAGAGTATGCGAGGAAATCTTAGGCTCACCCCCACCGTACCATGTCCGCTACGAACTGTTCCTCGATAAAGGAGGCAAGAAGATTTCTAAGTCGAAATCAGCGGTCGATGTCATGACGCCGCAGACTTGGTTCAAGTACGCTCCTCCAACATCACTCAATTTGCTCATGTTCAAGCGCATCACTGGGGCGCGTAGCGTCGGAGTCGAAGATATCCCGACCTATGCGAATGAACTGGACTATCTGGAACAAATCTACTTCAATATCAAGAAACCCAACGATGAGAAGGAAGGCACGAAACTTAGAGGCCTCTATGAATACTCGTGGCTCCTGAAACCGCCCTCTGCCCCTGGCACCCACTTACCGTACAATCTCCTAGTGTACCTGGTGACGGTAGCGCCGCCTGATAAGAGAAGGGAATACGTTGAATCGAAACTTCGCGAGTACGGCTACTTGAAAACCCAACCGTCACCCGATTTCCAGCAGAGACTAGACTATGCGGTGAATTGGGCGAAGGACTTCACTCAGATACCTGAAACACGAATGGCGATCACCGGCCCCCAGAAGTTGGCGATTGAAGACCTCATCTCGGTCGTTAAGTCGGAGACTGACGAAAGGATTATTCAAAATTCAATATTCAACATCGCGAAACGATACTCGCTTGACCCACCTGAGTTTTTCAGACTGCTCTACACGATTCTATTGGGTTCCCCGAAAGGGCCGAGGTTGGGCCCATACATCAAAGCTATGGGAAGCGCGAACGTCGCAAGCGCTTTAGAGAGGGCAATCGAAAATTCCAAACAAACCTGACCTCTTTCGCTCCCAACAATTCTTTAACCACAAACCGCAATCACCCCCCTGGGCCCGTAGTCTAGTCAGGATTAGGACGCTGAGAGACCCACAACAGATCTCACGTAAGCCTGCGGACAGGTACCGCAAAGACCTGACAGCAAGCCGGAGGTCCGGGGTTCGAATCCCCGCGGGCCCGCCACGTTTCTTGGGGTTGCGAGAAGTGAAAACTTTTGACCTCTCTTTCCAAGTATGTTTGGGAGTAATACTTTCGACAGGTTGAAAA
>JBAVCK010000200.1:0-3988 GCA_049586635.1 Bathyarchaeia archaeon
AGCAAGAATCGTCAATCGGCCTACACTTCTATTGAGATTGTGCAAAACCTTTTTGCGATAGCCGTGGTTAAACCAATAAATGACCCTACTGTAGAGCGAGTAAATGTAGCATTAGAGAGTTTGCTAACAAGAAAGGCGATTGTGGGCAAAGGGCGAGAGACATCTACTGGCTCGGAATATTATTTCACGACCCCATAAAAAGCAACAAGATAGAGACATCAAACGGTTTGCCGCGCCTTCTCATACCAAACGACAATGACGCGTTACCCAACCGGCCTAGCAGGTGAGTTTCTTTTCACATTAGTACAAGCCCTAAAGGGGTCCTCAAAAAAGAGGATAGGTTTGTGAAGATCAGGGGTGGTGGCGCTGGCGCTGGTGTTATTCATGTTAGACGTTTCTACTTAGCTGCATTGTTTGTGGTAGCTCTTCTTCATCAGGAACCCTTTCTTAACCTCTTGCCCTGAAGGAATCTCCTTCCCACATTTGGCACAGTTTACCATTACAATACCTCGGCAGTGCCGGTGCTGTCACACTGTATTAAATCGTTCCGGTAAGCTTGTCCTATCGAGAGTGAACCCCGACCACAAGTATCCGGACGATTCCAAATTTGTAATGCATTATGAATTCGGTGTAGATTTTCCGCTCCTTTTCTTGTGACGATACCAGTCGACCAGTTGACCACATTACCTGTCAAGAGAAAGAGCGAGAGAACTGATACCGCAACTAGCCGCTGCACTTCGCCTCGAGCATTTCGACTACTTTCAAGGCGTTCTGATAATATCGCTTTATGCTTCCGAACCTCGAGGACCCCCCCCTCAAATGGAATAGAGAGGCGCAGATCACAGCAGTTCCATTCGAATTGACTTGCCTGCGTCCATATTCACTCACCAACTTTTCTACAAAGTCAATGCCTGCAAATCTTGCTTTAGGTAAGTGATTAACAATTGCTGATAAATCTTAGCGGCTGATTCGTACTCTCCCATCCTTTCTTCTCCGAGCAAAATCCACACAGCCTTTGCTAAGGTCGGGAGAAAATACGGTGCAAGATACATTATCCTTTTTGGAACTATCCTTCTGTTTTGCAAAACATGCTCAAATATTCGCGTCAGTTCCGGATGTCGCATTGAAACAGACCGAACTTTTTCCGCACAAATCGGAACACAATACTCGATTTCCCTCAGAACCTCTTCTCTTGCTCTTTGCTGGAAATTATCTAACATCTTTTGTTCACATTCAAATCGCTCTCCCACGTAGCGGTTTCAAGTATCGTCTTCGAGAAAGCAATGACTCGCTGAAGCGGAAATCGATCGAGGCCAATACGTGGAAAACATGCATGACCGCCATCTTCTTACCACGTTCAGCGTGACAGTGAGGGTCTTTCCAACTTGGCGGAGAACGTTTAACGAAGACACTCCTTCGCGGCTTCTATGTCCAACTCCATTTCTCTCAGTTTGCTGTCTGGCAGCTCCTGGCTGGCTTTCTCTTTAATTCGTTCTAGGTCTTTTACGTATTGACGAGCCGCAGACCTCAGAAGGTCGCTGTACAGCGGCAGCTTCAGGTTTGCATTGTCTCTGTCTTTAGTTAATTCGATCAGGGCTTCGGAAACCAGTGACTTCAACTGGCCAAAGGTAAGGTATCGTCTCACCGGCCCGCTTATCAGCGGCTTGATCTCTTCATCACTCGTGAAGTTGTCCAGTCGGTATCTGTAGTGTTCTAAGACTCGCCTTAGAAGCTCCGTATTCCCGACAATGTCTTCAATCGGCATGCACTAAAGCAGGGACAGAACGAGAGATAAGGCATTCTAGCAAGCAGAAAACTCAGGGCCAATAACAAGACATCTGAGTCCGCAAAGGGCTGGCGAGGATATCTGGTGGACCGTCACAAGGACAAGTGAGGAGAGCTTTGGCAAAACTTCGTGAACTGATGCAAAAACGGCTCAAAATGAGTGGAACACAGTAAAAAACTAGCTATTAGTCCCATGACATGGTGGGCCAGTGGGACCTGAACCTACCTAGTTGAATTTCGCGGATTCGGGAAATCTCACAGTGCCTACCAAGCGAGGTCTGAACTTCCTCTCGAAAATGATGCTATTCGACTTGAGAAGAAAGGAAAATGCGATGAAGGGTCAGCCGGAGAGGGTTCGGTCGATCAAGATGATGACCTTTCAGAACTTGAGCAGTTCCTTTCCACGATAAGACCTTAGGCTGAACTGGAAAGAGAGCTATTCGCAACGGAAATGCTCGTCATCATCATCGGCTTGGTTACCATTGTTGTAGTGTTTATCATCCCCGCGTACGTTGTCTTAGTCGTCATCATTGTCTCGGTCTTCGGCTCCGTCCTCGGTTTCGCCATAGCTATTGCCACCGGAATCACCACCGCATCAGTCATCGCAATAGGAGTCGTTACTCTCAGTATCCTAGAGCGGCGACTATCTTCTTGAGGAATGTCTCAAACCCGCTTAGGAATTTGTAGAGGTCTGCCTCGTCGATATCCGACAGCAGCAATTCCTTCTCCGCGCCCCAGTCGAACAGCTTTCCGGAATTCAGCAATCTGACCTTCTGCTTCAGATGGTCCCTGTACTTTGCGTAGAACTTCAGCGAGAAATCTATCTTGCCAACTATGCATTTCTCTTCGTCCTCGGGCCTTATGCCGAACCGTTTCCATATCAGATAGACGTCAACGAAATCCCTCGCTTTCGTTCCCTCCCTCGTAAGGAGCGCGCGCACCTTCTCGGAGAGTATCTCGCGGATGTCGTACACGCTGAAAGGTATTTTCTTTGAATATTCTGCAGCCTCATCTGGAAACAATGCCTTAAGCTCCTCGTGCTTCCCTGTCAACAGTCCGCTTAGCTGACCTTTCGTCGGCGAGAAGCACATCTGTTCGACAAAATTGATCTGCACTTTGACAAAGCTTCGGCGTCCAAGTATCTCTGAATCATACCATATTTTCAGCGTGCAGGTCTTGTCGCTTCCGCCTAGCTCGACGTATTCTGTGTTGCTCTTCACGCATTTGAAATCGAGGCCTCTTTTCTTGGCGATGTCCTCGAAAACGCTTCCAGTCTCGTCAATGATCTTGGACAATTTGGACCTGATTTTCTTCCCTGACATTTTGCTGAATGCGCTCTGGTCCTTCCATGTGAAATCGATGTCCTCAGAGAACCGCACATATCCGAAGTAGCACTTGATTAGGCATGTACCGCCCTTGAAGAGGAAGTTATCAGCGAAGAACTTCTCCTGCGAAAGGTCGGCCAGTATCTGATGAAGAACGAGGTCCTTCTCGATGAGGTCTCTTCTGCCAATATTGAGAACTCCCGCCACTTCGTTTACGAAATCCGCCCTCATTTCGCCACCTTCGCCGCAATCTCCGCCACTGTCTTCGGATACTTCTTCGCATACGCCTTCAGCTTCTCATTCTTCGCATTCTTCGCCCACGTGCTGACATCGGCGGCAATCTTCTCCTCGGGTATGCTGTTGTATCTCCATACATAGATGAAATCAAGAATCGTCTTTTCGGGGTCTGAATACCTGACTCCGTTCTCTGCTTTCCTTATGCCGAAGCCGAGCAAGGCGGGCGAGAGTCTGGAGAACTTGAACTTGTAGCCCGCAATTGTGAAGGGGTTCGCACGGAACAGCTTGTCATTGACCACATCTTCAACGGTAAAGGTCTCGTGCGTCATGTTGTTGAGCTTTAGCGCAGTGTGCAGGCCGAAGTACCAATGCTCGACATTCTTGAGTTCGAGGCCCTTAGCAACGAGTTCAAGATGAGTGTATTTGGGTTTCGTGAGCTCCAGCTCTTCAAGCGACTTGACATAGAATATCCCCTTAAGGATTCTAACCAAGTATCCCCGCGGGACAAGATGCCTGATCGCAATGTCATAATCCAGCTTCAGAGATTTGCAATATGCTCTCAGGTCCTTTGACGTAACGAATTCCTTATTTTCCATGCGAAGCTTTCTGAGCAGGATGTCCGTTTTCATTCATATCACAAC
>JBAVCK010000201.1:0-36389 GCA_049586635.1 Bathyarchaeia archaeon
GAGCCCCAGAAGCTGAAACAGCGAAGCAACTTCGCGACTACGCTCTAAAAGTGGGAGGCCGCGAACAACTCGCCATCGAAGCCTACGCCGAGGCACTGGAAGCCATCCCCCTCACAATAGCTGAAAACAGCGGACTTGACCCAATCGACATAATGGTCGAACTCAGATCAAAACACGCGAACCCTGAAAACAAATGGTTTGGCGTCCAAGTCAAGACCGGCAAGATCGCTGACATGCTCGCGGATAACGTAGTCGAACCGCTCAGGGTAAAACAGCAAGCTGTCAAATCCGCCACAGAAGCCGCATGCATGCTCCTAAGAATAGATGACATCCTCTCCTCAAAAGGGGCGAAGGAAGGCGGTCCCCCAGGTGGAATGCCAGGGGGAATGCCTGGCGGAATGCCTCCAGGCATGATGTAACCAATCTATCCTCCCCTCAAAACTTCTATTGATGTCGGCATATTCAACAAGAACAGATGATTCGAGTAAGAAAACCAAAGAGAGCAGAGTAACGGTCCTGCATACTAGGAGAACCCTATCCGCACGAAATATGCTTCAAGCTAGCAGCAATGAAGGAAAAGCTTATTCAAGGTCCACGAAAAGCGTAGCTTACACACAGGAGAACGAGTGAAGGTTTGGCCAATCGTTCAGAGAAGGCGACTCGAAAAAGTGACCGCGTACGGCTAAGCAAGGCTGAGAAAATAGCCATACCCATCATTCTCATAATCGCCATTTGGGTAGTTTACTCAGCAACTCAACCGAGCATTCCCTCACAGACTACGACTTCGAGTAGCACATCTCACGCTGGGGGACCGGATTTCACCCTGCTGGACGTGGTGAACGGTCAACCTGTTACCTTGTCATCGTTCCGTGGGAAAATTGTGTTTCTAGAGTTCATGGAACCTTGGTGTCCCCACTGCCAGAGCATGGCCCCTAACCTCGAGAAACTATACAATCAGTTCGGCAACAAGGTCGTTTTCATCTCGGTCGCCGGCCCATGGAATGGGCCTGACGGGAAGCCGGCGTCTGCAGCTGACGCTGTCAATTTCATAAACCAATATGGGTCCACATGGACGTACGTCTATGATTCATCCGGCACCGTAATGAATAATGAGTTCGGAGTCACGTCGACGCCGACATTCTTCATTATCGGCAAGGACGGTTCAATCCTCACTTCATACACAGGCGAACAATCCTACGATACGCTAGCAGCCTATCTTAACAGCGTCAGCTGAATTCTTCGCGAAGACAGAGCTAGTAAGCTCATAGAGCAACGCTTGGGGGGGGATCACGTTGAAACGAGTTGTAATCCCAGCCATTATTGTAGGGATAATTGGTGCGTATTGGAGTTGGTACCTACTTCAATGGTACGTATCCGCAACTACTCTTACCGCCTGCGTCCTCGGGTCTCAATGTCCACTGGTCTTTCAGGCGTCCTTCTCCTACCTGTACGGAGTACCAATTCACTTGCTCGCAATTGGGTGGTTCAGCCTGCTGACTCTGCTCGCGGGCCTCAGGGCTTACGGCATTCGAAGAGCCTCAACGATCGGCCTGGTGGTTGGCGCATTATGCGTCCCTGCGATCATCTACTTGGACTACATTCAACTCGCCGTAATACATGCCATATGTTCAGACTGTGAAATAGCACACCTTCTCGGGATTATCCTCTTCGTGCTGTTCATCATCATGTACAGGAATGATAGAAGAAACAAGAAGAACAAAACGTGAAGTCGGTTTCTGCGGGTTACAGGCTTACGGAAGAACGAGGTAGCTTTTTTTTTAGGTTTCCTGACTGCCGCCCCGACCATATCGGCTGTACCAACTGACTGTGCCTTTCGTCCAATAGGCAGGCGGTTTAGGTTTCGGTTTCGATCGCATAAATGGCATTATCATCACATCATTCGAAAAGGATTCTGAAGCCACCAATGTGGCTAACTCGGTCGTCCCTCTTAAGGAATGGGTCCACGTTCACCTACGGAGTTTTGAAGCGTTTTCCGCGCTCGTAGGAGTGATTGGTGTCATCGTTACTTCGCCTCGAGATGTAATTGAAGCAGTAAACTCCTCCTTATCGCCTTCTTCTGTAACGAAGGTCCCTTTCACAACCCATACTCCCTTGTCATCTGGGCCTTTAGGTTCCTCTTCTATTATTATTGAGGCCACTTTTCCATGCCGCGACCTTGTTCCAATTATGTATTTTCTTACTACGCCCTTTGCGTCATCTGGAGTTCCAATTCGCATTCTAAATCAGCTGCACCGAAATTTTACAATTTTACAGCCACGCATACGCGGCCCAGTTTATAGGTGTCTCTATCACTCAAATGTGCCCTCTTCATTAGAAGTTATCGTATCCTTCGGGTAGAGTGATCGATATGGATTACAAGGAACTTGGGAAAAGCGGGGTCAAGGTCCCGGTGCTAGGCTTAGGAACTTGGGGTATAGGCGGTTTCAGCAGCAAGCATGTCGGAGGAGACGACCAGGCGGTGCGGGCTTTGCGTCTAGGCTTGGAACTGGAAATGCGGTTCATCGACACTGCGGAAATGTATGCGAACGGGCATTCTGAGGAGGTTGTAGCTGGGGCCGTAGCAACCGAACGCGCGAACGTTTTCATCGCGAGTAAAGTTTCGGGCGAGAACCTATCGTACGAGCGCGTCCTTCGTTCGTGCGAGTCTAGCCTAAGGCGTCTCCAGGCAGGTTACATAGATCTCTACCAAGTGCACTGGCCCAACCCTAACATTCCCGTAGCGGAAACGATGAGGGCAATGGAGCGGCTTCTTGCGGAAGGAAAGATACGCCACATAGGCGTAAGTAATTTCTCAGTACGACAAACCCGTGAAGCCCAAACGGCTCTATCGAAAGCAGATTTAGTTTCCAATCAGGTAGAATACAGTTTGTTGGATAGGTCGATCGAGCGGGATTTGCTGGAGTTCGCCGCGGACGAGCACATTACGATAATCGCCTATAGCCCAGTCGGACGGGGGCAGGTCGCAAAAGGCGGACGCGGTAGACGCTGGGAAATGCTCGAGCAGGTTGCCAGAAAATACGGTAAGACGAAGGTGCAGGTGGCCTTGAATTGGCTAATAGTAAAAAACCCTGTCGTAGCCATCCCTAAGGCCGTCAGCTTAGATCACGTTAAAGAGAACGCTGGGGCCGCGGGGTGGAAACTAACCCAGGAGGACGAAGCTGCGCTCAACTCTGCATTTACATGAGCCAGTGTTCGGCACAACCCAAGACGTGCGTCTGATTGCCCGAATCCGATTCCCAGTACCTTGCTCGGGTAAGTTCGCGAATAGTGCGAATGTTTGAAAGGTACATTCGGAACATCAACCCGGAAGAGGAGCGGTTCCAAACCTTCATCTCAAACCATATCGCAGACAAAGGCGTGAAAGACATACAGGCTCTTCCGTACTCCGAACTTTACAGATTCATCAAGGAAGGAATCCGCGAATATTTACGCAAACGACCCGAGGCCACGGATGACAAATGAGAGCTCCTAGTTGGCCTGCACGCCGAGCAATCATCGTCACTGGAACCCCAGGAACGGGCAAAACTACCTTCTCGAAGAAGCTTGCACAAGAAATTGGTGCAGACTACATCCCACTCACCCATTTCGTCTCCAAACACAAACTGTACACCAGTTTCGATCGAGAAAGAAAGTCTAGGGTTGTTAACCTCGCTCGTGTACAGGCGAGTCTGCGTCTCCTACTATCTCGGGCAAGGCGTTTGATAATCGTGGATACACACATACCTGATGGAATTATCACGAAGGACTCAGTGAGACTCGTCTTCGTACTCCGCTGTAACCCGACAATTCTCGAAAAGCGTCTGGGCAGGAAGAAGTGGAAGACGAGCAAAGTGCGAGAGAACGTTTTGGCAGAAATGCTCGACGTGTGTCTTATTGATGCCGTGAAGTGGTATGGTTGGGGCCGGCTTGTTCAGTTGGATACGTCTCACGTGAGCGCAAGTAAGTGCGTGGTTACTGCAAAGCGAATTCTCCGCCACGGAGTGCGAAGGCGGGTAAAGATTGATTGGATTACGACTTTGGGTAAGGACAATTCATTGGCCAGATACTTGAAGTGGTGAGCCTGTGCCAACCCCGAAGAAGCATTACCTCGTGGTCGCCTGTACACGTTGCAGCCGTCTTCTGCTCGCCGTATCAGATAAGAGAACCCGCTCCTGTCCCTACTGTGGAAGACGAGTCAACGTAGAAGATGCGAGAATCATTGCTCGTTCGGAAAATCCCAAGAAAGCAAGACTAGCACTGCAGGAAGCGAAAACTCAGGAGCAACACATGAACGCGAATAGCAGCGTCGAACGCCGATAACGTTACTAACCTGACCAACCATGAGTGAGGCGAAACTCCATGTCCTCATTACCCGATCGAAGGTTTCTGGAGGAAATCAATGCTCAACTCCAAAAAGTGATTACCGTCGTAACTTCGGACGGAAAGAATTACACGGGTATTCTTTCAGGCGTTGATTCCCACTCGCTCAACATTTGCCTAACTGGCGCGAAAGATGACGCCGGCCGATTTCTTAACAAACTCTTCCTTAACGGCAACAGTGTTGTGCAGATTTTCAGCACCGAGAAACCATTCAACCTACAAGCCCTAGCCGATAGGTTAGAGAGGGTTTTCCCCAGGATGGTGAGGGTCAACGAAGGAGCCGGAATAATCGTTGTGATGGACCGGATCCGAGTTTCCGAAAAGGGGATGCTTGAGGGCACCGGGCCCGCTGCCGAAAGGGTTCAAAAGGTCTACGATGAATTTGTCAAGGCCCAAACGCAACCCTAGGGGCCTAAACCCAGAGAAAATACGCTTGAACTAGATGAGCGAAGCTCGACTCTGAATGGCCTTCGAGATTCGTAGCAAGGACCTTCTAGGCCGAATCGGGTTACTCCGAACGAAAAGCGGCACGGTTGAAACCCCGTTACTACTGCCTGTTGTAAACCCGAATTCTCAGGTAATTCCAGCAAAAGATCTGCAGGAAACCTTTGGGTTTGCCGCTCTGATTACCAACTCCTACCTAGTGTGGCGCAAATATCGCAAGGAAGAAAATGTTCCGAAGATACATCAGCTTCTGAACTTCGATGGTGTGGTCGAGACAGATTCGGGCGCCTACCAGATTCTTCAGTATGGGGATGTGGAAGTTCAACCTAACGAGATAGTTCGCTTTCAGGAACGCTTGGACAGCGATATGGCGGTCATACTCGACGTGCCAACCGGGCCCGAGACCTCGAAGGACCGAGCCAAATGGACCGTTGAAGAGACTCTGCGCAGGGCCGACCAGGCGTTAAAAGTGATCGAACGCCGTGACATACTCTGGGTTGGCCCGGTTCAAGGGGGCATCTACCCTGACCTCGTAGCCTACTCCGCGCGGGAAATGGCCAAGAGGGATTTTTCGATTTACGCCCTCGGAAGCCCAACCCCGGTCATGCAACAGTACCGCTACGATATCATGGTCGACATGATCATGGCCGCGAAAGCCAACCTGCCGCCAGACAGGCCATTGCACTTGTTCGGGGCCGGCCATCCCATCATGTTCGCTTTGGCGGTGGCGTTGGGTTGCGACATCTTCGATTCAGCCTCATACGCGCTCTTCGCCAGAAATGGGCGTTATATGACGACGCAAGGTACAGCGAAGATAGAGGATTTGGAGTACTTTCCCTGCAACTGCCCGGCGTGTCATAAGAAGACCCCTGACGAAGTGAGGAAGCTCCTGCCTATGTACCGTGACCGTTTCCTCGCCTCCCATAACCTATACACATGCAGGGGAGAACTCCAAACCGTCAAGCAGGCTGTTGTTGATGGTAGGCTTTGGGAGCTTGTTGAAACGAGGTCCAAAACGCACCCGGCACTTCAAGTCGCATTCAAACAGATGTTGACTTATGCTGAGGAACTGGAAGAAGGTACTCCTGTAAGCAAGAAGAAAGGGCCATTCGTCTTCACTGAAGATTCCCTACGTCGGCCTGAAGTTTTTCGCCACCAGAAAAGGTTGCTGGAGAGGTATCGCCCACCAGGCCAGGTTAAGAAGCTAATCCTCCTACCGGGATCCCAACTGGAACCATTCCGGGAGACGTCAAAACTCCAAGAATCGCTTCGAAAACTTGAGAGGCGAAGTGACGTGCACATTTGCTCCTACAGTCTCACCTTCGCCATAATTCCGCAAGAACTGCTAGACGTTTATCCACTATCCCAAACAGAAACCGCGCTCACAGCAAACCAGGCAACTGTAGATACCGCGCTCAAAAGGATCATTGGTTACTTGAAAGTCTCAACGTACGCACGGTGTTTAATCTTCGTGGAGGAGGCATGGCAAGCCAAGATTGCGCGAGCGATAAAGGTCAAGTTCAAAGGAAAAATGAAAGTCACAATCATTGAAGCAAATGGCGAGGACAATCAACTGTTTTCAAAGGCTCTGAAAGCGCTGAAGTAACGGGATTCTCACGATTCGAATAAGATAAATTGCGAATCGCGACGCATATGGAGGCTTGGATGTCGAGGCCATGAATCTGCAGCAAATGAAGCGCGAAGTCGAGGCATTAGGCAAATCTCCGGTAGCTGAGAAAGTGTACCCGATAACCTCTGATTGGGTGCCATTACCCGACGTACTTGCCATCATAAAGAGGTTCGAAAAAGATTGGAAGCATTACAAGGAGACAAAGAAAAGTGCTACCGAAGCTAAGTTGATTGCTGAAATTCTCGGAGAAGCATAGTTCAAATACTAATTTTTTCTCATTTCGCAGGTTTTATTTGCGATGAGAATGGATTAGTGGGGCGACAAGATTGCAGCGACATCAAATTCTACGGCATCCAACGCGTCCCGTCGAAGTACAAGCAGAGAAGACTATCAGTGAATTGCTTGGAGACATGGCGCTCACAGGATTTCAGGGGCGTAAACTAGGTGAAGCCGCGGACGCCTGGACGGGGATGCTCAAGAAACGCGAAATAGTAATATGGATGGGGCTTGCGGGCGCCATGGTTCCCGCAGGAATGCGTGAACTAATCACCTACCTCATACGGCGCAGGATGGTTGACGTGCTCGTAACCACAGGTGCGACACTCTACCATGATGCATACGAGACCATCGGCGGCAAACACTTCCAAGGAACGGACCAGATAGACAACGTGATGCTCAGGCGTAACAGAATCGACAGGATGTATGACGTGTATGCTGATGAACGAAAATTCTACCACCTGGACGTAATGATTGAGAAAGACTTCTCTTCACGCCTCCAATCTGGAAGGCCGTATTCCTCCCGGGAGGTTATGCATGAGTTCGGGAAATGGGTCTCCCAATGGGCAAAAGGTAGGGATGGAATTTGCGTAGCGGCATACGAAATGGGTGTCCCAATATTCGTCCCCGCAATGTGCGACAGCGGCTTGGGTTTCTCGCTCATGTTCGCAAACAGAAGGAGGAAACGCCACATCATAGTGGACCACATGCGTGATGTTGATGAGAGTTCTAAGATTACGGAGAGGTCAAGCCACACAGCGGTGATTATTGTCGGCGGTGGGGTTCCGAAGAACTTCATACAACAAACTGCTGTGATCGCCAGCTACCAAACACGCCATGACCGAACGCACGATTTTGCAATTCAATTCACGACCGACGTTCCGCAATGGGGCGGGCTGAGTGGGTCGACCTTCGAGGAAGCGCAGAGCTGGGGTAAGTACAACCGGCACTCTCGGATGGTTCAGTGCTTCACCGATGCGACCATAGCTCTTCCGATAGTCACCCACGCGCTTAGTCAACGCTTCAAGAGGTTCAGGAGGCACGTGCCCAGGTTCCATTGGGGCGGCCAAAACGGAATCCTGCAAATAACTTACGAATCGGTCAAGCTGTAGCGGGACAGGATATCAGCCGTACTTGTAGGAGATTCCAAACCCGCCTTTGGGGTTCTTCCAACCGATGTCGTAACATGCAATCCTACAGGCCCCGCATTCTACGCAGGCGTCGTACGTGATTGTGATCTTGCTTTCTTCCCACTTGTAGACATCAGTGGGGCAGACCCTGATGCATGCGAAGTCGAAGGGGCACCGTAGGCACATTTTAGGGTCCTTGATCCACAGGTGCGACTCCTCGTCAACCTTGTACCGGTTTCTGTACAGTTTGTCCTCAATCGCCAAGACACGCTGCGTCATGAGAACAACCTCCACAGGTGGTAGAAATCTCTCACGAGGGCGATTCTTGAACGCCGTTTGAAAAGCGTAGCCTTCATCCGTTTGATCTTATCCGCCTTAAACTCGTCGTCGACTACGTGCCACATGTAAAACAGTTCGTTGAGCGTATCCGGATATAGCGTGAAGAACTCGGGGTTGGACGAGAAGAACTTCGGGATCCCCCGATATTTCTTCAAATCCTTCAGAACGAAGCTTTCTTCCAAACGTTCCCTGTACTTGGCGAGTGTTCTCGATGAGAAGTCGTTCTTCTTCTTGGCTTCTATGACGGTTTCTCCTGCAATGATTCCAGAAGTCATGGCTAGGTTTGTGCCTTCCCAGTTGACGGCGTTGACTAACATCGCAGCGTCGCCCACGACGAGCATGCCGTCCGTGTAGGTATTGGCTACGTAATCGTATCCGCCTTCGGGAATTAAGTGGGCTGAGTATTCTTTCAGTTCCCCATCTTTGATTAGCGGGGCTATTGATGGGTGACTCTTGAATTGTTCAAACAAAACGTTCGGGCGTTGCTTGCTCTTGTCCAGGTCACGCAAGCTGATGGCTATGCCAAGTGAGATTGTATCTCGGTTCGTGTACATGAACCCCGCATGCATTCCAGGCCCCCAGCCGACAAGTAACGCCGCGATACCCTCCTCCGGGCCGAGGTTGAAGCGTTCCTCGATCTTTTGTTTCGGAACAGCGATGACCTCTTTCAGCGCCAAAACCACGGCATCCTGAGGTAGTTCTTCCCTTAGGCCCGCCTGTTTGGAAAGCATCGAATTGACGCCGTCGGCTGCAATTACAACGTCCGCTAGAATGTCTCCGCGTTCAGTCTTGACGCCGATGATTTTTCCATTTTCCTTCAGAACGTCGTCTACAGTGGTCCTGTTGATGATGACTGCTCCCGCGTCCTCTGCAAGTTTCGCGAACCATGGGTCAAACTTGGCACGGTGGACCGTGAAGGCATTGTATTGGCTGTTGAACTTTTGGTTCCTGTGGCTTAGAAGCAGGTGCGAGTCCTTTGAGAGAAACCAGTATTGGTATTCGACCACGTGCCGCTCGACCGGTGCTGTCTTCCAGAATTCGGGTGCCAGCTTCTCAGTGTGATGTCTGAAGATAATCCCGCCAAACATGTTTTTGGCGCCAGGTTTCTCACCTTTTTCGAGAACGAGAACGTTCAACCCGGCTTTGGCCATCGTGTATGCTGCCGCGATTCCAGCAGGGCCTGCGCCTACGACTACCGAGTCGAACTTCTCTGCCATGGCGCTAACTCAGCTAGGTGGACATTCTTCAGCTCTTCAATCAAGGCTGGGACAACTTTGAACAGGTCGCCAACGATCCCGAAATTCGCCATCTTGAAGATGGGTGCTTCGCGGTCTCGGTTTATCGCGACGATGTAGTCCGCGTTCATTATGCCTACAATGTGTTGGATGGCTCCTGAAATGCCAACCGCGATGTACAACCGTGGTCTGACCGTGAACCCTGTTTGGCCAACCTGGTGCTCTGGGCTTATCCAACCAGCCCGTACTGCTGCCCTTGAGGCTCCGACTTGGGCTTGGAGAGTCTTTGCGAGTTCCTCGATTAATTGGAAGTTCTTGCCTGCCCCCAGCCCTCTTCCCCCAGAGACGATAACCTGAGCATCTTCTAGGCGGACGTCTACTTTCTCGATCGGGGCGAACTCCAAGATGTCCGTGTTTACGTCAGTGTCTTTGAGGTTCAAGTCAACGTGGGCTGTCTCGCCGTCTCTATTCTGCTCTGGTGGTACGCTCTTCATTACACGTGGGCGGACACTGGCCATCGTGGGCCTATTTTTGGGGCAGATTATGGTGGACATCAGGTTGCCGCCGTAGTCAGGCCTCGTGCCCATGAACGTGCCAGTTTCCATATCAACGTCCAACGCCGTACAATCTGCAATTAATCCTGTTTCCAGAAAGGTCGCTGCCGAACCCGCTAAGTCTCGGCCCCTAATGGTTCCGCCTACTAGCAGGGCCTCGGGCTTGAATTTCCTCACGGCTTCTTCCATGGCAACAGCGTACGGTTGCGTGCGATAATTCTCAAGCCGCTCATCTTCAACCAGATAGGCCTTGTCGGCGCCGTGAACAAATGATTCCTTCGCTAGGTGGTCCACATGTTTTCCGATTATTAATGCGCCGAGCTTAGTTCCATAGATCTCTGCAAGCCGCCTTCCTTCGCCTAAAAGTTCCCATGAGACTGCTGCCGGTTTTCCGTGAAAGTGTTCAACGAAAACCCAAACCTCTCCGTACTTCCCTGAGTTCTCAATCGTTGCCCTCTCGTTCGGGGACTTCGGCAACGCTTCGGCTGCCTTTGGAGGTGCTGGCCCGAAAGCATGAATTTGGATGAGGTTCTGAACTAGCCATTTCGCCGCGGCGCGCGGGTCCGTGGTCCCATCGAAAGCTTCTCCCTGTTTTCGTCCGGGAGGTGGGAAGACTTTCTTCACGATGGTAGGAGAACCCTTGAGGCCCAAAAGATTGGGATCAGCATTTATCGCCTGCTTATCCCAAATTTCGATTTTTGCTCTCTTCGCGTTCAGCATGCCTTCAATCGTGAATTTCCTTGGCTTGTTTGCTTCTTCAGTAATCGTGAGAACGGCCGGGAATCTTGCTTTAACAGTCTCAATACCGTCGTCGAACCTGTGCTTTGCAACTATCGTTCGGGATTTGATGTCGACTTGGTCTATTTTCGTGACGTTCGAAATGATGGGAATGTTGAATCTTACAGCAAGGCCTGGTGGAACTTGGCCTGTTTCACCATCGATGGCGACCTTTCCGCTTAGGATTAGGTCAAAGGGCTCAGTTTCCGCTATCGTTGCAATGCTTCTCCAGAGCGTATACGAGGTCGCGAAGGTGTCTGCACCCGCCATCTCCCTATCCGAAACCATCACTGCACGATCAGCGCCCATGGCGAGGGCTTCGCGTAAGCCTTCCTGCGCTTGGAGCGGCCCCATTGATACCGCGGTGATTTTACCCCCAAACTGTTCCCTCAACCGAATTGCTTCTTCGATGGCATTGAGGCAGAATGGATTAACAATTGAAGGGACACCCTCACGGATCAGGTTGAGCGTAATTGGGTCAAAACGAATGTCCGTAGCATCGGGTACATGCTTCACGCAGACTACGACATGCAATATGTCTCAACCCTTTCCAGCGAGTTTTGTTCACGCCTATTACGGCGCGGTTCCAATTTTCGTTCGGGAGAGCATGGACTGCCCTTTTAGTGTTTCCCGCAAAGAACTAGACTACAGAGGAACGCTTCATTCTTCGCTGGGTTCCTCTGCTTCAGGAGCCTCAGCAACAACCTCAGTGGCGGCTGCGCGTTCCGCTTCCACAACCTTCAGCCGAGTGACGTAGCCCGCTATTCTGTTACGTAACCTTTTGGACTGTGTCGAGACTAGGTCGTTCACGGCCTGCTTGTCCGATTCCCAGTCGCCAGCGAAACGTTCAGGGAACCTTCTAAGTACCTCTCTCGAAACCCGCTTCACAGTGTCGGTGCGAACCTTCCCCAAACGTAACCGCCTTACCTGAAAGTGAGGACACAGCAAGGCGCATTCAACATAAACTTTGCTAATGCGGGCCCTGTCAAGTCTGCATCGGTTCACCCGAAAGCAATTTGTTGTCAAAAATCGTCGGGCAGGACACGTTTTTCAGTGTCAAACGATTACTCCCAAATTACACAGACCGAAGGTCTAGTACAAATGCTAACTCTACCGAAGTTCTCGCTGAAACAGAAGATATGGGTGGGAATTGGCACCGTAATAACGGGAATCTTGCTTTTCTTTGGTGAAAAAATCGGAGAGAAAATCATGAGCACTGCAAGTTCGCCTCCCATCATCATTCCGGGGGGTTTCACACTCGCTGACGTATTTGCTATCGGTCTGGTTATTGTCGGGATTATTGTGGTCATCTATGGAGTTCATGCTACGAGAAAACAGCATTCGGGACTGTTGCCGAAGGGAGCAAGCGTAGAAGGCCGCCCAAACTCTCAGCAAGGCTTTGACTTGTGCAGAACGAAGGATTTGCCTCAAGTAGATGAGTTGCTTGACCATGCGCTAGTCGGCAGTACGGTCTGGGTCATGGGTATTGAATTGCCATATTGGCTAGTTCAGAATCCTAACAAAGTGCGGGATGCGGTACAGATTAGACAACTCTCTTTCATCTTTCTAATCGCAAAAGACTCAGAGGAACTTGAAAGAGCTGCGACGCTAGGGCTTCTTACCCCCGGTACAAAATCGGGACATTTACGTGCAATTAGGGCGTTCGAGAAATTGAAGGCCGACTTGAAAGAAGATGGGAATAAGATTCGACTTGGAATCTACGACATGCCCATAGTTCACACCATGGTTGTCATAAATCCCATTAGAGGGCCCGAAGAAATGCAAATCAGACATTACTTGTATAATGTTGACCCACAGGAGCTCCCGATTCTGCTAGCGAAGCGAAGTGGCTTAACGAGAAAACAGGAAATTGTGTTCGACAACTATCATAGGAGCATCGAGCATGTTCTTCGGAACACTAAAGACTTGGATGGGAACCCGCTACTTGTCTGATTCTTTTTGTTTGAAGTATTCTCCTAGCGGGAAAGAAACCGCAAATTCTCATCACAGACGGGCTACGTTCTTATCGTGATGCTTGGCTCAAGGAGTTCCGAACCAACAAGCTATCCGACAATACGGTTCACATTCGACAAATCACATTGGTAGGTCAGCACAATAACAACAAGATGGAGCGCATGAACGGAGAAATCAGGGACAGAGAGAAGGTTACTCGCAACCTCAAGAAACCAGACAGCCCCATCTTAACAGGCTATCAGATTTACCACAACTACGTTCGACCACACATGGCGCTAGACGGCCAAACCCCAGCCGACAAAGCGGGAATACAGGTAGAGGGCGAAAACAAGTGGCTCACCTTAATCCAGAACGCGGCAACTCACCCGACGAAATTTGACAACGACAAGAATCAGGGAGAACCGATACAGACTTGACAGAGCCCTAATGCGGGTTCTGTCAAATGTGCGGGAGCCATTTCTGTCTGTAAAGGTGCGGGAGATATGTTCGTACCGAATCCGTATTTTCGTCCCTTTCAATACCGCAACAAAGATATTCAGAACGGTGCCAAAAAACAAGCCATTTCGGAAAAGCCAATTTAAGATATCTAGGTTTGTCATGCAAGAAAAATGTTCTAGTGGGTTGGTCGATTTCATGTCTATTTTTCGTATCGGTGTGAACTCTGCGTCAAAGACACCGTTTCTTGAATAGAATTGGGTTGCTTTGGCCTGTCTGTGTAACTGGCTTTCGTGGTTGCCGTAGTTCCTCGTCGAATTTCTCACTTTTTGGTTCTAGCAAATCTTCAGAAGTCTGTGGATAATGTTAAAGATGCAAGCTGCTCCTCATATCTTCAGCTTTTCAACCGAGAACAGTGATCGTAAAGTCATGATATATGCTATTTGGAACAATAAAGGCGGTGTTGGTAAGAGTTTTCTCACTTTCATGATGGCTGGAGAATATGCGAAAGATAATCCTAAGAAGAAAGTCGTTGTCATCGACATATGTCCTCAAGCCAATGTCAGCGAGATTCTTTTGGGAGGCAACGGTCCAGGCGCTGCTTCTCTTGACAAGTTGCTGGGTCAGAAGCCTAAGAGACGAACGATAGGGGGGTATTTCGATGAGAGAATTTCATCTCCATATCAGATAACAAGCAATGCGCCTTGGTATGCTGTAAATCCAGTTTCTGATGGTTTCAATAGGAAACTGCCACGCAACCTCTACATCGTTGCAGGCGATCCCTCTCTCGAATTGCAGGCACAGGTAATAAATCAAATCAGCATATTGCCGCAGCCTCCGGACGCTTGGAAATTAGTTCATTCGTGGGTGGTTGAACTAATCGACGAAATTAGGAAAAAGTTGGGAAGATGCCATGTTCTTTATAGATTGTAATCCGAGTTTTGCATCTTATACTGAATTGGCGATACTTGCTTCCGAGAGATTGGCGGTACCTTGTAGCGCAGAGGGTTCATCAGCTAGAGCTATCGACAATATCGGTAGACTGGTATATGGTGTCAATATTCCAATTAAATACCAGACATTCAACTTCTTTTCAAACGCTAAGAATTTTGGATTCAAGCTACCTGAGATGCATTTGGTCATACTGAATAGAAGCACTCAATACGGCTCAAAAGCTTCAAGAGGATTCAGCGCTATGTTCGATGAAATAAAGAGAAGAACACTTGCTCTGAGAGCAACCACAAAGGTACATTTTTCATCAGTTCTAGACCCCTTTGTAGATATTCCAGATAACCACACACTTTCGATAATCTGCTCTCATCTGGGGCTTCCAATATCCGCACTTAAGCCGGGGCGAGCGTATTTTGTTCATGGCAAGAGAACGGTCATTCCACCGAAATCCTATCAAACGTATGACAAAGCTATACATACGTTGATTGCGGCTCTATGACGATTTATGGTAACGTGAAGTTCACGGTTGATAGAAGCAGATGTGAAATTCCGGTTGATGAAAATGCGAGAAATGCAGCCGCAAATAGGAACAAAGCGGCGAATGCAAAGAGAATAACCGCAACCAAGCGACGATTTTACACGAGTCTAGCCAGTACCGCCGCTAGGAGAGCAGCTAGGATTCCTGCTAGAAGCCACTTCATCCATTTCACATCGTTTCTCAGTCCTTTCATCGTTTCTACGACTTCGAAAAGGGTAACACCCTTCGCACCAAGAATAAACTCGATGTTGTCGGATGGAAAATCCTTCTGATCTTGATACTGACCATCATAAGGCTTCTCGCATGGATTCTCTAACTTGGAGAACTCGACAGTGCAAAAAGTGTCACCATATTTCAGCACAATCGGTCGAGGACCAGTGTTGAATAGAGAGATATTGAGGTAACCTCGGAAGCCTGGATCAACTTGAGGACCCGCGAAAGGCACTAAGCCTTTTCTCGTATAGAATGATCTTATACCAAACCTACCTACAATGTCCGCTGGAAGCTCAAGCTTTTCGAGAGTAAGCAACTCAACAAATTCTCCTGTACCTATAGTGAGTAGCCTGTCGCGAGAAACATCAACGACGGGACTACCATCTTCCTTAAGGCTCTTAAGCGCTCTATCCCCGACGCGCATATCGTAAGAAGCGGGACCCAGACATTTTGCATCGAAGGGATCGATTATGAGTTCTTTCTTTTCAACCAGTTCGCGAATCATCCGATCTGGTAGTACGCCCAATTTGGTCGCTTAGGTATTTCGCTGGATTCATACTTAAAGTACGATGTGTCAATGATGCTCATGTAGGGTTCAAAGCCCTGTTTTGACCTGCCTTAGAAGCGTTCTGAATTAGCGTCGTCCACTTGTTTTCACCCTCGACTTTGATTCCCGCAGCCTCGCTTGGAGTTCTGCCGTTCAATGCTTCATGTGGCCGAACGTAGTTGTGAAATATCTGGTAACCCGCTAGAATTGGTGTGTCAGACTTCTTTAGTCCTCGAAGGACCTTTTCTCTATCCCTAATTTCTCCGTTGAGTCGTTCCATCTTATTGTTATGATGTGTTCCCGCAAGCGATATGTGGCGTATGTGTTGAGTGCTAGTCTCTAACTTATTGGTTCTGAACTCTTTGAGCCATGCATCATGGTAGGACCGTAAGCCGTCAGTTATGAGAATCTTCGGTTTCTTCTCGGCAACCTCTTTAGCCAATTGAAACAAGTGTTGCGCGTCGTGCTTTTCTTTCGAATCCGAAACTTCTTGAGCAATCAGGAATCGGGTTTGGTCGTCCATGATTGCGAACAGGTATTTCATGTCGCCCTTAATTTTCACGTACAATTCATCGGCTATCCAAGTATCAGACACATGCGGAGTAATCTTGTCAAGATACTTCTCCATCTTGACAGGGCTGCAAATCTACCATAACTACGTTCGACCCCACATGGGTTTAGACGGCAAGACGCCAGCAGAAGTGGCGGGAATCAAAGTCGAGGAACAGGACAAGTGGCTTACCCTGATCCAGAACGCGAGCAAGACACGAAAAATCTAGGAAATGAAATTAAACGTCCCTTTCCTCAGCAGCTTTAATGACTTTGTTGTCCACATGACTTGATAGAACAATATTGTTATTTGAAGCAAAAGTGCGAGAGAAAGTCTTCACCAACGCGATCCGTTGGAGTCTCATTCCGACAAATAACCCAATGATTCCTAATCCTGAACCCACAAGCCAACCGTACGGGAACGAAATCAATGCTCCTAATGCGCTACCCAACACGATGAGAAACACACCAACCATAACCGCTTTCCAATTAGTGTAATTCACCTGCTGCACATCTTCGAGTGGCAAATGTTTGCACTTTCCCGAGTCGCGTTGCTTCAGTTGCCTAATTAAAGCAGCGTCGTTTTGGTAACGCGATCCAGTGAAGCTAATGTCAAAGAAACTGAAACCAATACGAAACTACTCCGAAAAACATAGCTCTTCAAATACGAAGGAAAGCGAATCCACAGGTGAGGGTAGTGAAATGTCAACGTCCGTAGATATCGGGCATTTAGGCGAAGAAGCAGTAAGACGTGAGTTGGTTCGTCAGCATTACTCTGACATAAAAGTGAACACATACGGTGCTGGTGCAACCGACATTACAGCGAAGAGTCCTGCTACAGACTTACAGTTCTTCCAAGTAAAAACAGCCGTCTTTCCTAGCACTCCTGACGACCTCGATGAAGAAGAAAAAGCCGCTATCAAAGCGAGAGCGAAAAGAAATGATGGTACGGCTTATCTTGCTCAAGTTCAATTGGACCGAAACTTCAACGTAACAAACATCCATTACACAAAGCTCTAATTTCCACCATATATCAGGGGAAAGGTCACACCAAACGGTTTGTCTCGCCCTAACCGACCAAACGACAACGACGCCTTACCCAGATAAGCGAAAGTGGGTTCGAACCATGAGCGTAGAGGTTCGCAACAATGGTGGAAATCGAACTTTGATATTCCTCTGCGGAGGCGAGATCGGCGCGGCAGGAATCACGATGCTGCCTCTCGACCGACATAACGACTATCAGAACTTTCTTAGTCAGGCAATTTCGAGTAATTGGAGAATTGTTGCCATTAGCGGCACACAATTTCCAGACTACTTCGATATGATGATCTCAAACAATGCCAAACAGTACGCCGAGCTAGATGGCGAAAAACCTACGCTTATGGGTCATTCTGCTGGGGCAACAGCAGGGCTGTTCTACGCGAAGGATTGCCCATCAGAGAGTTATTTCGATCGAATTCTACTGTTCAACGCACCTCTGATCTGCCCTGAAACAGAGGTTCCATCCATGTTACAACATGCCTACGTAGGGAGTGAACGGATCACCGCTGATGTCACTCTAACCATGAGCAAGTTTGACGATAGTGGTATTATGGAGTGGAAGATTGGAAACTTCACAATGATTGATGCTATTGAGACTGTCCAAAAGCTCGTAAAAGCCAATGTGATTGTTATTTTGAATACGACCGATCCGAATTACAAACATTCACCGTTTTCCCCTGTTACGGTCGCGTGGGATGCCCTTAACGATCGAAGAATATCGACTTGACAGAATCATCCCGCGAAATTTGACAGCAAGAAGAATCCCTTAACAACTTGACAGAACCCTAATGCGGGTGCTGTTGCATTGATAGGACACGCCAAGAACTGTTACATGTTAGGGGTCGGAACAGTCTAGATAGAACCTTGATGCGAGTTCTTAATGGGTTGTGTCCTCTCTTTATTGTAACTTAGGTTACACTGCCAATATGTGGGTACGACGCTGAAATAGAGCCATAGGGCGTGACGCCAGCTTGCCTGACACAGAGTCAAGGGTAGTCCACCCAGGGTGGAGCGGTGATTGCCCAGCATGCCTATGTGAAGAGCATAAGAAATGTTGGGGGACCATCTATCACCCATGTACATGTTGCGGCATTCACAACATTGGAAGTGACCCAATTACAATTATTGCTTCGCTTAAGTGAACCATATTGTACGATGCTTAGCAACTCGTTCCCCCAAACATGAATTCCGGCAAGCCTGTGAACTCGTTTACGTTAAGTCTTTCGTGTAGCCGCGGGTAGTTAAGGAGGAATTGGAGACCGAACAAGGTCAGCGGAGCTGCCCACGCTCGCTCAGGTGCGGTACGAGAGTTTCAAAATTGCGCCAGACTGCTCCTCGCACTGCCTCGGTGTCAAGATTCTTGATTTCAGCTACCTTTCGAATCACGTCTACAACAAACGAAGGCTGGGTAGGCCGGCCTTCGAAGGGTCCGCGATACTTTACAGGGCCGTCAGTCTCGCTTAGAATCATGTCCAAGTCTGCGTTGCGTGCAATTTCACTTATTGCTTGAGAGTAGAGTGCTGCTGGCCCAATAGATATCAGGTAACCTCTTTCCTTGATCACTCGAAACTTGTTCACTGGCCCATCGTACCAATGCAACAAGACTTTGAGGTTGTGAAAGTCAGGAAGGGTATCCAATACTTCATCTACAGCCAGCCTTGAGTGGACTACGGCTGGGAGCCCCTTGCGTTCTGCCAGCTTAAGGAAGAACCTGAAAACCTCTAACTGGCGTTCCTTGATCTTCTCATCTTTGCTGTACTTTCCGTCGAGCCCTATCTCGCCAATTGCACTGACGTAGCCAGCATTCTCGTCTATGAGCTGCTCGAATTTTTCGAGGTAATAGTTCGTTGTGTTCGTAACTGTCCACGGATGAACTCCTACGGCCGCGAGAACCTTCGAGGGATGTTGCCTCGCCAGGGCTATCGTTTTGGTTGCTGTCTCATAATCAACTGCGTTTGAGAGAAGATATTCAACGTGGTTCTTGTCGGCATCAGCTATGGCTTGTTCTGTTCGGCCTGCGTAGCCGGGGTCCGCTAGGTGCAGGTGGGCGTCGACGTAGCTCAAGGCAGCTCCCAACTATCCCCCGAATTCATACAGGCCATGTGAATTTCCCATGTTCAAATGAGGCGTTTTTTGCAATAAAATTGTTAGCTTCGCCCAATGTAAGCCAAAAGAATACCAAACGTCAACCTATCAACCCGTCTTACTCCTACCGGGGAAGTTTAATAGCCCCCAACCGCAAACGTGTAGAATTGTGCTTCTTCCATGCCTCCCGAGGAACTTTCCACGGCGGCAGTCCGCCGCCTCATCGAAATGGCCGGAGCTGACAGGGTTGGGGACGATGCCGTTGAAGAACTAGGTAAGATTCTGGAGGAGTATGCTGTCAAGGTTGGGACAGAGGCGACGGGGCTGGCTCGCCATGCGGGAAGAAAGACTGTGAAATCTCAGGACATTCAACTGGCCGTCAAGAGGGTGTCCCCGCCGCTAGGCCCCTGAAAGGTTGAACGCGGCTCGCAAAAAGATGTCTAGCCTTTGTTATACGTTAACTAGGACTTTTTTCTCTATTCAGTGGCACGGTTTCGGTTGCGCCATTTCGGTCTTCTGCGCTGTTTTGAATGATAATCCACAACCGCAACTCGCTATCGCGTTAGGGTTGTTGAATTTGAACCCGGATGATTGAATGCTCTCGTAATAGTCCACTTGCATTCCCTTGAACAGGTCCATGCTCTTCGGGTCAACAACGATCTTGTACCCATCACTTTCAAGAACGTAATCGTCCGGCTTCACGAACCCCATAGCCATACCATAATTCAGGCCGGCGCAACCGGCACCAAAAACGAAAACCCTCAGGACTTTCCCAACGTTTTCGGGCTTTTGCAATATGGCTTTCGCTCTTTCCAATGCCTTCTCAGTGAAGTTAAGCTGCGGTTGCATTACTGTTGCCATTTTTCCGATCCGTTTATGCCATATGGCTTAGTTACTGGGACTCTGCAGGGGCGCTCATAATAATGCTTTGCTTCCAACGAAGCAGCCAGTTCAGCACATAGGTCAGGCTGGAATCCAGTAAGTCGTGATTCTGGTCCGAAGGAAGATCGTCAAAAGAAGCAGCGAGAACAAGGTGACCGTGGAAACATAATCTCTTCTCTTGAACTGGACCGTTCGGTACCATGTACGGCTCCTTTCGGCGCCGAAGGCCCGCAGTTCCATAGCGTCTGCTACATCGTAAATGGAGAGCATTGCGTTGATTGCAACCGGGACTAGGAGTGGAACAGTGTTAAGGATGCGGGCGAATAGGCCACCCTTGGATTTCACTTTGAAACCCCGGGCCATCTGCGCATTCATCGTCGTCTCCAATTCGTCCACGTAGACTGGCAAGTATCGTAAGGCCAGATCCACAACGAAGGCGCCTTTGTAAGGGAGTTTCAGTTTTGCGAGAGCGGGAGCGTAAAGGCCCGGATCTGTCGTCATGATCACGCAAAGCGAAATGATGGCCAAAGAGAGAAATCGCATGATTGAGGCCACCGCGAAGAAGATGCCTTCAACTGTGAACTTGAACACCCAGAAATGCGCGATAATGTGCGGGTGCGGGACGGAGTACCCAAGAAAAGTGAAAAACGCGTTGATAGATGAAATAATGACAATGATGGTCAGCAGGAATTTCCAAGTTCCCTTCACTTCTTTGAAAGGAATTCTCGCTGAGAGGTAGAGTAGGATGGAAGCGACGAAGGGAAACAGCAAGAGCCTGATGTCGAGAAACGCGACCTCTGTGAAGATGAACAGAATAATCAATAGGAATTTTGTTCTCGGGTCCAACCTGTGCAGGAAGGTTGTCCCGGGAAAGTACTTGATCCGGATCATTTAGTTTCTGCTAGACTCGTCGTGCCCGTCCAGCTGTAGCCGTTGCGTAGGCGTACAGGAGAATGGGGGTCAAAATTGCTCCGTTGACTGCGTCCGTTGCCCCTGCAGAATAGAATTCGGTGAGTGCTGCGTCCATTGTGCTAAGACCTATTTGGAATGCGAAATCTGTCATTGCGGCAAATGCGATTCCAATTAGTGATCCGACGATTGCGAGTACTGCGGCTGCTATTAGGGCTCGTGCCTTGGTCCAGTCTGTGCGTTTAACTATGAAGTAGCCGATCCCAGGAATGGCGCCGAGTAAGCCGTTGCCGATGTCCCAGTTCCAGAAGAATCCGCCGAACGAAACTGCGTCGGAGAGTATGTTGCCGAGAAATCCTGAAACGAACCCTGTAAAGGGCCCGAAGACAAAACCGAAGAGCATTGGAATTGCAACCGTAGGCCTGACGGCCACTAAACCGACGCCTGGGATTTGTAGAGTGTTGAATGGTATGGTTAGAGCCGCGTAGAGGGCTGTGCCAACTGCCATCGCGACGATCTGCTTAGCAGAGAACATTGATTCTTTCATTTCCTTCATGCCCAATTTTCTTCACACGCGGCGATTCAGCGTTCTATCTATTTAAGAGCTAGCTCTTTCCAGAGGCATGTGCGAGTTCCGCGAGAGTCAACACCGATTTACCGCTCGTGATTTTCCGCGAGATTTCGATGAGAGAAGTCTCACGTATAGCGCCCGCAGAGAGAATTGAAGGGTCGGCAAGTATAGTCCGAGTTGGGCCATCTGCCACGACCGCGCCATCATTCAGGACAATTGACCTATCCGTATATTCTATTGCTAAGTCTGGGTCGTGGCTGATCACGACGAATGACTTGACTCGCTCACTCAGCGAGCAGATGAAATTCATGAAATTGGAGTAGCTCTTGAAATCTTGACCCGCCGTCGGTTCGTCTAATATTATGCACTTCGGTTCCATTGTTAGCACGGAACCTACGCAGATTCGTTTCTTTTCGCCGAAACTGGAGGCGAAAGGGGAGTTATCAAGCAGATGGCTTATCGAGCATTGTTTTGCGGTTTCAGGGACGATCTTCGAAATCGTATCTGGTGAAACACCGATGTTCTTTGGGCCAAAGCTCAGCTCATCCCGGACCGTTCTTGCGAAGAGCATAGAGAAGGGGCTTTGGAAAACGAGGCATACTGAACGAGCAATCTCGGCTGTGGTTAAACCGCGTGTGTCTTCACCCGTTACGAGGACTCGGCCTGATGTCGGTTTCAGTAACCCGACTAGGCTGAGGGCAAGCGTTGACTTTCCCGCACCATTGTTACCGAGTAATGCTATCCTTTCGCCCTCGCGTATGACCAAGTTTAGATTCCTAAGCGCTCTTATTCCTCCGGGATACTCGAAGTTAAGGTTCTCAACCCGGATCAACTCTTGGCCCAGTTGCTGCCGCTTCGCGGTAACAGTCTCTACCGTGGATTCTCTTTCGGAATAATGATTTCTGCGGAGCATGTATTCAGCAGGAATCTTGATGACGTCCCCAAATTCGATTAAGACCTCGTGGTCTTTCTTATCAGCTACAACGCGGCCTTCGTTGATTATTACAATCCGCGTTGGGTTGGCTCGCAGGACCTCCTCTGTTCGATGTTCAGCTACGATTATGGTTTTGCCCGAAGAGTGAAAATCGCGGAAGATGCCTTGCATGAGCTTAACGCCATTAGAGTCGAGGTTGGCCAACGGTTCGTCGAATAGCAAGATATCTGGTTCCATTGCCAGGACGTCGGCAATCGCCAGTCTCTGCTTCTGCCCGCCCGAGATTTCAAAAATAGACCGTCGTTGCAACTGGAGAATGTCCATTGATTCGAGGCTGTGCATTACGCGCCGTTCGACCTCGTGCCTCGGTAGAGCTAAGTTCCCTGGCCCGAAAGATACGTCGTCTTCGACAATCGATGATACGAGTTGCTTGTCCGCCTCTTGCAACACCGTTCCAACAGTCAGGGAGAGTTTGAGGAACGGGGACTCCGGAACCGGCTTGCCTCTTACGTTCACATTGCCAGAGTATTGGCCCACGTAGCGGTGGGGAATCAACCCATTGATGCACTTTAGCAAGGTAGACTTTCCCGAGCCGCTAGCACCCGCAAGAAGAATGAAATCGCGATTATCTATTATGAGATTGACTGCGTCCAAGGCTGGCTTGGTACGGTTCTCGTAGGTGAATGACAGATTACTGATCTCGACCTCGTGCAAGTATCTTCCGACCCAGATGCTATACTAACAGAGCTATTTCGTTAGCCTTTTAACCAAAGCAGGCAAGCCACGCAATCTACAATGTCTACCAGCATTATGTTGAGCGGAAACGGAGACGTCTCTTCTCTGCGCATACCCGAGATAAGCCGCGCGGCGGAGCAGAAAGGTTTCGGTGGAGTCTGGTTTGGCGAGACAACATTGCGCGATGCGTCGGTGCTCGCTACCATTGCCGCATGTTCAACGCGAAAGATCCCACTCGGCACGTCCATTGTAAACGTTTTCACCAGGTCTGCGAGTCAATTGGCTCTCTTGGGAGCCACTCTTAACGAGTTCAGCGGAGGAAGATTCACACTGGGGTTAGGTGTTAGCACAGCTGCAATCGTTGAGAGTTGGCACGGCCAACGCTTCGAAAGGCCGGTGCAAAGGCTTGAGGAAACCGTCAAACTTCTCCGCCAATACTTTTCCGGAGAGAAATTCAGCCACCAGGGCACATATTATTCGCCTGCGAATGCAAGGCTGAGGACCAAACCACCACCCAAGATTGCTCTAGCCGCCCTGAACGACCAGATGATTAAGAAGGCGGCCCAACTCGGAGACAGGGTGATTTTGAACCTCTATCCAACCGAGCGAATCAAACACGCGATTTCACTTATCGATGAAGGATGCCGAGAGGCCGGCGGAAAAGGCCGTCCCACATTGTCGGTTATGCTCTACTCCTACGTTCTGGGCGATGATGAGAAAGGCTTGGACGCTGCTAAGGACCTAGTCAGCTTCTACGCCAGCGCACCAGCCTACTCAGCACTCTTCACAAACTTAGGGTTCGCATCAGAGGCAAAGGCAATGATGAATGCTTGGAAAGCGAAAGACCGAGACGCTGTTAAACGAAGCGTGAGCCGTCATATGGTCGACAAGCTAGAGGTTCTTGGGACCGTGCGCGAGCTAAGAGAGCGAGTTAAGGAATATCATGAGAACGGCGTAGATGACCTTTTCATCTCGCCGTCACCCTTCGGAGACTACGAAGCTAACGTAAATGAAATCCTCAACCACTACTTCTAACATGTTCCTGTCCCACTTGGAATGCGCCCGGTGCGGAAAGAAGCATAACGCAGATTCAGTGCAAACAGTGTGCGATGGTTGCACAGGCGTTCTGTACCCAGACCTCACCTCATAGTGACTTGATGCATTGGAGGAATGAAGCCTCATGCTGCCGAGTATTTTCTTGAAGGTCGTTGGTGCTTCCCTGATTCTCTTTGGTGTCTACGACACTAACGTCTACTGGTACGCGTTGACCAAGGGAGATGGGGCCTTCGACTTCTTCGGCAGGCAGCTGCCAGCAAATCATTGGATCGTGAGAACGGGGTTCACTTCAGTTTTCATATTCTACTATGCAGTGGGCATAGTCTTGCTGATCTTTGGTTAGACTATGCTCAGCTTGTGTTGGGCGTTTTCTCTACGTAGTTTCGGATAGCGTCAGCAATGGTACTCGCCTGCCGGCAGGAGAAACGATATTCAGTGCTTGTGCGTGGCGAGAGCTATCCCTGCGAAAACGAAACATGCACCCACGACCGTGAACGCTGAAAAGCTTTCACCAAGCAGCAATATTCCGCCTACTAAACTCACCAAAGGAACCAAGTAAAGTTGCACTGAAAGCCGCGAGACAGCACGGTTGCTAATGAGCGTGTAGAGTATCATGTTAGCAACCACTGTACTCAAAACTGCGAGATAGAGCACAGAAAGCCATCCCACATCTGAGAGAGCTAAAACCTGAGCGAAGAACTGCCATGAAATCATGGGCAGAGCGAAAACCGTACCAATTGCTGCAACCCATATCGCCGTAGGTAAAGCACCGTATTCCTTCACAAGCGGCTTAGAAGAGACAGAGAATATTCCGTACATGAACGCCGCCAATATGACTGCAAACGGGCCTGTAACCTGTAGAAAACTTAGATCCGCATTGAATGAAAGGACCACGGCGCCAGCTACCGCCAACGCCAAAGCAAGCATCAACCTCCTTCCGATCTTCTCCTTCAGGAATAACGCCGAGAGCAATACAACGAATATGGGCCCGAACGAAATCAAAAGTCCTGCAAGGCCAGACGACACAATCGTCTCAGCGTAGTTCAACGATAGATGGTACCCAACAACACTTGAAAAGGAAACCAGAAGGA
The DNA here is from genome assembly GCA_049586635.1 of Bathyarchaeia archaeon. Classification (GTDB taxonomy): domain Archaea; phylum Thermoproteota; class Bathyarchaeia; order 40CM-2-53-6; family 40CM-2-53-6; genus FEN-987. The sequence continues at coordinate 25,277 of JBAVCK010000201.1, forward strand.
TTCTGGGAATGTGTCGTTTCTGAACGGGTTTCTTGGGTCTCCCAAAGACGGGAGCCAAGACCAAGAAGCCTCCAGACGCGATCAACCATCTGAGTATGGTCAGGTTAGCTGGGCTTAGTTCGAACTCCGCTCTCCTAATTGCGACAAAGGCCAACCCCCAGATTACGCTGAGAGTTATTACGAGGCCGTAATTGAAAATCTGGACAGTTGCCGGTTTCCCTAGTGCTATCCTGGTGTCGATTTTCGTCTTCATGCAATTCACAAACATGTGTTCTAGACAACTTTGGGAGCCTCGCGTTGAGCCGTCTGCTCAAGCAGCAGCAGAGCTTGCTTCCTCTTCTTCCCCCAACGATATCCATGCAGTCCTCCATCTTCGCCAACTACTCGATGGCATGGGATCACAAGTGAAACTGGATTAGTCGCGCAAGCCCGAGCTACAGCACGGGCGGCATTGGGCTCTCCCAAGGCGTTTGCTATTTTGCTGTATGTCGTGGTGTTGCCGTACGGAACAGATTTGATTTCGCTCCAGACTCTCCATTGAAATGCGGTGGCCCGAACGTCTACTGGTAAATTGAGGTCGAATTCTTGGCCACCAAGATAGTTTTTGAGCGTGTTGACCCATCTGCGCATCCTCTTATCGTTTCTGCGGATATCTGCCGATGGGTAGTCTTCAGTGAGCGCGGCCTCGACTGCTGCATCTGAATCACCCATGCAAACAGCACATATCCCACGAGCCGTGGCGCCCACGAGTAAACGGCCTAGGGGGCAGTCCATGATTGTGTACTCGATGCTCAACCCGACTCCGCCTCGGCGAAGCGTCCCCGGATTGACGCCAAATTGATTCGGGACTTTCTCGTAGAGCCTACTTCTTGAACTGAAGCCAGCGCCGTAGAGTGCCTTCTGCACAGTTTGCCCATTCCTTAGCGAACGTTTCATCTTTGACAAGCGACGGGTTTCGACATACTGGCGAGGTGAAATGCCGACGACTTGTTTGAAGATTCGTTGAAAATGGTATGGACTAATCCCCGCTTGAGCGCTGAGTGTTGAAAGACTAAGCTTGGTGTCTAGGTTGGCCTCTATGTGTTTGCATACGCGAGAAATCAATACTGCCCTAGGGGAAGGTCCAAGATCCCGCGGCCGGCAACGTCGACATGGTCGAAAACCAGATAGCTCAGCCACATCCGGCCCAGAAAAGAACACGACTTGCGCTCTGTTCGGGCGTCTAGCTGCGCATGATGGTTTACAATAGATCCCGGTTGACCGCACGGCAAACACGAATGTGCCGTCAAAGTTCCCATTTCTGGCGAGCACTGCTCTCCATTTCTCATCCTCCGTGCGGAGAATCTCTTGAACATCCGATTTTCCGTGCAAGTCGGTATTGCTCTCTTGGATACTTATCATGCGTGGATGTTACCCACGATAAAATAAGTAGTTTGACTCCGAATCTTGCTATCAAATTCACGATTTGGAAATTTGAGCAGCAGGCCGCAAGGGGGGTGATTGAGCAACCGCTACTTGGTCTCCAGTCGCCTTGACCGGATTCCGCAGTAGCCGCTTGGTATGTAGTTTTCAAAAAAAAGGTCCACAAATGTAAAGTCTAGCGCATCATATTCTTAAGTGGTCTGAAGCCTAACTCTGATGGGTTGAGTGAGTGGTGCAGGACACAAGACCCCGGGCAGCCAACTCAACCTCAGTTCTTGGTCGCTTTCTCTTATTCTTGGAACGATTCTCCGCTAGAGCCGGCATAACGAAGGGAGTGTACTCCATTGCAGTCATTTTCTTCATTCTGATCGTGATAACCCCCGCGATCGCAGGAATAGTCGCTCAACTGATTTCACTTCCCAGTTTGGCTTTGAACGCTGATGTTGCAATTAGAATGCGGGGCGCCATAACATGGTCGTTCGTGATTGGACTAGTCGTATCAAGTTTAGATGTCTTATGCGGCATACCTTTGGCTTGGCTTATTGTCCGAAGGCGAGGGCATTGGACGACAATTCTAGACAGCCTCGCTGATATCCCATTCATAGTTCCCACCGTGGCTTTGGGTTTCTCAATATTGGAGTTCTGGAGCAGCCCAGGGGGTATCGCACAACTTTTCGGAGGTACTAGCCTTGTGACTTCAGGAGCCATCCTGATTATGCTGCTTCACTTCGCATTCTCGTTTCCAGTGATTGTACGCGTCATGGTGGGTGAGTTTCTGAACTACCGCGAGACTTACGAGGTCGCAGCGCGAACCCTCGGAGCCTCAGCATTTACTGCAGTACGAACTGTGACCATGCCTATACTCAGACCCGGTATACTGGCTGCATTCCTGTTGGCATTGGCGCGTTCACTCTCGGAAACAGGGGCGACGATCGTTGTAGCCGGAGCTTTCGAGAACGGAACCGTATTCATCAGCAATGCACGTGCATCACACCTAACGTCCGCTGTTGTCATTGCGAGCTTGGTTCTAATCGTCTCGTCGCTCGCGGTTTTCGCACTAATCAAAATCATTACGCCCAGAATTAGAATTGCACCGCTCAGGGTTTGGCCTAACCTTGAAAGAACACTAAGCAAGTCCCCAGTTGTTTCCGCGAGAAACGTGATCAGCCTGGTAGTTTTTCTGGTATTCGTCCTTCTTCCATGCCTTTTCATCGCCCTGCCGGCAATACAGGCAGTGGCTGGCGGGACGGCAACAGAGGCCCTTGCGGGGGCAGGGCCTTGGAAATCCTTCTGGTCGAGTATGCTCCTATCCTATGTGGTTGCTGTGCTAGCGACAATCGTGAACATCGTATCCGGATTGCCGGTGGCTATTCTGATTGCGCGGAACAGATTCGGAACAAGGTTGGGGAGGGTTATTGATGCGCTCGTCGACCTGCCGATAATCGTGCCTTCTTTGGCACTGGGCGTTTCGTTGAATTTCTTCTGGCGCAACATGGGCGCCTTACCCGAGTTCTGGGTAATCGTACTGGCCCACACAACAATAACTTACAGCTATTTCGTTCGTACAATGGCGGCCTCGATTCAAGGAATAGCGCCTGAACTTGAGGACGCTGCAAAAACATTGGGCGCCATGCCTCTTCGGGTCTTTCGAAAAATAACCGTGCCACTCACAAAGTACTCTTTACTTTCTGGGGCTATCTTGGTCTTCACTAGGAGTGTCGACGAAACAGGTGCCACATCAGCGGTTGCTACTACTCTCCAAACCGCACCCATCTTGCTCGTGAGCTGGATTAGGGGAGTGGTTCCAGTGACTCCGGCCGAACGCGCTCTGGGAGTCGGTTTCCTCGTGGCAACCTCATTCCTCGCATTGGTCATGCTCCGGTTGGTCTCCATCCGCCACCCCACGAGAAAGGTCGCTTAGAGCATGCCCGAAGTGAGTTTTGTCAACGTCACGAAGAAGTTCGGCAGAGTTGAAGCTCTGGACCGAGTTTCATTTGAGGTTAGAGACGGGGAATACCTGTGCGTCCTTGGGCCGACGGGAAGCGGGAAAACAACATTGCTCAAGCTCATGGCGGGTCTTCTAAAGCCTGACGCCGGCACGATATACTTTGATGGAAAACTCGTCAACAACGTAGGCGCGCAAGACCGAAACGCAGTCTATGTTCCACAACAGTACGCACTCTTCCCACATCTTACGGTCCTGCAGAACGTGGCTTTCGGCCCCTTAGCAAGAGGCAAACCTGCTTCCGTTGCTCTAGATATTGCTTCCAAGGTATTAGATCTGGTGAGGCTGTCCTCGCGAGCCCAAGCCTTGCCGAACGAGCTCAGCGGTGGGATGCAGCAACGAGTTGCATTGGCAAGAGGTTTAGCGTCAGGGGCGGGCTTGCTGCTTCTTGACGAGCCGCTTGGTGCTTTGGATGCGCGGCTGAGATTAGATCTTCGCCACAAGATTCGGGACCTCGTGCAACAGTCAGGTTCTACAGCCATACACGTGACCCATGATCAAGATGAGGCCATGAGCGTCGCTGACGAAATATTGGTTTTGAGAAATGGAAGAATCCAAGACTACGGCCTACCGCGCAGAGTCTACAGGAGGCCTGCCAGCGTCTTCGTTGCAAACATGATTGGAGGGGCAAGCCTCTTGGAGGGCATAGTGGACACTACCGTTGGAGAGACCGCGTTAATCAGTGTAAGGGGCGGTCTCACAGTTCAAGCGCCTTCAAAAAACCTCACACTGACAGCGCCGGTCGTTCTGGCTTTGAGAAAAGAGCGTGTTCGAATCGCTCGCGATCGTCTTGAAATGGAAAACGTCTTCAAAGGGGAGATACGCGGTGTTAGATTCCTCGGAAATTCCAATGAGTACTTGATTCGCATTCCGAACGGAGATGTCCTCACCTCGCGCTTGTTTGCTGAACGTGAGGGAGGAGCGTTCAAAGTGGGGGACGAAGTGTTAGCGGGTTTCCTCGAGGGGGATGTCATGGTCTTCGAGTACCCACCGCAGGGTTTGGCGAAGGAGTTGGAGATAGCGTAAGATGCCAAAACTGGACTTAATGGGCGTATCAAAAACCTACGCAGACATTCAAGCGCTATCCGACATCTCACTTCACGTTGAAGACAAGGAGTATGTGTGTATACTCGGCCCGAGCGGTTGCGGTAAAAGTACATTGATTCGGTGCATTGCAGGCATCCACACACCCGACAGCGGCCAAATACTCATCGACGGCGAATCCGTTGAAGAAACCCCAATTGAAGACAGACGGATCGGCTATGTGTTCCAGGATATTGCTCTCTTCCCACACATGTCAGTCCGGGACAACTTATCCTATGGCCTTGCTGTTAGGCATGCACAATCAAGCGAAATTACGACGGTTACAAACGAAATGTTAGACCTCATCAATATGCGAGACCGATCAAAATCCTATCCAAGGGAGCTAAGCGGCGGCGCACAACAGAAAGTGGCAGTAGGTCGAGCCATTGCAACCGGATCCCATCTTTTCCTCTTAGACGAACCGCTGGGAGCCTTGGACGCGATCGTGAGGACCGAATTGCGATATGAGCTGAGGAAACTGGCCTCAGACCTTGGTCTGACGGTAATTCACGTGACGCACGACCAAGAGGAAGCATTGTCCATTGCAGATCGTATAGTTATAATGAAAAGCGGCCGAATTGTCGAGGTTGGAAAACCATCTGAAATCTACCTTTCGCCGAAGAGCCTGTTCACAGAGAATTTCGTTGGCGAAACCAACCTCCTAGAGGGAAAAGTGCTGGAAACTCATAGCTCGCAATGCACGGTTGACGTAAAGGGGCACAAGCTCAAGGTTGCCGGGTTTGGGAAGAAAGTTGACCAGAAGGTCGTCGTATCGATTCGCCCTGAATTTGTACCATTGACAACTCCTACTGGGATGGGATGGGAGGGTCGAGTAAAGCAAGTCACTTTCTTGGGCAGCCTGAACCGTTACGTCGTCGAGGTTGAAGGAGGAATTGAAATTGTTGCCGAGGAGTCCACTGCCGAATACAGTACTGGTTTCAGGGTCGGTGAGAGTGTCAGCGTGCTTCTTGAGGATAATGCGCATATGCTCTTATTCGACTACCCCGAAGAGGGGTTGGAGAAAGAGGTCAGCCTGGAGTAGTTAACGGTATCATCATGATTGAGGCGGTATGAGATGTCGATAGAAAGTTGGTTGGTGGCGCGTCGGACTGTGAAGGCAATGGGCCTAGTGCTTGAACACTCAAAGATGACGACCCTTACCGTTGAGCTACTGGGAAAATGCATCCAGAACGCTATCAGCGGTAGGAAGGAAGAGTTGCAGAAGAGCTTCGAGTTGCTCGAGCAGAAGGAGCATGAGGCGGATATCATGAGAAGGCGGATCATAGAGGAACTTGCCCGTGGAGAATTGCCTTCCGATGATCGTAGTGGCTTGATGCGTCTTGGCAGGCAGCTTGACTGGATAACCGACTGTTCGCAAGAAGCAAGCCGCATTCTCGTCATGTTCGACCTCTCCAAAATGCCCAAGCAGATTCAAGACGTTCTAGTTGAAATGTGTTCAACTACGACCCAAGCCACATTACACGTTGCAGACACCGTGCAGAAACTTATAGACGGTAGTCTCGACGCGTCCTTGAAAGCGGCAGACGAAGTTGAACGGTTGGAGGAGAAAGTGGACGGTCTGCACCAAAAGGCGCGCGGTATCCTCAATGATATAGAAACAGACCGGCTGCATGTGGGTTCGATTATCCTGCTTAGCCAATTCGTGGAGGCGATTGAGAATACTGCGGACCGCTGCGAAGATGCATGCGACCAAGCACGCGTAATGGCCGTTACCTTGTCGAAGAAGAAAACGTAGAATAACGAATCAATTACTTTCGGCTTTCTTGAAGCAACTGCATTCTTTCGCCCTGTGAGTTGCGCAGCCTATCAACCGGTGGTCTCGGCAACCACAAATGATACAGTGTTTCTCAGATGCCATGATGCAATGTCCTCGATTGAGACTGGCTATTTCATTCGACGATTCTGCTAACGCCTCATGGCTCTTTCAAATAACGGGACAGCGAGAGTCATTGTTAGGAACGTGTAGGCGATGAGTATCAGTACGTCGGGCATGATGGCGGTTAGGCTTGCATTGAGAATAATCACTTTGCGCAGAGCATCTGCTGCGTAGTAAAGTGGCAGGCTTTTTCCAATGTACTGCAACCACCCCGGGAGTTGGTCGATAGGGAATAGGATGCCGCTGATGAACATCATTGGGAACTGGAGAATTATCGTCATCATTTGGGCAGTTTCTTGGTCGGGAGCTACTGCAGTCATTATTATGCCTACGCCAACGAAACTTGCTGTACCGAGCACCATGACGATTAGCATGATAAATGGGCTCCCGTATATCCGGACGCCGAAGAGCACCATAGATAGTCCGAGGATTAGAAGTCCCTGGATCAGCCCCCGTACTGTTTGCGCTGCCACCTTGCCGAGTATTATTGATTGATGGGAGATAGGTGCAACGAGGAGTCCGTCCATTGTTCCTTGTTCTTTTTCGCGTGATATTGCAGTTGCGACTCCTTGGAGGGAGCCAGTGATTACGGTCAGTGCCATGAAGCCTGGAGCCAAGAATTGGAACGAGGAAGAGACGCCGGTGATTAGTGGTATGTTAGTGACGGAGATGGGCTGTATGATGAAGGTAGGGTTGACTCTGCCACCATCCATATTGATAATGTTTTGCGCGGACATGCTTGAACCGATGATGTTAAAGACGGCTGAGATTTCGGATTGAACGACAGAGGCGGTAGTTGGGTTCGTTTCGTCGACAGTAATCTGGACGGTGGCGGGCTGTCCAGCGGTTAAAGCATCGCTGAAGCCTTGCGGTATGATTATGATTCCTTTGAGTTTTCCCTCTACCAGCTGGTTTCGGGCGGATTGGTAGCTGGCGGACTCGGAGACAGTGAAGAGTCCTTGCTGCTGGGAGATTTGGATGAATTGAGCAGCAATCAGGTTCGCTGTCTTACCATCATCCATCTGCACCAATGAGACTGGGAGATTGGGGAATGCGGTGCCGATGATGCCTGTGTTCGCATTGGATTTCGGTACTGGCGGATAGATGTAGCCGAACATGCTCATCAACAGGATGGGGAACAGGAGGAAGAAGAATAGCAGCATTTTGGACCGCCAGAGGTCTAAGAGGTCGCGGCGTGCAATGTCCAGTGTCAAATCCCACGTCGCTGTTTTAGCCATTCTACATTCGACCCATTGGTGCTCGCATTGAGATGCGTCCGTTCGCAGAGTCACGGAGTTCGCGGCCGGTGAGTTCAAGGAAGACGTCGAGCAGGCTGTTAGTGTTGTATTCCTCCTTCAATGCTTGAGGAGGATCCACAGCCATGATCTTGCCGTTGTCGATGATGCAGACACGGTCGGAGAGTTCGTCAGCCTCTTCCATTATATGCGTCGTCAAGACGATCGTGTGACCTCGCTGTTTCAATTCCTTAACCAAATCCCTCACGAAGCGTGTGCTCTGCGGATCCAGACCAGTTGTTGGCTCGTCGAGGAAAAGGATGTCAGGGTCGTGTAGGACTGCACGGATTACGTTTACACGCTGTCTCATCCCGCTGGAGAAACCACCAACAAGTTTGTCTTTGAATGGAGTTAGCTTGACCATTTCCAGAAGTTCCTCTGACTTCTTCCGCAACGCTCCTCGGTCAATTCCGTATAGTCTGCCAAAGAACATCAAATTTTCAAGAGCCGTCAGTCGCGGATACATTATCATCTTCTCAGAAACCAGCCCAATCCTCTTCCGAACTTCATTCCCTTGCTTGCCAATGTCGTATCCGTCAACGCTTGCGCTTCCGGATGTCGGCGCTAGCAAAGTACAGAGCATTCGTATCGTTGTGCTCTTCCCTGCGCCGTTTGGTCCGAGGAATCCGTAGATTTCTCCCCTGCGAACAGCAAGGTCAATGTGGTCGACCGCTGTGAATTTGTTGAAGTTCTTTGTAAGACCGTGAGTTTCAATCGCGTACTCAGATGACTTGTAAACGGGTTCGGGGCGTTGTGACATTTTCGTACCTCATTGGGTCATTCGTATTTTAGGGCGGTGATGGGACTCATTCTTGAACGATTCTATGAGATTCAACTTGCGCCTAATGGTAGACAGCGTCAACGATGTCTGGATTCTCTGGCCGTAGACGAAGAAAGCCGCTAATGAAACTAGGTAGGTAGCGTTCAAGATTAGCCCAAGTGAAGGTTCCTGCATACTCTGGGTCCCAGTCTGATTTGCATATATCGATTAGATAATATCGGACCGATAGTTACCCCAAGTATTTTAATATATCGAGCTGATACAAGGGGCGGGGATGATTGATGGCGAAAGAAGCAGAGCCTCGACCATACGAAGTGATGTTTTACATGGCCATGAGAGAGGGGCCTGCCTATGGGTATCAACTCGCCGCACGTTTTCGGAAAATGACCGGAGGCCACATCAAGGTTAGCTACGGTACAATCTACCCCTTCCTGCGAAGAATGGAACGCAGAGGGGTCATACGCTCGAAAAAAGACGAGAAAACTGGCAGGATATACTACGAGCTTACACGTCGTGGCATGGAAGCACAGAAAAGGGTGTCGAAAGGGATGAAAGGATGCCAAAAGGACATGGAGGAGAAACTGCTTGGAATCTTATGCATGCACTCCCAAATGTTCGGACGAAAGGCCTTGAGGGACCTGCTGGCGCGCGCCAATAAGCTAGGGTCTCCCTAGGATCTGGCTTCGCCTATGCGCGTGCTATACTATCGCATATGAGGAGCTTAAGCCATACTCTTTTAGACCTATGATCTCGATACGATTCTAAGGTGTCTTGGTTGCTTGCTAGCAACATCAAAAACATGGCGGTTTACAGCAAAGACATGGTTAATCTTGGAAAAGTCAAGGACTTGGAATTTGACCCCTCCGAAATGAAGGTAACCGATATCATAGTCGAGTTCCAGAAAGAGGCCGCAAAAGAGGTTCTCGGCAAGATGATCGTACTCCGTCATGCAAACGGAAGAGTTCCAACCACTTCGATAGAAAGCATCAAGGATGCGCTGAACCTGAAGTCGCCTTTAGCAGAATTGAAGGGCGCATTCAAAGGCCTTTAGGCCAGAATTCAACCAGCCACGGAAAAGGAAATCACCGACAAAGAAAAACTGGAATGAGCTTCTGGTCGGCAGAAGCTCTATTTGGTCATGTCGACAATCTTTGCTTTGGAAGCGTTCTTCTTGACAGATTCGACTCCGCCCATGCAGCCTTCTTTTGATTCGTAGCCTTGACCAGACGCTATCTCCTCATCGTTTGAAGCCTTCAATCTCCACCTGAACTTCTCAGCATGGTCTTTGTAGACCTCGAATTTCGGTTCCGCTGGCATAAACAATTCACCTCCATTCTCCTAAATTCACTTAGCTCGCGCCCAATGACCCGTTAACATGCAATTCGTTTATCTGATTTGCGAACCTGTTGATCGCACTTGGTAAAGAGAATCATTACATTTGCCTCGAAAGCCTCAAATACGATTGCAAAAAGTGAAGCTCTGATTCTTATGAACAGTGATCAAGAGATCCTGGAAGAATTAAGGAAGATACGTGAGGCAGTCACTCCGAAGCCCGCGCCACCCGAAGCCAAACCAAAGGGACTCATCGCTGAGTTTATGGACTTTATTGGGAAAGCTGGCGTCCTAGGGTTGGCTGTTGGCTTCATTATGGGCACGTACATTGGGAACGTAGTTACAGCGCTGGTTCAGGACATCATCATGCCTATTCCCGGTGCCTTGATCTCTGGGGGCGATTGGAGGAAAGCGGTTGTCAGCTTGCCCATAGGCCAAGGCATGAATTTCGGAGTAGGAGACTTTGTCGGTGTGATCATTAATTTCCTGATCGTCGCCGTCGTGGTTTTCTTCATAGCTAAGTATGCTGGAAAAGCTATGGAGAAAGCGAAGCCGTGAAAAATGCCGGCAAATAGGGCTAAGGAAGAGAAAGAAGAGAATAGCGGACGACGGTTTCAAGCGAATCGCGCTACGTTTGCTTGATAGCCGCTTGAAGCTTCGTCATCATATCCGGCGATAAGGCAGCCATTCCATGCGTCTTAGCGTGGTCCATCCCTTTCTTCAGTAGATCGTCTTTGTTCTCTGCCTCTAACTCAAAACTACAACCGGACATAGGACACTTCAATTTGAAACCCACAGAAATCACCTCTACACCTTTAGAGTCGGCGCCCGCGAATATAATGGCAGCGAATAAGAACAATCAATTCGTTAATCGGTAGGCGCTCTCCACATGGCTAACGAAAGAATCCTTGGAATCGGTTTGGGCGTGATATCCTAATACGGCTCCTTCGGTAGGGGGCATCCTCTTTTTCTTCTCGGCCGAGCGCTAACTCCGCACTGGCGTCTTTCAGATGAATAGGACTCGTCCAAACGGGATGCCGCATTGGTCACGCTAGAGATTTGCGGTTTGCGTCTTGTTTCAAGTGTCTGCCTGTTCCTCAGTAGGCTGCGCTTTGCTATTCTGTGCTGTGTCCGTCAAAGTGCTCCTCAATCGCCATCGCATCCCTTTTCGTATGGCGGACCACCCCGTCTTTGTGCTCGGGCGGGGAGTAAATGGTGTATAGTCGGAGCTTCGCGCGCTTAGAGGTATTGACGACATTATGCTTTGCGCCCGCGGGGACGATGACCCCATTTCCATC
>JBAVCK010000202.1:0-7031 GCA_049586635.1 Bathyarchaeia archaeon
CTTCATAGAAACAATGAGCAGAGCCTACGACGCGATGTGGAAAGGCGTATTTGCGATCTATGCTCCAAAACGCCGCGGACTACACAGATAGAATCCCTACTCCTATCGCGACGCTGGCCGTTAGAGAAGTGACGAATAAGGTTCTGTACTTTGCCTAAGTCGAATTTTGGATGCCAGCTTCCCCAGGACAGCGATGATTTCGACCACGTGATCGAAGTGGCGAAACATTGTGAGAGCCTCGGCTACGACAGTGTCTGGGTCTATGACCACCTGTCCCCTTTCTGGTCACGTTCCGGCCGAGCGTTGGAGTGTTGGACTACTCTCTCGGCAATTGCTGCGCGGACGAACAGCATTAAGGTCGGCACGCTAGTCACAAATGTTGGCCTACGCAACCCGAGTTTGCTTGCTAAAATGTCGAGCACCCTCGATAACATCAGCAACGGCCGGCTAATCCTCGGCCTCGGCACCGGTGACAAAATGAGCCGCGAAGAACTCCATTCGCACGGGTATAAGTTTCCCGACCTTAATGAGAGAATCGAACGCCTCAGGGAATGTATTGTGATTCTGAAGACCATGTGGACCAAAGAAGAAGCCACGTTTCACGAAAAACACTACCAGATTTCAGGTGCAGTTAACTTTCCGAAGCCGAAGCAACAACCACATCCACCGATCTGGATTGGTGGGCGACACTTTAGGATCTTGGACGTCGTCGCAGAACATGCTGACGGATGGAACCACTGGGGGCTTAGCAAAGATGGAGTCGAACGTCGAAACGAATACCTCGACAAAAGATGCGCTGGGTATGGGCGTCAGCCAAACAGCATTCTAAAATCGTGGTCCGGAACCTTTCGGCGACTTTCAGGCGGTGCCGGGAATCATTCGGAAGCAGTCCGGAATATTGCTGGGAAGTTGCAAAAACTGGCTGGCCCAGAAACCGCATACTTCATTGCGTCGTTCGACTCACGTGTCGAACCGGAAAGTTACCAAGCCTTTGCCGACGCAGTAAAGAACTTCTCTTAAGATGCTCCCTATGCCTCCACTCAGTCATAGCAGGCCAAGAACTCGCCAAATCACGTTGGCCGCGTCCTTTGCCGCGGTCTATTTCGTGCTCCGAAGTGTTCCCACATTCCAAATGGTCGGAATTTCCAGCCGATTCACTGCGGGCGATTTCCTTCTGACCTCGATTGCTCTGCTCTGCGGCCTTTGGAGCGGCACTCTTTCAGTTTTCATCGGAACAGTTCTGGCCTATGGCGTTAGGCCACCCGTGTTCTTCGGCCTCGATTTCCTTCCAGCCCTTGTCAATGTCACTGTGGCCGCTCTTTTGCTCTCAGGCCGCTACAGAATCGCACAGGGAATTTACGGTACAGTCTTTCTTGCATTCATCTTGAGTCCTTACAGCCTACTGTTTGGCTTTGGCTACGTGCCTTACACGTGGCTGCACATTGTCGCACTCATCCTCCTTCTATCGCCAATCGCCCCTAAGACCCCTCGGTGGGTAAACAGCTCTGGTTTGCAGCAGATCGTAGCAATAGGATTCCTAGCCTTTGTAGGCACTATGGGACAACACCTCGCGGGGGGCCTTCTTTACGAATTGGCGGCAGGGTTCGTCGGAGGCGTGAGCCCATCCAATTTCATGGAATTCTGGAGGATCATCTTCTGGCTTTACCCAATCGAACGGCTCCTAATCGTTGCCTTTTCCATGTTCATAGCGCTAGCCATGAAACGCTCCCTAAGGAAATGGGTTCCCTAGCCAGCTTCGAGGCGACTCTGAGGTCGCCGCGAAATTTTCGGTAATTAGGGTTCGGTTCAGACAACGGAGAGAAAGCCGTTGGCTCTCAATTGTCAGCTGATTTCTTTCAGTTTGGCAGGCAGATATTTGTCTACGATGTAGGCCAGCCCGTATCGGCTGAAAGCTTCCTGTTCTGCCTTACGTTTAACTTTCAAGAATGTTTCGATTTCCTTCTTCCATAGCTTTCCATTATACCTTGGATCCTTCTCGAGTTCATAGAGCCTCTTTATGTCCAGGTCCGTTAAGGGGTCGCTTGGAAGCTTGTAGTCTACGATATCAGAGGCCCATACCCCCGCCCATTTAGCGTCTGGCGTGTTGAGTTCCCGGAGATGCGCCGCGTTTGCTGAGCCGGATATTATGACGTTGGCGATGTGCATGCCCCAGGGGTCTGCGTCGCAGAAGATGTAGACTGGAAGGTTCAATTCTTTGTTTAATCTCCGAAGGAGTGCCCGTGTTGCGCGCGGTGCCTGCCCGGCGGTGTGAATTAATAGGGCCTTGTATTTTTCATGAACCCTCTCTTCAATGAAGCGCGTGAATAGGCCGCCTTTCTCAATGGCAATTACCTTGTCAGCGTTGCAATCTGCAAATTCTGCGTTTGTGAGCGCTGGCCCTATCATCATTCCGTCAGGGTGTGATGCAAGGTTCAGCTCTTTTCCCTCATACCCTCGGACTGTGTACTGGATGGTCAAGTCGCCGAAGATTGCGCTGCGTTCTTCGGGAAAGACGTTGAAGTCTTCTCTCGAGTAGCCGAGAACTGTTTCAAGGTCCGTTATGATGTCGTCGCTTTCAGCTTGGTCTGTGAAGCTCATTTCATATGCTTGCGCCGAATAGAAAACGTCTCTGAGGGTTGATGTTTTTCCTTCCCGTGCAAGTTCGTCGACGAAGGATCCGGTCCAGACGAGTTGTGTTAGTGGCCGGACATGTCTGATGTTTCGGGCGCTGCGCTTCACATTATGCTCGCCGAGTATGTATTGCCGGGTCTTCTCGTCATAGCGTATGTTGTTTATGGACCGGCTGGGTATTCGAACCGTGGGCCATTGTTTCTGGGAGAGTTGCTCGTAGATTTGGCTACCTAAACCCTTGAGGCTGTCTAACACTTGGCCTCTGCGTTGTTCTACTCGGCTAGTCTTGCTCGCTTTGGTCGCTTTGGTCGTCTTCACTATCTTCTTTTTCATACTTCAAAACACTCCTGAGCAGTGGGGAAACATCCGGAGGCTTACCTTTCTTAGCGAGCTTAGCTGAGAACGATGCAATCTTTGGCAGGTATTTCTGGAACACATCAAGCCTGTGCTTATCATGCGCCAGGTGGATCTTTTTCGAAAGGAACAACGAGAGTCTACGCGCGACTTCGCGAACGGCGTTCAGGACCTCTCGTTCTATATCAGGTCGGTCGGCAATGAATTCCTTACCCACAGTCTTGTAGGGGACCTTTGTGGAACAGATGTGAACGAAAACTGCAATCGGCATATCTGGGGAGACTTTGTAATGTCTCCAATCAACCTCTGTGTTCACAACTTTCCATGATACGTCACTTGCCTCATCGAAGAGTAATGGAATCTTGTTCGCAAATCTGAAAAGTTTGATTCCTCCCCCGGCCTCGATTTGACCGCCATAAGCTATGCCCACTTCGACTATGAATGGGAAACCCGCGTAAGCTGATGGCTTCCTTTGATAAACAGCAACGAACTCCGGCGCGAGCTCTTTCTTGATTCCCGCTTCAAGCAATTCCTCCCCAAGGGGTGACAAACAACTTGCGTCAGGGGCAAGGAACTTGTAATTCTTCATTGCGTTTACAATCTGAACGATTTCTTCCGGTGTCAGCTTCTTCGGGTTCTTCTTGGGGGGCAGGTCAACTTGCTGCAGGAATGAAGTTGCGATTGTTCGGCCAACTCTGTGAAAGTGGCTCTTCATGAACCCGACGAGTGTGCGTTCCTTAGTCAACTCGATAAGGCGCTTCATCGTTTCGACGTCGACGCCATAGGGGTGCGGTAGAGTTTCTTGCGGCGGTTTAGGCATTTGTTCGGTCGCACGATCGAACCTATAGAGCCTGCCTCTCGGGTCAACGTAGGTTATGGTTGCATAGGGTGCGACGATCGCGGTTTCCATTAGGTAATCCAGAATCTTGGACATCGCACGAGTGTAATCTGCCTCGGTGGAGAATTCGATGACGGCGCCGTGCCAATGATTCTCGTTCGGGTGCGTCTTGTGCTTGAGAATGACCGGCTTGTTCTTTTGGATATCAATCATCAAATTGTACTGGTGTATCTTCGTTCGACCAGTACTGGACATGATTATTGCGTTTCCATGGGTCGTAATCTGGCCGTACAATATGGCCATCTTACCGCCCAACCCGAAGGTGCCACGTGTCTGACGAAGCTTGTACTTGGAACCGAAGAGAACCTGCGCGAAGGCTGAAGGTATGATGTCGTAGGGAATCCCTATCCCGTTGTCTTCAATATGAACCCTGTAAACCCCCGGGCCATCTGTCGGCCCCGACTCGTGAGATATTCGGATGTAAATGTCAGGTGGAATCTCTCGTGTCTCACATGCGTCGAGTGAATTCTCGACTAGTTCACGAATGGTGGAGTATATCGCCCTTGTCGGATTTGTGAACCCGGCGATGTCCCGGTTGCGGTAGAAGAAATCTGCCGCCGAAATTTCTTGGAATACTTCTTGGAGCGCCATCAGGGTTCGCCTATGTTGGTGAAGCTGGGGGATAAAGCTGATGATGGTTGCTCCGTGTCACGTAGGCGGCTTCTGCCATAGCTCAAGGGTTTCTCTTTTCTTGGCTTCGCTCTTTATCTTTCTAAGCAGTTTGTACACGGTGGAATGTTGTTTGCCTTTGAGCAAGAGTTCGATTGCTACCCTCGCGGCAGTCACGGTTTCGTATTCGCCTATCATAGAAATTGTGTGGCCGTAGACCGAGACTTTCGCGTCCGTCATTTCCTCTATTAGCCTGCGAATCTTGCCTTCGCGCCCAATCACTCGACCCTTAAGCCTTGAAATCTCATTTTCGTTTCTTCCGAATGTTTCCCTCAGGTCGATGATGTCGAGGATGATGTCGTCATCGACGAGTTCCATCGCTCGCTCGGGCGAGAAACCGCGGCCAATCGCGAGGACGACGTCGCGAGCTCGAAGGATGGTGGTTGGGTCGTCAGAATTTTCTCGGGGAACGATTTCTACGACACCGCCTTGACTTTGGATTAGCAAGTGCGCCTTGAACGCATCTTCAATTTTGCTCTTAGTCGAACCGTCCTTTCCGATGAGCACGCCCATGCGTTCGGAGGGGATTGTGGTGCTAATTCGCGTCGACATCTTCACCCGTCACCCACTTCGTTAATCTTTCAATCGGAGGTACGGTTACACCGATCCGCGAGAAATATTCATTCATGCGAACCAAGTCTCTTTCGAGAAACTTGCGGGCCATGGGATGTGCAGGGGGCACGGCTTGGGCGAAGTCAAAGATTACCGGCTCCAGGTCAACTATCATAATGTTATACTCACTTAGGTCACCGTGTACAAGTTGGGCTTTTTGGTAGAGCCTTTTTACAGCTTCAGCAATTTTGTCGTATACTCGGGCTGGGTGGTCTAAGGCTGTCTCCCTCAGCAGCGGAGCGGGAATACCGTTTCTTCCGATGAACTCCATAAGCAGGACGTTTCCCTCTACCTTCAATGGCAGGGGGACCCGGACACCCGCGTCACGTGCTTGTTGGAGGTTCCTGAATTCCTTCAGAGCCCAAAGGTTAACGAGCGACCTTGTGTCTTTTCTAGTGTTCTTGAACCTTTCATCGCCTTGTATGTACATCATCCTGCCGCTCACAAATCCCGCAGACGTGGTCAAGAAAATCTTGATCGCTACTAGCTTGTCTCTTCGTCCAACGCCCCAATACAGACGTGATTCCTTTCCTGAACGCACTACGCCATTGATGTTTCGGATGTACCCGCGGTTCAGCAAACGATACACTATCATCAGAGTCGACTTGTCGAAAACCTCTTCAAGAGTCTCCATCTCCTCGCTACGTTTCTTCCTCATTAACCGTTCTACTTCGTAGCGGGCAACCCTGCGGCGTAGCTTCCGCTCAGCTACGGACTCCACTTTCCCCACCAAACAATCTCATCTAAGAAAAAACTAGGCAGCCAGACGACCTTGGTTTCGTAGCCAGTTTGATTGGCTTTCCGTATATCGCCAGAGAATATCTCCTCTGCTATCGGCCTGGAAGTCCCACGGAGCAACCAATACCGTGTCTCCGACCTTGATCCAGACTCGGCGCTTCATCTTACCTCGAATTCTGCAGACTCTCTCGTGTCCGTCCCCACACTTGACCATCAGCCTATCATAACCCAACATCTGAGTTACAATTCCCAGGAGCTGCCCCTCATCGGGCATGACCATTTCCCTGAGTTCGCCTTCACTCAGAACCTTCTTCTTACCCACATTTTCCACCGAAGTTTCGTCGCGCTATATTCCGACCAGCCTAAATAAGCCTACAGCCCACCGCAAGCAAACAGACCGCTCAGCGCCATTCACATTCTGATCATCTGGACGTGCGGCACCCCGCCGATACGGACAATCGCGGATGGGTCGACAAAACCCCCTTGAACCGCCGCCTCAACTATGCCCTCGCCCACAAGGTTCGCTATGTCTGCCCCGTCAATGGCCTGCAGCGCTTCGGGAATGCTAGTGGAAACGCCCTTGTAGAAATCAACTTTCACTTCGAGCTTCAACTTTCCCTCACGAAATGTTGCTCCGAGAAGTTCGGAATCACAAACGGCCACGAGGGTGTACGTTGCGTCTTTGAAGATTCGCAGGGAGACTTTGCTCACGCGGGGGCACACTTTCTTAGACGGGGAGTATGGAAGACCTCGCACCACACGCCTCGCAGCGGAGGAAGAGGTACCTCCCTTCCTTCTCGATTTTCGTATCAGGCCGGTTGCATATTGGGCATATCACATAACGTTGAGCGTAAATGTTCAGAAGCCGTGTTACGGTTCCAACATCGAACCTGCCTTGGAATATGGCCCTCGCGCCATCGAGGGACGCGGCTGTTGCCAACTCCCTAGACAGAAACTTGAGCAAATGGTGGGGGTCCCGATTGATTTTGCCACTAATCTCGCCGAAATTCTGGATAATCGTCCGCCTACCCATCCTTATGCCGACAACTCTCGGTATCTCGAACCTTTCCCCCGTCCCCACGACCTTAGGAAGGTTGGAATAGGCCCGCTCAAGCAGTTTGGCGTAATC
>JBAVCK010000203.1:0-9260 GCA_049586635.1 Bathyarchaeia archaeon
GTGCTGATGGGCTCCCTTCTTCAACTTGCGAAACAAGCAGGTTTGAAAGTAATAATCTTAGACATGTTTGCAACCAACACGGCTGCCAGACGCCTCTACGAAAGCGTTGGATTCGTCGAGGTTGGGAAGATACCGAAGGCCATCCACCGGGACGGCAAATACATCGACCTCGTCCGATTCGCCATCGAACTCTGAAACATGCATATGGGCCTAATGGTGCGCGTCGTACTATGAAACCAGCTAAACTATCCCTTACTGCAAGAATCGCTCGGCCGTCTGATTATCGATTAGCAGCTTGCCTTTGTAGACGTGCCACTGGCCCAAGTGATTACGTGCTTTCGATTTTGAAAGCAGCCATCGATAATCACGGCCTCTTTCTAGCTTGGAACGAAGGCCAACTTGTTGGAATGATTAATTTCGAAAAATGCATCGACGGAAGCGCCTGGTTGAGCATGGCTCGCACCGATCCCGTGTGGCGTCGCAGCGGCGTCGCCCTATTCCTCCAAAGGCAAATCGCTGCTCACGCGAAGCAGAGCGGAATTAGAACCATCAGATTATGGATACTCTCCGAAAACAAACCGTCAATCAGAGCGTGCGTTAAAGGGGGTTTCAAGCCCGTCTGCGAAGCCGCCCACATCTCCTGTAGCATTAGGCGGAACCCTGCGAAAACAAGAATCCCCCCAGTCAACGCAAGGTTGGACGCCTTCCCCAGATCTATCTTGAGATCCACATACCTATCCAAAATGAATGGTTACATTACTTACAAGCGACATTTCCTTAGAGCGAGTAACGGTCTCCTCAAACAGTTGCTGCAAAGAGAAGGACTTTACACCGTCGGCACATCTGAGTTCATTCTAACTAAACCTGAAAGGAGATTCCATACGCTGACAAGCAGTTTGACGGTTCTGAACGGACCATCAGGCCCCTCGCTACGAGCCGCTAGGGAGGTGGCTAGGGGACTAGGTGCACGCAGGTTAGGGGCTTACGTCCCATATGACTCATACATGCTAAGAACGGCGAGAAAACTCGGTTTCAAAAGAGACGAGTGGGGTAAGCACTGCGTAGTCTTTGAGAAATCGCTTCGTAACGCGACCCGAGACCCGCCGCTAAGTGGCAGGTGATTCGAATGCCGTCAACCCAGCATGCCCACAAACGTTTCCCTGAAAGATTGGCCTTCTTACTCAACAATCCAATCAGAAGAGCCACCAGCTCACCTGACGAAATTATTTCTAAACTCAACGTCAGCCACGACAACGTTGTAATGGATTTCGGCTGTGGCCCAGGCTTCTTCACAATTGCCCTCGCGAAAATCGCAGCCAAAACAATCGCCGTTGACGTATCAGCGGGAATGCTAGAGAAAACGGCGAACTATGCCCGGAAGAATCGAGTTCACGTTGACTTGTTGAAGAGCGACGGAACCATAATCGACCTGGCAGATGGCAGCGTGGACCTGATCTTTCTCTCCCATGTCTTCCACGAAGTTGAGGATAAGCCGAAAGTACTGAGGGAGTTCTCTAGAATCTTGAAACCGCCAGGCAGACTAGCCATAGTTGAGAAAACCCAGGGTAACGGAATATTCTCGCGCAAATTTGGCCCACCCATTGTCAAAGCGGGCGACGTCATGGACGAAACGGCCCGCGCAGGCTTCAGACCCCTTCAAACCATCTCTCACCATAAGGATACAATAATCATTGTTCAGAAGTTGCGAGCGGACGATGACAGTAACCAATAGCCTTACTGCCGTCACGATTTTAGAATTGGCGGCCGCGGACGGAAACGGGTAGTTTTGGCTGCACCCCCTATCTCTCTTTGACTTCGACCATGATTACTCTGTATGAGATGAATAGTTCTAAGGCTTGGTAGGCGACTCCGCATACTACTAGAAACATTCCCGCGGTGAAAGTGACGTTAATCATGAGCTGCGTGAAGTTTGTTGGAACGGAGAAGTATCCCAACCCTATTGAAAATGAAGTGAGGACGAACAATATGACCGCTAGCAGGTGGCAGAGCATCCCATTTCTAACATATTTCACCCGCGGCAAGAGTAAGCCTAACTGGTTGTCGATGTTCTTTTCCCTCAGCTTTTCCGTTTTATCCGGCTTCCCTTGAAGCCGTCTTCTCTCATCGTTCAACAACCTGATTCTGTTGACGAGGGAACTATGCCTGGCGTTGAATGTGAGGAGAAGCAAACCCACACCAGTAATCATCACTGCTGGAGCTAGAATCCCCTGAATCGCTTGTATCGTAGTAACAACATCACTAGTCAACTTTGACCCTAACCTGAGCTAATCAAAACGAACCTACTTAGCATGTTCTGGCATCCAAAAAAGATAGTACATGAGGTAGAAAGCCGCAAACCCACTATAGGGGGCGAATTTGCTTAGAACTCGTCGAACGTCCTTTGAATCAATTCTTTTGCCCTTGAAATAGGCTTGTGAAACTGCACGTTGAATCCCTAGGTCGTCAGCAGGCAATGAATTTACCCTTCCCATTCCTCTAATGAGTGCATATTCCGCGGTCCATGGGCCAACCCCTCTGATCTTGGTAAGCTCTGCAATGGCGGTCTCATCATCACTCTTCCTTAGACTTTCAAGGTCCATTTGTCCATTCTCAACTATTCTGGCAAGTTCTCTTATGTATAGAGCCTTATTTCGGTAAGGCCGACAGCTCTCATCTGATTTGGCTTTGCTCTCGCTAAAGACTTGGCCGTTGGGAATGCGTAGAAGTTTCTTCCATCGAACCTTACAACATCTCCATATTTCTCAACGAGCCGCGAGCGTATAGCAATTGCAGCATCCAGTGAAATCTGCTGCTCGGTGATGGCGATTACCAGAGCTTCAAAGATACTCGGAGGTGCGATCGCCCTTAACCCTGCTAGCTCCCCTGAAACAGTGTTCATCAGGCGATCTCTGTTCGCGACTTTGCGGAAACTGTTGAAGTCAAATGAACTCGCAAACATAGTATCGAGTAGACTGCTCAAGGATTTTGCTTCTTGAATTGAAAGCCGCGGATGGGTTTCTACTCTAAGTCGCGGTCTTTCTGTAGTTCCCTTGGAAGAAACGGTGACAAGCACCGGCTTCCCACAAAGGTGAAGAACTCTCTTGTACAAACCACTCTCATACAAGTCTGGGAGGCTTTTCTGAAATCGACTATGAATGCTTGCGCTCCTTTCGAAATCGAAGGGAGCCTCCGTATGTATGAAGAAACACGTCGACGAGTTATCGGTGATTTCACGAAAACTCTTGTTCACGAAATGCCTTGTCAGAGGCCTTCAGTTAAATGTGTGTAGGTTTAGTGGCGCGTACACGCACAAGTTATTCAGAAGACATTGGATGAGCATACAAATCGCTCAGTGTTGACTTCCTGAACTTGCTATTTGTGTGCGCGCGCGCCAGTGGACCCACACACAAATGGGTCGCAAAGTGTAATTCTTGGTATTGTGTGTGACTAAGCTCAGATCCAAGGAGATGAAATGAAATGAAATCGGTACACGTCTTTCTTGTTACTACGGCGCTTCTTCTGTCAGTCTCGATGTTCAGCGCCGCGTTCGCTCAGCCCGCCCAGGTTTCGTACACCGTTAACCTGAACTCGTTTAATCTACAAGTAACCTACCCATCAGAAGTTATGCCGGGCGATACTGTTACCGTGACCGTTCAAG
This sequence comes from Bathyarchaeia archaeon, assembly GCA_049586635.1. Classification (GTDB taxonomy): domain Archaea; phylum Thermoproteota; class Bathyarchaeia; order 40CM-2-53-6; family 40CM-2-53-6; genus FEN-987. Next base: position 3,659 of record JBAVCK010000203.1, read on the forward strand.
GTAGCCCGAAGAGTAACAGCATTTACCTACAGAGTCTAAGCGCCACAATCTACTACGCTGACGCGGCCGGCCTCCATCAACTCGCATCCCAAAACCTCGTCAACAGCTCAGCAAACGCTTACGGGTATTACGGAGTTTCCACGACGGGAAGTTTCAGCAAGAGCTTCGCGGTGAACGTACCGCAGAATACACCGAGAACTTCACTCGTGGCAATATTCTCCGAGACCGTCCAATCTAACAACTATTACTATTCCGACTACTGGCCATACTATGGCTCGTACTGGTACTACGGAAACCCATTATTCTACGCCTACTACCCATCCTACAGCACTGCGACCGATCAAGCAATAGCACCCCTATCCTACATCAAGGCGACTACGCCCGAATACGTGGCTCTTCAGTCTGAATATCAGATGCTTCAGCAGCAACTCAACCAAACCCAAGCTAAGAACCAGCAACTACAAACCACCATTACACAGCAGAGCGCTGTGATCAGCCAGCTGAACCAGCAACTAACTTCCGCAAACACCACAGCGCAGACTTACCAAACGGTCGCGGTAGTCTTCGTCATCGTAGCCGTGGCGTTGGCGGCATTCAGCATCTATCAGTTGAGAAGCAAGAGAAAGCTCGCAACGGAACCCAGCAATAGCGCCGCGACAGTGGCCTCAGCCGGAGCGGCGCCGTCACCTTCACACCGCCATCGGACTGGAAGCAAGGCTCCGTCAACGTCGTAGCGAATAAGTTCCTCAAGAATCCTAGAACAATCAGCGTAGAGATCAAACGAAAAAGGCAAGACGTAGGAAATAGTCAATGCGTAAGATTCTATTTGTAAAACGATCCTAGCGGCCCTAATTTACTTCAATTTCTTAATTTCAGTAAGCCCAACTTATGCCCTTCTACAAAACGAAGAGTGCAGGAAGATGCACCATGAAATTTCTACTACGATTGAATATGCCAACAGTGGTAGCAGTGGCAGCCGTCGAGACGCTAGTTCTTAGGGGAAAGAGGAACCGTAAGCCTTAGACTCTGAGCGAAGAATCCAACAAATATCTGAGAATTCGCTTAGTCTTCATTCCAATCCTATAGTTCACTACTTGGACTGCTTGGCGTAATCTATCATGCCTTGGAAATCAACCACAACCACGGGTTCATTGCCAACGACCCACGCGTCATGGCCGGCGCCAAGGAGTGAAATGTCCCCCGCTTTGCAGTCCTTCTCACTGCCATCGTCCATAACAACGTGAAGGACACCGGAGAGGTGGTATTGAAAGTGTGGTGCCTGGCAGCTTTCGGTCTTAGCTATAGGTTTCACTGATTTCGACCAGCGCCATCCGGGCTGGAAAACTCCACGCCCAACAACAGCGCCACCAATTTTCACAAGATCAAGCTTGCCTTTATCGAAGTCCCTAACCTCATCTGGAGCATTGAAACTCTTTACTTCCAAACCTGCCATTCTGTATCAATCGTCGTAAAAGGTTACGAGCTATAAAAAATGTTTCGTTTGCGAGCATTCAAGTCTTTCTTCTTCAAAACAAAGAGCGAGGGATTGAAAAGACTCCTAACGACGCTAGAACACTCGGAGTCTTCTGCTATTGTGATTGATGGTGATCTATGTGCGATTTGAGGGGAGGGTGGCAGTTGTTACGGGCGCTTCGAGAGGAATTGGGAGGACAACCGCCTTGGCTCTGGCGAGGGAAGGGTGCAACGTGGTCATTGGTTATGAGAAGAATCGAGAGAAGGCACACGAGGTCGTTCGAGCCGCGAAAGCGTCAGGAGTGAGGGCCATTGCAGTCGCGTGCGATGTTTCGATCAGAAACGACGTTGAAGCTATGTTCAAGACTACCGTGCAAGAGTTCGGAAAGGTCGACATACTTGTTAACAACGCTGGCATCGACTATGGTACCAAATTATTGGAGACAACTGACGAGGTCTGGGACAGGACGCTGGATGTTAACCTCAAGGGAGTATTCCTGTGTACGCAAGTTGCGGCTCGTTACATGATCCAGAGAAGATATGGGAAGATCGTGAACATCGCGTCCAATTCAGGTTTCGGTATAGCGGTGTGGGGGGAGACGGCATACGCCGCGTCCAAGGCAGGGGTCATGCAGCTGACGAAGACAGCCGCATTTGAACTCGGTGAATATGGTATCAACGTGAACTGCGTGGCGCCAGGAGCAGTTAACACAGAGATGCTGAAGGGAAACATGACCGATCAAGAGTACGCTCAATTTCTTGACGCGAGGAAGAAGATAACCTCGCTAGGCTTCATCGCTGAACCAGACGATATCGCCAATGTGGTGCTTTTCTTTGCCAGCGACGAATCGCGATTCGTGACCGGAAAAACACTACTGGTCGATGGGGGAAGAAGAGACTTCCTATGACTCGAACGAGAGGAAAGTTCAAGCAGGAGCCCGAGAGTGGTTAACCTCTCCCCTCTCGTCTTAGAAGTTGGAATGAGACTGCGTGGGTAAGTGCGCTGATGAGGATGGCTGAAACGAACGCTAAGCCTACTCCCCAGTTAGTGATTGTTGCTGAGATGATCAGGAAGAAGATTGCGAACGTGAAGGATCCAGCGACTACACCTCTCAGGAGTCTGATTGCATGCGCGCCCCCTTCAGATCGGTGAGTGAAGACCGCGAGAATCGTGGCGTACACCGGAAAAGGTGTAAGGAGTCCTGTTAACTGTGGCCCAAGCCACTGGGCAACACCCGTAATCAGGAACACTAAAGCAGTGGCGGAAACCATACGCGCAGGGATCTCCCACCACCCCGTTCTCAACGAGACTCCCTCCAAGGTAACGTGCGGCATTAGCAACAAGGTTATCAGAAGTACTCCGAGGACCGAGACGAAGTCGATTAGCAATGGAAGTTTTGTCGATTGGAGGAATACGGTGCAGGCAAAGTAGGCGCATAAACTTGCCAGCAGGCTTAGCCGCCAGAAAAAGCGCGTAGCTGACCAGGTGTAAGCCAATGCGAAGGCGAATACTGAGATGATCCCCATCATGATTGCTGTTGAGGCCTCGGAAGCGAAAACGTCTCCCTGTTCCAGGGCTAGGAAGAATGCGACTGGACCGGAAGTTAATGGCAACCCTATGAGCCAGCCACCAACGATTGGCCCCCATCTGCGGCTTGAGAGACTGACAAGGCCTATGAAAGTTGGGACAAGGAGCAGTTTGAGGAGAAGAATCATCCAGTCTGCGTAGATCAATTCTGACTACTCGAAGAAGAAGCGTTCGAAGTGACTACTAGTGTGTGCGCGCATCACCTGACCCAGTCCCCTATACGAAGTCGAAAGGGGACCTCGACAATGAGTCATGTGTCCTTGCCTTCCAGTCGGAGGTTCTCTAAGGTAATGTACATTACTGAATCTACTACGTGTTTTGAGTACGAACCTACTCGAATGGCCCTCTTGAATTGTGGGCTGTCTAGAACCACCGTATGATATTCTCCATTTTCTCCGCATATATCAAGCCCGGTCAGTCTACTGATTTCAATTAGCTGCTCTACTGAACTCGGGGAGAGATCCAATCCGAGCCATTCTTCTGTGAACCAAGGTTTCTTAACACAAGAGAAAATTATCCTGAATTTGAGCGAGAGCAGTTTATTCAGAAGTTCAACTCTATCTCGATGCCACAAAGGCTTGATGAGGTCAATGCCACAACGCACACAGCGATCCACCATCCAATCCGGATCGTGACCAGCGACTTCTCCAATATCCCCGGTTACCAGCGTACTAATTCGGCGCTTTTCCTTGAGTGAGGAGATTGCATCTTCATAGCCCACATCGAATGGCTCGTCGACTTCTAATACGTAATGTGGAAGACCCAAAGCTTGCGCCTGAAGCGCAATGAAGCCGAGAGGGTGAGCAAGAAACATTTCCTGACTCGGAGCGAAGGTGATTAAACAGTCAATCACACTGCCTAACATTTTTGCTTCATATAGGGCTAGAGAGGAATCCTTGCCTCCCGTCCAAGACACCGCCACTCTGGACATGTTGCCAGAAATCAATCACTTCACAATTTTAGCCTAGTGAAGTCTCCAGCTCTGCGCAATTATCCGTCTTTTGTGCGTACCCTTAGTGGTGAGCACACACACAAAATCAGAGTTCAAATTCTGTTGCCCGCATCACTAGACCCACACACACCACAAAACGGCGGTTCAATTTCTGATGCTCGCACCATTAGACCCACACACACATTGACGACTAACGATGCCTCGGAAACTTTCCGGTTTTCATCTGGTCTTTTAAGCAGCGACGAGATAGAAAAACGGTGACTTGACCGACCAACGTAGTTCGCGTAGGAAAATCTCTACACATTCTGGAAACAAATTAGAGCAATTGGTATGGACTGCTAAGCAATCAAGAATCACCTCTTCTGAACAGCAACGGGAATGGATACGTGCTGGCTTCGTTCTAGCGTTTCTCGCAATAATTATTGCGTCATATTCCCAAATTCAATTTGCATTATTGGGTTTGTTTCCACAAATTGTGGATTCTCTTATGACGTTCTTTGAACTATTGATGATTATTGGCGGTATTTATGTTGCATTCGTAGTCCTGAGCATTCCAATGCAGGGAGTTCCTGAGACCTTTTCAAAATTGTTCTATTTACTTGCCACCCGATGGCTTTCAAGCGGGATCATGTCTGGCATAACATTTTTCCCCATGGTCTTGTTTCTATGGATTCTTTCTGTAGTCACCGTCTTCGTTTTCTCGACAACTACCATTTTGATTTCCTTTCAACCTAGCACGGTGCTTTTTGTGTCTGTTGTAATCACGTTGACTGCCTCCCTTAAGTCATTCAATGAGCCTCCGAGTCGCGCAAGCGACAGGAGCAAAGCACGACCACATTCTACTGATCAGCGCCAAGGAACCAATGGACGAACATATCCTCAGCACAAGAGGATACAACGTTGATATTGGTCACTCAGAGTCGTCGTCGATATGAATGGTGCGAGGCGTCAGAATCTGTGTCGTCGTCGGTACTAGTGGTGCGCACACACACTAATCATACTTCTTGAGTTGGATTTCATTGCCACCTGCCGCAATCAAAGCGAAAGCCTTCTCTCGAATACTCGCCTTTACGATCTCATAGCCGAGGATACGGGCTTTCTCATCAAGATTTGTCGTCGACAAACTAGGCACTTCTCGCCGAATTCGGTTTCGTTCCTCTTCATCGCTTATGTCGGACACCCAGATGTCGAAATCCTCCTTGACTTCCAATACACCGAGAGCGTTCATGTCAACAGCCAAGATAGATCCATCCGGCAGCAGGCGAGAGTGGTGTACCGGGACTCCGTTGAAACTGCCCTCGGAGGACATGAGCCCGCGTCTAACTTCCCGAGAGGGAACAAAATTAGCGAAATCCCAGAATCTAAGGCTCTGTTTGGTACTGCCGACTATAACTGATGGTTCGAATTGTCTCTCTCGCAGCATCGAGAGGAGACTGCATACTTCATTCTCAGTTGGATCAGAAGACGTTTCAATGACGTATTCGGCTGTGTTTTGGCGAACTAATTCAAAGACCATTTCAAGCACATGCCTTGTTTCCACTTCTGCCACTGCACTTCCATATGGTGCTCCGCTAGGGGTGGCATATCCT
>JBAVCK010000204.1:0-12812 GCA_049586635.1 Bathyarchaeia archaeon
GCTATGTCACGCGAATGGGGATATCATCCCCTCATGTTCGTGGTAACAACTGAGGACGGATTGGTTACTGACCGGTACCGTATCTACGGTGACCTCTGGTTCGTGAACTCCCAAACGAACAAGCAGCTTGAAGGGCAGCGGATAGTAACAACAGTTCGCGAAGCCCGCTCCGAAGGTAGAAGGCTGAAATGCGAGGCAGACTATGTTCTAAAGAGGCATTTCCAATTCCATTTCACTTTCAGAAATGAGAACCCGCTTCCCATAAGTAATGTGCGCGTAAGAATTGCGCTAGTTGAAAGAGAGGACGCTCTTCCAAGGAGTGCGTTCGATAATCTTAGGTACATGGTATCCGAATTTACGGGCAAACGCGAATTTGCTGCGAGCTTTGATGTATTTTGTGGGCTAAAGGAAAATTTGCCGGATGTAGTGTGGTTTCGAATAGTAATTGACTATCATTTTCGAGGCAAGGCGCAGCCGAGCAAAGTAATCTCAGTACGTTACAGACCACATTGGAATGATTTTTCCACTGGGATGTAGTGTGGCACCTACGCTTCATGTTTCATTAGTCGTTTCAGAATGTTCATGTCACGCTCGCAACCCTCGATTATCGCTTTCAATCCTATTTGCTGAAGCTGAAACGGAGCCCTCCTAGTGCTTGGCCCAAAAATGCTTGGGTTGCTTTTGTGGTAGCATGGATTAGTCTAGCTCTTGAACTGGGATTTCTGTTCTTGAGTAGGGGTAGAAGTGCTGGTACTTTCAATGACATGTTCTTCAATAGTTGTTTTGCTCTAGCCTTGGGCTGGTGGGGTCGTGCAGTCTGGGCCGTTAGTCGTGTCCCGCAATTTGACGGCAAAAAGGGTGTCCCGCCAACTTGACAGAACCGAGGATTTTCCCGGCTTTGTTGCGGTTGTGGGCAGATAACCCAGGTCCTCGTGGCGGTTGAGGTAAGTACCGCACGAGCTTCTCGCAATCCATACCATATACAACTCGACATTGACCAGTCTTTGGGTGGCTTGGGGACCACATCTGACCACGGTGTGACCGTCTAATAGTCGAGGCTCCCCCCATACCGCACTCAAAAGCTCACCCGTGCCGGAATGAGCAAGTGGATTTGCGGGAATCCACTTACCATTTGTCGTACGATTTGGGCGGAATCCACCTTGGAATCCTGACACGCCTGGCGAAGCGCCACCTAGTAGCGTTTCCAAGGGGGTGACACCACCCTTTGTGGGGTGTCACCACGCATGACCGGTGAAGGCTAGCGGCCTTGAACATTGTAGTATGTCGTTTCTAACTAACTACTATGTTACTAGATACGGCGCTTCAATCCCGTAACCAGGGATTGGTCGGCTGCCAGCCGATGTCTTCGCCGAAAACAAATAAGATGTATCCAAGCTAACCATAACAACAAACCTAGATTCGAAGCCTTTCTGCCTGTGAATTGGATTGGTCAAAACAGTTGTCATTGGGGCGATAAACTGGGACATCAATCTCTTCATCGACAACTTTCCTCGAGGAGGCGAAGAGGTAGTCGTTCGCCGGATTGCTCGCGTCCCAGGTGGGAAAGCAGGTAACACCGCCGTTGCAGCCGCAAGACTGTTGGGGCGTAACCAAGCTGCTATACTTGGAGCACTGGGGAAGGATACGGTTGCGTCCGACCAGGTGAGAATCTTCCAGGACGAAGGCGTCAACGTATCAGGCCTAAAATTCAGCGAGAACGCCGAGTCGGGACAAGCATACATCATCATCGACGCAAAAGGAGAAAATATCATCCATACTCACATTGGCGCAAACGCCAAAATCAAGCCAGATGACCTAGACGATCCGACACGCCGTGCACTAGTCGCGGAATCATCGGTCATCACAATAATGGATCCCCCTTTCGATACCGGCCTGAAGCTGGCTAGGGATGCACGAGAACTTGGCAAGGTTATCGTGTTGGACCCGGGAGTAAAATCTAGAACGGGCCTCAAAGGTTCCGAGGAGATTCTGCGGAACGTCGATTACGTGGTAGCGAACGAATCTGAAGTGGCGCTTTTGACCGGCACGAAGGATCGGAGTGCAGCCGTACGGAAGCTTATGAAGATTAACGGCGAACTTAGAGTCGTCGCCAAGTTAGGGGCAAAAGGTTCGATCATGTACACTGGCAAGCGGCAAATGGTTTCTCGTGCCCTAGACCTGAACTCGCTTGGGATGAAGGCGGTGAACACTGTGGGGTGCGGCGACGCATTCCTCGGCGCCTTTGTATCCGCATTGTCCGAGGGCCGAAGCGAACTCGAGGCTTTGAATTGGGGAAACGCGGCAGGCGGGATCAAAGCAACACGCGCGGAAACGCGCGGGGGCCCAAACCGCGAGACTCTGTTGAAATTCCTCGCTTCGATTTAGTTTATGGAACCTAAGGCATCGACGGCGTCTCTCAGCGAATTAATTCTGCGATCCGGCTGAATGTCAGAATCCGGAACCCGCCTGTCAGACCTTGACAGCGCAAATAACGAGCCCGGTTGCTGCCTGAAGCCCTCCGGAACTGGGTAATCCAAGAGTATGGCCTTCATGCCAGCCTTCTTAGCACCCCAAGCATCAGCCTCAGGGTCATCGCCAATATGCACAATCTTGGCTGGTTCCGTTCCGAGTTCGATTGATACCTTCTCGAATATCAGCCCGTCAGGCTTCCTTGACCCTACTTCGTCGGAGAAAACAGTTGAACTGAAGAAACCCAATACACCATATTTCCTAAGCAGCTCCCGCAGGGCCGTACCCGGGCTTCGCCCCGTATTGCTGACTAATCCAATCTTTCGGACTCGCTCACGCACTTCATGCAGGGTTGCGGCGGCGTCGCCCTCAAGCTCCGGAGGGGAGGCATAGATTGCGTCAACATAAGCACGCTCAAGCTTTCCAGCCGTCTGTGAATCCACCCGAAAATCGGCCAGGCCCGCCGCACCAATAATCAAACGAATCTGTTCCGCTATCGGGAGCTCCTTGTTGTTGCGCCAAATTGATTGAAACAGGGAAGCGCTCTGCTCGTAACCCCTCTCTAGGTCCCCTAACGAAATCTTAACGCCTGAATCGGAGAGTACCTTGTAGATCCCCTCGTACCTCATCCTATTTCTTGCGTCGTCTAGTTCTGGTTTGTCGATGAAGAGCGTTCCCCAAAGGTCGAAGGTAACGCAAATGTCTCTCTTGTAACTCGTCACTTGATTCCGGCCTTTCGTATTTCGCTGGCTATCAACGGGGCAACGCTCACCCGGCTTATCGGGCTTGGAACGGTGTCCGTCCCAAACACACTGACTACTCCAGCCTCCCGTATCTTCTCAAGCGCGCCGTTTGCTAAGATTGGATGTGTGCACGCAACAGCGACCTTATTCGCTCCTTGCGACATCAATATCCTTACGGCTTCTACGATCGTTCCTCCAGTGCTAATTATGTCATCAACGATCAGGACGTCTCGCCCCTTGGCGCTCGACTTCCTAGGACGCACTTCCACTTGTGCATCTCCGAGCCGTTTCTTCTCGAAAACGTCGTAATCAGTCTCCAACCTTTCGGCGGCGATTTTCGCCCACTGCTCAGCCTCTGCGTCGGGACCGATCACCAGGGGCTTCTTGAGCTCGCCCGTCTTCTTAGCGTAGTCCGCTAACAGAGGCATCGCGGATAGGTTATGGGAAGGGATTTTGAATATCTCTGAGGAGTTCAGGACCCGATGCTGATGCATGTCAATCGTGTAAATCTCGTCTGTGCCTACGCTCTCCATGAGTTTGCTGACGGTTTTGAAGCTCAGCGCCTCGCCAGGTTTGAACCGTTCATCCTGCCTCGCATAAGCGAAGTATGGTATGAAAGCGGTTACCTTCCTAGCTCCGAGATCCTTCAGTGCGTCAACGAGAAGCAGGTATTCAAACACTAATTCGTCAGGTGTATGGTGTATTGATTGAATAACTGCAACGTTCTCGTTCTTGACATCGTCGAGTACGCGGAGGTATTTTTCCCCGTCTGGAAAACGCCGGACTTCCAATGCCCCTGCTTTCAGATGTAGTTCCTGTGCGACCTTCGAAGCTAGGGCCTCAGACGACGAGCCGCCAATTACTATCAACCTGCAAAACCACGGCCTGACCCGTATTGGGTGCCCAAATAAAACTTGTTTGAGATGGCCATCAGCTCTTCAAATCGTCGATTGCGTCGATAACCTCTTGAAAGTCGGTTATTTCCCTGTGTGGAACGTTGCCCTTTCGGCAGGCCTCCGCCAACTTGGAGCCTTTGATTGCGAATGAGAAATCAGCTTCTCTCGCCGCCGGGAAATCGCCTAACCCATCACCTATGTAGAAAACTCTGTTGCCCTGTTCCTTGTGGTGCCTGACAAAGTCATCTTTGAAGTTAAATGATCCCTTGCCGAACAACCTGGGCATAGTCACTTCGTAACCTTTGCCGGTGAATTTTGATTTCGGGGCATATATTTCCATGAAATTCAACCAATCGTCGCGACCTAGGAAATGACGAATACAAAACTCGAGCCCGCCGCTAACAATGATGAGCGGCAAACGTTGTTTCTTGCAGTACTCGATTAGCCTTTCGAAGTTTGGCCTGAGAGCCGCAACTTTGTCCAGCTCGTCCAATATCACCTTCTCTGGAGCCTTGATCATTGCAAACTCTCTTTGCAGGGACTCTTCGAAGCTAATTTCACCGGCTTCAAATTGCTCTTCGATTCGCTTCCAACTGGGATCTGCGAAAAGCTGCAATGCGAATTCGGCGGTGTCGATGGTGACAATTGTCTCGTCGAAATCGCTCATGACGACCGCCTTACTGGACTCCATCCGAATCATCTAACTTCTAGAGCAACTTTCGTAATGGATTAAAGCTAAGCTCGTAAACGTCTTTCGGGAGTCAGGAAAGGGTATGTTGCGTAGGATGACGATTGTTGTCGCCCAGTGGTGTCCACACTGCGTCCCCCTATCGCTAGAGAAAGCGCAGCAGATGGCGAAGGAATTGAAGGTTGGGTTGCGCGTCCTGGATATAGACAAACCCGACCTGGAGAAAGCAGCGGACTCGCTCATACAGGAACACGGGGACTTTTCCGACGACTACCTCATCCCGCAAGTATTCATCGAGCGCGACGACGGCCTCATAGAGCATGTATTCACAGGGTTCTCGGAAGGAGTTCATGTTACGAGCGCGAGGTGGACGGATTTCTTTACCAGCCAATACTACCGAGGCTTACTCAGCTCAGCACACAACTAGCTTCCGTTCTTCGCTTTGCACGAAGTGCAGAGCCGTTCCACCGAGTTTCGGTTGTGCATGAACAACCTCATGCAGCCGGCTTTTGTCCCATCCCCCACGCAGAGTGAAACGGCTTGTTGTTTTTGCTCCTCCGTCTGTGGGTACCTAGTCCAATAGCTCTCATGTATCACGCCGGCTTCACCCAAACTGGATTTGAAGGCCTCCTCCGCACCCTCTCCCAACTCCCATCCATGGCGAGAAGCGACGCGGATGTCTCTATCGTTGAGGTTCTCTGACCCAACCTGATCACGCAGCATATGTTTGAACCAATCGCGGTCAGGTTGTATGCTAAAGTAAACCACTTGTGAAACAAACCCGTCAGGGCAAACATAAGCACCGACGAGGCTGTTCGAATTCTCTAAAATCACCTTCATTGCCGTTGGCTTTTCGCAGTGTCGGTAACACTTCCCCGTGAAATTCAGGTACTTGAGAACTAATTCGGCAAGCTTATCCATGTACTTCGCCCGGAACCGGTCGTAGGATGATTGAGGATGGTTTAAAGCGTTCCACTTGCGAGCTTGCCCAGAACCCAATTGCGAACGCGAGCTCTAGTTGCCTTAGCGCTTATGGCGTTAGGGGTTGTGCTCATTGCGTTTGCCATCCTATCGGTGCTGGTTCGATCGGCCCCCTTCGCGAACGTTCCCATTCTGGTTGCAGCAGGGGCTCTCCTACTCGTCATCGGCGTATTACTTCTGATCACGGATCTTATGGAAAATTGGCTCACCAAGGGCCAGGCGGCTTTGGTTGACGGCCTCCAAGCAGGGTAGCCGCATCCACTCGTGGTGATGAATACTTTGAACATTGGACCCGAAGAATTGCTCGATGTCGCCACCGCGAGCGCCGAGGAAGCTGGAAAGAAGCTTCTAAAGCTGTTTCAAGGCTCGAAAAGGCTGTCCGTTAGGCGAAAGTATGACTATCCAGGTAGCCTCGTCACAAACGCGGACATAGAATCTGAAAGAATCATTCTGGGCAAGATTAGGGGAAGTCGAATCAAATCCACCGTAAACTCGGAGGAAGCGGGCACACTAAGCTATGGGTCACGGGACATCGTCTGGGCCTTGGACCCACTTGATGGGACACTGAACTATGTGAAGAGAATTCCATACTTTGCAGTCTCAATCGGCGTACTAATGAAAGGCGAACCCGTGGCCGGCGCGATATACAACCCAGTTTTGGATGAGATGCACACCGCATGCCGCGGAAGAGGGGCCCACTTGAACGGAAAACGAATTCACGTCTCCAACGCCGGATCGCTCAGCAATTCGTCCCTCATTTTTGAGTGGTGGGAGGAAGAACCAGCGATACCAGACCCACTGGCATTGGAAAAGCAACTCTACCATTTTACGCGAAGGCTGCGATCGCCAGGAAGCGTTGCGTTGAACTTGTGTTCTGTGGCTTCCGGTAGATTCGATGGTCTCGTTACAGTTTTCAGGAAATCCCCCATATTCGAAACTGCAGCGGGTTGCGTGATCCTTGAAGAAGCTAAAGGCCGAATAACCAACTCGTCAGGCGGAAGCTGGAAGCGTTTCTCTCGTTCCATATTAGCGGGTGGCCCAAGAGTCCAGAGGCAGCTTCTATCCTTAGTTCGAAGGCGGTAAACCATGCTAGAATTAGAGGCCTTCACGGGCGAGCTCGTTGATGAGTTCGCGTTGCCGGGAAGTCAGTTTCGTAGGCGTCTTTACCTGGACCATTACGAGCTCATCTCCTCTGCCATTTTCACGAAGGCTTGGCATTCCTTTCTTCCGCAGGCGGAAGATAGCTCCACTTTGGGTTCCAGGGGGCACGACAATTTTCGCGAGCCCATCCAAAGTGGGAACTTCGACCTCACCGCCCAGAACCGCTTTGGAAAGGCTCAAACCGATATTGCAAACGAGGTCGTTTCTCTGTCTTTTGAAGACATCGTGCGGCCTCACATCAACGACAACGTATAGATCTCCCCTTTGCCCACCACCATCAGCCGTGTCTCCCTCGCCACGTAAGACCAATTGGGAACCTGTATCAACGCCAGGGGGAATCCTTATGCTAATTCGCCTGTGGCGTTCAACGATCCCTGCACCTCGGCAGACATTGCAGGGCTTCTCAATTATCGTTCCTCTGCCACGACATTTGCGGCAGGGCTCGATTCGTGCAAAATGCATGAAACCCCTCGTTTGGACATGTTGAATTTGGCCTGTGCCACCGCAGTCTGGGCATTTCTTCGGTGAAGTCCCAGGGCTCGCACCCGTCCCGCCGCATTCTGCACATCGTTCCCTCCTGGGAACCTCAATCTCAGTGGCAAGCCCAGAGTACGCTTGCTCGAGCGATATCTCTAGATCGTACCGTAGGTCTTCGCCCCTCGTCGGGCGGCGTGGCCCGCGCCCCCCAAAGAAGACGTCAAAGATTGATTCAAAGCCACCAGCACCACCAGCACCGAAACCGATGTCCCTGAATATCTCGTCGAAGTTTACGCCGCGGAATATGTCCTCTGTAGAGTATTGTGAATCGATTCCTGCATGTCCCAGACGGTCGTATTGCGCTCGCTTATCGTCATCTGAAAGAATAGCGTAGGCTTCGGTTATTTCCTTGAATTTGTCCTCAGCGCCGGGTTCCTTGTTTCGGTCAGGGTGGTATTTCAGGGCGAGTTTTCTGTATTCATTCTTCATTTGTTCCTTACTGGCGTTCCGCGGCACGCCGAGTACATCGTAGTAGTCACGCTTCGACAATGCTGGTCGGCCGCGGTCTCATTGTTACTTCTTGTCGTCAACTACCTTGTAATCAACGTCTACCGGCTGGGTCTTGTTATCGGTTTTCGGGGCTGATTCCGATGAGCCGCTTGAACCTGCTTGTTGCTGCGCAACCTGTTGGTAAGCTGCAGTTCCAATGTCCTGCATAATTTTCTGAAGTGCTTCGAACTTCTGTTTAATCACGCTAAGGTCCTTGCCTGCCATGGCCTGTCGAAGCTCCGCTGCACTCTTTGTGACCTGTTCAGACTGCTCCTTTGAGATCTTACCGGCGAGTTCCTTCGTCAGCCGCTCAGCGCTGTAGATTAAGTTGTCAGCCGAATTCCGAAGCTCCGCCTCATCCTTGCGCTTCTGATCTTCAGCCGAGAATTGATCCGCCTGTTTAACCATCTTCTCGATTTCGCCTTTCGAGAGTTTTGTGGAGGCGGTTATGGTGATCTTCTGCTCTTTGTTAGTAGCCAAGTCTTTCGCGGCCACGTTCAGGATGCCGTTTGCGTCTATGTCAAATGTAACTTCGATTTGTGGTACCCCCCGAGGTGCCGGTGGAATTCCTGTCAGGTTGAACATTCCTAGTGAGACGTTGTCGCCTGCCATGGGCCTTTCACCTTGGAGAACATGGACTGTGACCGTCGTCTGAAAGTCGGCCGCCGTTGAGAAAATTTGGCTTCGCTTCGTCGGGATAGTAGTATTTCTTTCAATTATCTTTGTAGCAACGCTGCCAAGAGTCTCAACGCCAAGAGACAGTGGGGTAACGTCGAGGAGCAGTAGGTCGCGAACTTCCCCAGCGATTACGCCCGCTTGTATAGCTGCCCCCGTGGCGACGCACTCCATCGGGTCGACGCCGCTCTCTGCTTCTTTGCCCATGTAATCTTGTACGAATTTTCGAACGATGGGCATCCGGGTCGGTCCACCGACTAGGATGATTTTGTCAACATCTTTGGGGGTGAGCTTGGCGTCTTGAACAGCCCGTTCCGTGGGGCCTCGGCAACGGTCGATCGTTGGTCGGACAATCTCCTCCAGTTTGGCCCGAGTTAGGGTCATTGTGAGATGCTTTGGACCCGCCGCGTCGGCTGAGATGAATGGGAGGTTAATGTCCGTCGTCAGGACGGTGGATAGTTCGATTTTGGCCTTTTCAGCCGCTTCGCGAACCCTTTGGCTCGCGACCTTGTCGTTGCGTAAGTCTATTCCTGTGTTCGCCTTGAATTCCCCTGCTATGTAGTCTAGGAGGGAGTTGTCCATGTCGGTTCCCCCGAGCTGAGTATCGCCGCTGGTTGACAGAACCTCAAAGACTGGCGGTGCCTTCGGATCGGGCTTACCTACGTCCATCATGGTTACGTCCAAGGTTCCGCCTCCCAGGTCGAAGACCATTATCTTGAGTTCCTTCTCCACCCGGTCAAGGCCATAGGCTAGCGATGCGGCGGTTGGTTCGTTGATTATTCTAACAACCTCAAGACCCGCGATTGCGCCTGCGTCCTTTGTCGCCTGACGTTGGTTGTCATTGAAATAGGCGGGGACGGTGATCACGGCTTTCTGGACGCTATCACCCAAGAAGGCTTCCGCATCGCGCTTGATTTTCTGAAGTATGAAAGCGGAAATTTGCTGCGGCGTGTATTCTTTGCCGAAAATGTTGACCTTATAGTCAGTACCCATCTTGCGTTTGATTGCTTGAACCGTACCCTCCGGATTCGAGACGGCCTGGCGCCTAGCTGGTTCCCCTACGAGCAGCTGCCCGTCTTTGGTGAAGGCTACGTAGGAGGGAAAGGCCTTGCCCCCTACTGACGTTCCTTCAGCGCTAGGAATAATGGTCGGGCGCCCTGCAATGACGGCTGCTGCAGCAGAATTGCTAGTTCCAAGGTCTATTCCGATGATTTTAGGCAACGATTGCTCTCCCAGTAGTTACTTAACGTAACAAGGTACTAGGGATGGGTTCAAAAACCTTATGGGAGAATTAATTCGCGCTTTCGTTTTCGAGCGACCTCTCTTCAGAACCCTTTCGCTTGCTGACAATGACTAGGCTTGGCCTAATCACCTTATTATTTAATGAGTAACCCTTGCGGATTTCTTCTACAACTGTGTTCTCGGGTTTTTCGTCACTCTCCGTGTAGCCCACAACTTCGTGCAGCTCTGTGTCCAGTGGTTGCCCAATGGCGGGAATTTCCTTTAAGCCCTCGCTAGCTAGGACTTCAGTTAATTGCTGCTGCAGCATCCTCAGCCCTACCGCAATTTCATCTGGCGGTAACGTGTTGCTTTCATGAGCCATTTGTTCGGCCTGTTGGAGCGCATCTAGAATCGGCAGTAACTTAACCAGTAGCCTCTCGGATGCTTGTTTTGTTGCGGTGTCGACCTGACGCTGCGCGATCTTCTGGAGATTCTCCATGTCCGCCTGTAGCCGTTGCAACCGGTCAAAGTAGTCCGCTGCTTTCCTCTCGTTCTGCTCTTTCTCCTTGGCAACTTCACCCAGCTGCCTACGGACCTCATCCAGCTGTTTACGTATCTCTGGGATGAACTGGGGTTTGTCGCTCTTGGCCGATGGTTCTTTCCTCGGATCGGTTGGCAACTAGCGGACCACTATAGAGAGGTTGAAACCACACCAGGCAGTTCTTAAGCATGTTTTTCCGCGACGGAAATCACGAAAGGTTCTGCGCGCCAAGAACGGTACTGTCTTTCAACCTGTCAAATGCATATTGTGGCACGTAGGTTCCGACTGAAACAGTCTCATCATGTGTCCTGTGGAAGTATTGGTGGGCAATCAAAGTCTCAGTCTTAGAAATGCCCTGCACACCCTCGAATTGATTTACGGCAGTTTCAAGAATCTGGCCAACGTTTTTACTATGCAGAATCGTGAGCAGGTCCCAGTCACCTGGAATTATATGTCCCTCTACAACGTGTTCCAGCTGCTTTAGTTGGGACAAAACGTCGGGCAGCGACCCCTGCGCGCGTAGCAGAGAAATCGCCAAGGCGTCATTCTCGTTAACAATGTACTCTTTCGTGAATCCTTCGAAGGGTATGTGAGTGCTCGTCGACTTAATTCCGGGCATATTACGTATTTGAGAAACCGACTTGTACAGATCCGCGCGATCGTAATGCGCTACTCGCACCAGAAGATCGTACCTGCCGATTAGAAGCGCCCCTTCATCGACTTGGCTGATTTCCCTCACAGCTTTAACGACATCAGCTATCTGTCCGCGTTCAATGACTGCTAGAATGTAAGAGCAACTCTTCAAAGGCGAACTCATAGCTGACTCTCCGAAATCTGTTAGCACGGTAGCGAAGCCTCGTACTTAAATCCGTATAATGTTAGTCCGCTCAGTCTATCGAGGCGTTGAGAATGAAGTGGGTGACTCGCGAGAAGGCAAAGGTCGATAGGATTGCTTGCCCATGGTTGATCACGCACTTTGTAGATGAGAAAGCTGAGTTTCTATTCGTCCAGAAAGAAAGAGTGCAAGAGGTTGCCAAGGTGGAGGGTGCGATTCCATTTGACGCACCTGGCGTCGAACTGACTCACTATCAGGAGCATGGGAAGACGTTCGTCAGCTTCGACGCCATCATAAAGAAGTACCGGATTAAAGACGAGGCCTTGGGAGAAATGGCGAGAATTGTTCGAGCCGCTGACGCACATATCCCGGACGCACCGCCAGAATCGGCGGGCCTTGAAGCTGCAGCAATCGGCTTCAGGGAACTCACGAGCAACGACTTCGAAAACATGAAGGTTCAATTCCCGCTATACGATACGTTGTACAAATATTGCCAGGTCAAAGCACAGAAGGGCGTAGGGTTGGAGCACGCCGTCCCGTAGTTGGCCCATGGCCTGTTCATCTACGAGTTTCCAAGGGAGCAAGCCAGCGGAGGAAAGTAGGCCAGATCCGAAGCGTGCCGAATAACCCCCATTTCGTGTGTGAATGTATTGGTCAGCATGCACATTCAATGAATTAGTGTGTGACACCCATCTCGGCCTTAATTCGCATGCGAGAAACTCATATTCCGGGTTTTCCATACTATTGGGTTTTGAATTCAGTGGGGGCGTTGAGACGACTTGGCATCTTCAGAGCCTAAGACAAAACGTGCCAGGTTACGACAGGTGCTAGTCGAACCCTCCTTGGTTATACAACCCCAAGTTCACGTGCCCCAACCTAGTTTCGGATCGCTAACGGAGATTACGCCGTTCAAGGACGGATTCTTTCACCATCCACTTACACTAAACCCCAAAGTCGCTAAGGAAACATACCGCCAAGCCGGCTTAAGGCTAAAGTACTCCCCTCGTGCCCTGAAGCTCATCCGTGAACACCGCGCCGTACTCTTCGAATACGACAAAGACGGCATTGTATGGGTCAAGCCAGTGAAGGGCGATTCACTAAGAGAAATTCTCGACGACCGAACCTTCAAGACCTACGCCATCTGGAGCCCCTATTATGACGCTTACCGCCTTCGGCAAGCTGGGTCAGTAAGGTTCGCTAAGCGCGCATTCGAAGAGGATGATGTGCGCGTTGAACTCAAGAACTTCCCCGAGAGCGAAGTTCAACTACAGGCTATTCGGGCTCCGCGAAAGGTCAACGTAACACTTTACCCTTTTCAACGGAAAGCGGTGGATTTCATTCTAAGGAACGATGGTCGGACCTGCCTCTTTGATGAAATGGGGCTCGGCAAAACTATCACGGCCACGACAGCCCTCTTGGGGCTTGTCAGGGAGAGAAAGGCGTCCAGAGCCATCATCGTCGCGCCGAATGCTGTGGTCGAACAATGGCGTGGTGAGTTGGTTGAGAAGTTCAACCTTGAGCCAACTTTAGTCTCATCTAAGCGCACATTGAATGAGCGTATGATGCTCTACGATGA
>JBAVCK010000205.1:0-2645 GCA_049586635.1 Bathyarchaeia archaeon
CCGAATAACAATCCCCGACTGCATCGAACGCATTGAAGAGCAGACGAACGGAGAAGTAAGGAGTGGAGACTGGTTCCCAGTCCCAAGCTGCGTTCCAATAACGCACTTCGTGGAAGCCCTAACGAAACGCCCACGATACGAGCTTTCAATCCACTTCGCATGCGGTGCGGGCACTTACGTCTTCAAGGACGGCGACAAACTGGTTTCAATGGCCTCCTTCGTAGACCTTGAAGGCCTACTCGAATACTTGGAAGAGAAGGCGGACGAGCTCAGGGCGGGCAAGAACAAATATCTCGTAGTAGCCAAAGTCCTGGCCAAGATGGGAACATTCATCGACCGAAGTAAGCAACCAAAGGGCTTGGCCCTCAGCAAACTGCTCTTCAACGCACTCGTCAAGAACGACTACAGCGCACTCGGAGCGTTCCATCACAAGTCAATGTTCCTCGGCATGATGCACTTCATGGACAAGTACAACCATGACGAAGAACGCCTGCGAAGATGCGACATCCACTACCTCAGCCCAGACATGAGAATCATACCCTTCTGCGCTTTCAACGTCATTCCCGAATGGTACAGGGATGCTATCCAACCAAAGTACGGAATCCCCATCGAGCAATGGGAGAAGGAGCACAAGACGACCCTCGAGCAAGGACTGTACAAAGGCACTCTACGAAAGGGTAAGGGACATGCGGCGGGCTGCGGGTGCCCACTAGGCGCTCTCAACACGCCAAGCTCAGAACTACTCTCGATCGAGAACGGCATGATTAAGGGCAAGTAGGCAAGCCATAACGGCTTCGCCTCTCAGCCTCTCTTTTCTTCCTATTTCCTTTAAGCCGGGTTAGCGCGTTCTCTATCCTAGATTTGCTTTAAGAAAAACTAAACCAGCTGGAAACCTGAACGTTTTTGTGTAGAACCACTTGTTAGTGCAGAACGTGTTTCGGTGAGGCAGCTCTACATGGAACCCGATTATGATGTCATAATCGCTGGGGCCGGAGTTGCAGGAATGATTACTGCAGCATCTGCTGCAAAGCGCTCTAATCAGAGTCTCAGGATCCTTGTCGTTGACCGAAACCCTAGGTCTCAAGCGGGAATGAAGACCGCGACTGGTTGGATTTGCGGAGACGCTGTCAGCAAAGGCAGCCTGGACTACCTTGCTTCGGAAGTTGGGATACATTACAGTAAACCTGAACTCGAGCGGTCTATTCACGGTGTAGTCGCATATTCCCCAGACCACAAGTCGAAAGCCATGTTCGACGGGCAAGGGTTCGTCTTAAACCGCAAACTCCTCCCCCAGAGGCAATTAAACGACGCAGAGAAACTTGGGGTAGAGTTCCTGTTCGAAACCTATGCTGATGCTCTCATACACGAAGACGGTTTCGTCAAGGGCATACATTGCAGATCCTCGAAGGATAACTCCAGCTTCAAGAAAGCTGCGAAGCTTGTCGTAGACGCTACAGGGTCGGCCTCGCGGCTTCGAACAAGCCTTCCCATAAAAAGCTACATTGAAAAGCAGATCGACAAGGAAAACGACATGGAATCAACGGGGCGGTACATTCTCAAATTTGAAGTTGGCAAGAAAGACGGGACCTTCTTTGACCCCGATTACTGCATTATTCACCTGGACCAGAAGATCGCGCCGGGCGGGTACGCTTGGGTATTTCCAAAAGGCGAGAATAAAGTCAACATAGGCCTCGGAATTCAGAAGAGAATTCTCGAACGCCGAAACAAGGAGTTGGGACGAAATGATACCCTGCAATCCCTAATCGATGAATATGTGCGCACGAATCCTGTCATCAAGAACTGGAAGCTTGCGGACGGCTCAGAAGATAAGGGAAACGAAAAAGGAAACTGGCAAGTGCCTGTTCGAAGGCAGAACGATTGCATGGTAGCAAACGGTTACATGATTGTTGGCGATGCCGCCTGGATGCCACGGCCAATCGACGCTGGTGGAATCGGACCGGCGATATATGCTAGCACGATAGCTGGCAAAGTGGTTGCTGAAGCCTTGCAAGCGAATGATACTTCCGAGACGGCTCTTTGGAAGTTCAACACAGAATACGTTCGGACGTACGGCTACAGAATGGCCAGCTCCGAGGTTCTTAGGCGCTTCTTGCAGATATTGACCAACGACGACCTCAATTACGGGATGAAACATTTCCTCGGACAAGATGACGTCGACAGCATCATTCGGAGGGAGCATCCCGAATTCAAACAAGTCGGCTTTGAGAGCCCCGCAAAGATCCTCTGGGCGCTTCCGCGCCTCGCTTTAGCAAGAGGGTTGCGGTACACAGCGGAAAAGAGCAAGAAGCTAATTCAACACTACATGAACTACCCGAATTCGCCAGATGGCTTTCCCGAATGGCATGATAAGTTCATGGCGGAATTGCGCGAGGCCTACGCGCGCTTCTCTTAGGATCAATGATGTCTAGAGAGTCGGCGAGGACTCTCCCAAAGAGTACACGCATTAAATTCAAATAGGGCAAGAGTTGACGAGAAACAGGCACTGGAGCGCTTCGAAGAGAAATGCAGGAATTTCTTGCCAAGGTCAATCCAAAACAGAAGAAGTATTTCACGCAATTACGGACGGCGCTCCGCGAACTTCCCGAAACTGAAGAGTCCATTGAAATCGACGAGGTTTCAGGGGA
>JBAVCK010000206.1:0-10249 GCA_049586635.1 Bathyarchaeia archaeon
AACCAGTACGCGTTGACGATGGTGATTTCTCCTTCTGGTGGGGGTACCACGTCTCCGACGGGTTCTGTTTCTCCTGGGACTGTTACTTGGGAGGATGCTGGGGCAACGCCGACGATATCGGCGACTCCTAGCCATGGATACAGTTTTGTTGGTTGGACTGGTTCAGGTTCTGGAAGCTTCACCGGAACAACTAACCCGTCATCAGTCACAATGAACGGGGCAATCACGGAAACAGCAGACTTTCAATCTACGGGTCCGTTCACACAAACGATAGCGTTGGTGCCGGGTTGGAACTTGATCTCGCTAGCGATCGTGCCAGCCAGCAACTCGATCGGAAACGTTCTCGCCCCGCAGATTACACACGGAAGCTTCACAGCAGTCTGGTCATATCAGGGCGGTGTCTGGAAATCCGCCACACTCAACCCAATAACGCATAAGCTCTCAGGGTCGCTTACTACGATGCAGGATGGATACGGCTACTGGATCTTCATGACGAAGGCGGACATCCTCTCCGTGACCGGCATGGTCTTTACACTACCCCCCGCGCTGCCGTCATCCTACAAGCTTAACGCCGGGTGGAACCTGGTCGGCTTCAAACCTCAACCAATCGTGGCTCCGGAGACGGTGGGCACGTACCTCACAAGCATAAGCGGGTATTACAGTGCAAACAATGTTTGGGTCTACAATAACACTAGCGGCGCATGGACTCGGGCGACAAGCACAACGACGCTCACTCCGGGAGAAGCCATGTGGATATTCGTAACATCACCGTCAGGCGCAACGCTAAGACCGTAAAGGAGCTGTATCGGTTTAAGCACTTGAAATGACTCAAATACTCTATCCGCTACGCAGTTCTTGACGTACCTCAAGATCGCGTCCGGATCATCTTCTCTTTGAAAGAGAGGGGGGCCGTCCGCAAAGCACAAGAATTTATGGAAGAGCTAAAACTAGCTTGCACAGAAAATCGTCCCGATGTGGCTGAATCTAACGGTCGGAGTCTTGGTGGTGACTTACCCTGGCTGGAAAGCTTTCGTTGACGTTCGATGACGGACTTGTGAGCGTCTACTCGCTTGCCCTACCAGAGTTAGAGAGGATAGGAGCAACAGGAACGGTTTTCGTGATATCAGACCTGGTCGGAAAGAAATACCTGGACCAGCCTGTAATGTCTGAACGAATGCTGCAGTCGCTTAGTTCGAGAGGTTGGGAGATTGGGTCGCATACTAGGACCCACCCGAACCTTACTGAATTGTCGGACTCACAAATCAATGCTGAGCTACGGGATAGCAAGGAACGTTTGGAAGCAATCACCCATACGAAGGTTACTAGCCTCTCCTACCCATTTAACGCGCAAAATAATAGGATTAAAGCCATAGCGGCGAGATACTACAAGTTTGGTCGATGGAATCGGTCCTATCCTCCGCTAAGGGTAAACAGTCTGTTTCCTCGCGACAAGATGCAAGTTAACGCCGTGAGTACGTATTATGATTCTACCGTTCTCCCTCTACATCTCCTTATCTACCTCGCCAAAAAGATTGGGTATCGGCCACGCGGCATAACAAAGCCTCCTTCAGTCAAAGATTTCGACGCTAGAATTGTCAGAAAATGGCTCCGAAGCCTACGCAAGGACCAGTGGCTCGTTCTGACCTTCCACAACATCCATACCGATAAGTCACCGAACCCCCAAAGCATTGACCTTGAAGCATTCCGTGAAATAGTGGAAGTCGTCGACCAACTAGCTGAGGTTGTGAACTTTGGAACGGCAGTGCGAACGTGACACTTTTAAGCGCTGATTTGACGCGTTATGGGTCCTCCAAGGTGTCTTCCCGTTAAATCTCACCTGACCCACATTATTTACCGCAAACAGGGTTTATTCAGATGGTGCAAGTATTCTTGCATTATCAAGAACTTACTGTTCCGCACCAGTGGTTATCGCTTGCAGCACGCAACTAATTCCGCGTACCAGAACGAATAGCCAGGTTCGGAAATTACGGTTTACATGTCTAGATTCCGCTCGCAGTTGGAGTTCCCATTTGTTTCGTTGAATTTCATCCGCATTGGTCGTTGATAGCGGGCGGGATGAACCGCAACATCTACTTCCGAAGAAATTTCTTATAACATCGCCTCGTGGTCCATCGCGCCCTTGGACTCTACGCAGTTACCAAGCCCTAGTTCTTTCACCCTCCTCATTGCCTCCAATGAACTCAGTCCCGACGACTCAGTCTCCGTACAAACGGAGCATAACACCTTTGTTGGGTCTCGCTAGGTGGCTAAATGCGTCCAAAAGGAATGCCATTCCCTTGTGCCTCACAAGTTTGAGGTCGCACCGATTAAGATGGTTTTCACAGTCCATAAGAATATCTGGAGGATAGCGTTGAGTTAAGTCGTCAGGAACGCATAGGGTGCCGTGTGCTGTCAAAAGATCGAAGGTCTCCGCGTTATCTCGACCTTGTGAAGGCGGATAGTTTAGGGAGGCCCCATCAGATTTTCTGGTGGCATCCTGGCCTGATGGATTACAGACTTAAGTTTTTCAGCATGCTGACCTTGAAGTATTCTATTTCCTTTCTCTTTCAAACGCAACCACAGGTACGACACACCTTCGACAGGGTCTATTGTTCGAAGAGAAGCATACTTAGCAATCGTCTCGGATTCTACTGGATTTCGCCTCATGACATACGAAAGCTGTATGCAGGCATCAAACGGTCAGACATTTTTGTGTCTTCGTTCATTTGGAACCCGTATACAATCGTCGGTCTAACTCTATGCAAGCTGTTCGACAAGAAACTCATAGTGTGGGAAGAAGTCAACATTCCCAGGCCGGGATTAAGGTCCGCCATAAAGAATACCATAAGGAAAATGATATGCGGACATGTTGATGCGTTCTTTGTGTTAGGCGATGTTCAGAACAACACTCTTAGGAAGCTCGGTGTTATCCCCGAGAAGATTTTTATGGCCAATGAATATCCGGCGCAAGTTTATTCAAGAGTGAAGTCGAGCAAAGCGCCATCGCGAATCGACAAAGATGTGAAAGTAATCCTGTTCATCGGTAGACTCGTTGAGTTCAAGGGTGTTGAATACCTGATCAGGGCTTTCAAACAAGTGGAGAGTGTCCATGGTAGGGTTAAGCTTCTGATCGTAGGAGATGGCCCATTGCGAGCCTGGCTCGAGACCTTGTCCAGAACACTTGGAGTCAAGAATGCATTCTTCCTCGGCCAAGTTACGAACTTACAGAAGGCTTACTTACTAAATAGGTCGAGCATGGTAGTAGTTCCGTCTATCGTCACGAAGAAGAGGGGTGAAGGAGGACCTATCGTCGTCCTAGAGGCCCTTTCTGCCGGGAAACCCGTTGTTGGCAGTACTGCGCTAGGGAGCAGTGCTGCCTTCATACAAAATGGAATCAACGGATTCATCGTGCCCGAGAAAGACGCAAATGCGCTCGCCGAGAAGATTGAGTGGCTGCTGGCAAATCCGATACCGGCATCACGAGTGTTATCAAATTTCAATAAGATTAAGGGAGTTGAACACCAAGTGGAGCAATTCGAAAATTCCGTCAACTACGTCCTGTCAGGTAAGCAACAGAGGTAGTGTGGTGAACCTCCAATCACTGCGGTGATACGCATTACATCGGGAGGGGAGCGGAACGTGAGATCCCCTTTGAAACAGACGGAGGATGTGGTCAGCACGTTCACGCGATCTGGTGTCCACACCTCTGCTAACCAGCTTCGCAGTTTTTCTAGCTACGCCTCGTAAGGCAATCGAAGGCACAGCAAAGAATAGGATTCCTGCACCGTCTACACACTCCTTAACGCGATTAGTTGGATGAATGCTTCAAGGGAGTTTAACGCCGGGATAGCACTCTGAGTTTCCTCGCGGACCGACTGAAATATCAATCTTATTCAAAGTATGAGCAAGGCCTCCTCCACAGGCGTTACGATGCCCTAAATAGGGCGGTCGTTGAGCTCAAGGATTCGCAAAGGGAATATTCAATTGCACTCCTCATGGCGCATTGCGTCTGAGGATTCAAGAGCTGGCAGACATCAATAGCGGACTTGAAGTGAGCCTGTCCTGATAACCGATCCTAACAGCTCGCATCCCGCGCGAACCCGTTCGGGACATGTCGAGAACCATCCTCGCTATTCTTTTCCAAAGATACGATTCGGAATCATGTGCAACGGCACTACTCTTGAGGAATGGCAGGTCCGCTGCATAGAACATCTTCTGAGAATTGGCAATACACGTGCAGTACTACTCATTGTGGACGATGCCGTTGCTTCTTCCTCGCCTTTCCAGACCCTGAAGAGAGCTGCAAAGAAAACAAGTTCTAGGAGAGTTATGTTCGATGTGTATGACCGATTCTTCTCAAGATCTCGTGCCGCGCGACGTGTGAACATTGCTCAATTCCTTTCGAGAGCCACAATCCTACGCTGTAGAACGGTAAGGGTGGGAAGATACTCAGGATACTTCACAGAGGAGGATGTACAGACAATCCGCAAATTCAACTTGGATTTTATCATAAGGTTTGCATTCGGCATCATCCGCGGAGAAATATTGCGCGCGGCTCGGTATGGCGTATGGTCGTTCCATCATGACGATGAAGAGAAGTACAGGGGTACTCCACCTGGGTTCTGGGAGATCTACAACGGTGATAATGTGACCGGGGCCATGCTACAACGACTTACTGATCGGCTTGATGCTGGGGTCGTTCTCAAAAGGGGCTTCTTGAAAACAATACACTACTCTTACCCAAGAAATCGTGACTCGATTTCCTATGAGAGTGCGAGGTGGCCGGCTCAGGTATGCGTTGATATCAGAAATGGATCGGCTGCTTATCTGAATGGTGTTCCCTCGCGGACAAATGGACCGATCATGCGATCGCCAAGCAACGTCCAGATGATCATATTCTCTCTTAAGGTCTTTAGAAATGCTGCGATTAGAATATTCAGATTCCTCTTTTGCCATGAGATGTGGAATATCGGAATTATAGCTTCACCAATAACCGCTTTTCTGAACCCTAAGGTGAAAACGCGGATACGTTGGCTTCCGCAAACCAGGAGCAACTGGTTTCTTTCAGACCCGTTTGGGATATTCAAGGACGACAAACTTACCATTCTTTGCGAGGACTTCGATTATCGAACTTCTAGAGGGATAATCTCAAGCGTTGAATCAGCTCAAACGGCTCGACCACTAATTCGCCCTGCTATTGTTTTGCCAGTTCATACGTCGTATCCATACCTCATCATGTTTGAAGGTGAGATCTATTGTATACCTGAGACGGCTAATGCTCGGGAAGTAGCTCTCTTTAAAGCAGTAGAGTTTCCTAACAGGTGGGTCAGGGTATCCCTTCTCATCAGCGACTTTGCTGGCGTTGATTGCACGGTCTTCAGACATAACGGTTCATGGTGGCTTTTTTGCGTTAGTCTTGATCGTGGCGATCATGCCTTGTATGTTTGGCACGCGAAGAATCTGGTTGGACCGTGGAGGCCACATTCATCAAATCCAGTCAAGATAGATATCCGTTCAGCACGTCCTGCGGGCACTCCTTTCATTCACAAGGGCTATTTGATTCGTCCAGCACAGGACTGCTCGAGAGCATATGGAGGATCCATCGTGCTGAATCGGGTGACACGACTGACGACAACGGAGTTCAGAGAGGAACCGATAGCACGAGTGGAGGCCGACCCGGAAGGCTCTTTCCCCGATGGACTCCACACTCTGTCCGCAGTAAGAGGTTTCACGCTTATTGACGGGAAGCGATTTGGTTTTAGCCTAACGGCATTGTGGCACTCAGCTGCGAGGTTGCGCTTCGACACTTCAACTCAGTATATTCACGAGGAAGCTTTCGGTATGACAAAGCAGTTTCTCGAACATTCACATTAGTTGGGTGAATTGAAGCCAGTTAGAAATTATGAACCCAGCTACTCAGTAAATTCTCCTGACCTTCATGTGTTTGTTTGAGGAACTGTTCATTATTGTGAGCATAAAACTGATACTGTGATTAGTAGCACCGGCCCTACCATCATTGATAATTGTGCTCTTTCCATTTGAGGCGTCTGCAGCCACTTTAGTGGCAAATTGGGATGAGACAGATTCTTCCGAGGGAATGCTGATGGGGTTATGAGTGAAACTTGAGGCAGTTACATTACGAGGTAGAGATGTGACTGCAAGTGATACTTGTCCTGTGTAGTTTGAGATCGAGACGCCCTTGACAATTCCCGGACCGCCTTGGGAGACAGATGGAGGCGAAACAACGAGAGCGAAATCCGGGCTTGGTGATAATCTGGCGATTTTGTTCGCTCCCGGTTCGCTTATCCAAACATTACCCGACGAATCCACAATCGCCTCATGCAGCTGCGTTGGTCCCAACGTATACCCAGTAAACTGGCCGTTGTATGAAAGGAGAATCGTCTTCGTCGTTGGGGTAACAGTGTGAGTAGATACGGCGATCTGACTCACTGTTGGTGCAAGAATCCTCGGCGCCCCAGCCGACGGTGCTGTCGTAGGCGATGACGAAACGAATGTTCCTCCCCCGGAAGTGTCCAACGTAGCAACCGTACCATTGCCCACTGTTGGCGATTGCTCTGCGATCCAAGGCTGCTGCGTAAGAGGATTCAGGCTGATTCCCCGCGGATCGGACCCAAGATTGGGAATCTGCCATTCCTGGAATGTGTTGCCGCGAAGAACACCGACAAAGTTGTCATTGCCGACTCCACCTGCAGTACCTTGTGTATACCAAGGTTCTCCGTGTTGGTCGAGCGTAATTGAACGCCCGACGGCTAAACCGTGGGCGGGCAACGGCCATATCGTATACTGCTGACTTGCTCTATCCCATCGGACAATTGCTGAGAAACAAGCAAACCAGATGTCATTAGAAGCTGCATAAACACCATAGGCGCCCCCTCCAACAGCGGCTGGGAAACTATCTTCATACAACGTAACATTTCCAGTCTTCGGATCATAAATGAATTCCCCGTTGATATTACTGAATGATTCAGTAAACCAGACTCTAGGCTGCGGACTCGGGGATTCTACCGAGATATACTCTAAACCCGGGTTGTAGCGGGAGAGATCATATTCACGAAACAATCCCGCGTTTGCAGAGAATGCGAAAACTTTGTGTGATCCGGACTCGGTTCCCCACACAACCAAAGAACCGGAGATCGTGGTGGTAGCAATACTGTAGGGATTCGCTCCTACGGTCGGAATCGCCCATTCCTGAAGAGTCCCCGTTGCGGGGTCAAGGTGCCCCACGTTGTTGCCGTAATACTCAACGAACCAACAACAATTCCCAGAAGCATCCAACGTCAAGCCCCACACGCCACTGTTAGGCGTTGGCATATTCCACTCAGTAAGTGTTGCAGCAGTCGCTGAAGCATATGCTGCAGGTGTTCCTGCGAGAGCACTGAAGGATGCCACACCCAAGATCAGACTGAGCAGGTATGCAGCGTTCTTCAGCCGATGAAGATGATGACTTTCGATTGACATTTAGGTCGATCGCAGGACCCTCCACGCGTTAGCTATATTTCGCTTTACCTGACCCGACTTTGGGAAACGAGACGAGTTTAGCCTTTTTTATGGTTGGGATTCGAACTCTACCATTAGAGGAGGATGACTAAATCATGAAGGGTCCTTCTACGCTTGAGACTTCGTGTGATAGAACCACTACTACCGAACTGCAAGAGTAAGGGCAGAGCACTGACACATAGAGTCATGTTTTGTGTCTCAGACATTCATCGTTCCAACCATCGGGCTTCTATTGAAACAAGCTGAGATGAGAATCGAGAGGTTAACCAGACGGGACGAGTCAATATATATAGACTTAGATATTTCGCGGATACTATTGGTAATGGGTAGCTCGATTTGAGAGCGATGAGTTACCAGGTCTGCAATGTCGGTCCGGCAGGAGGATAAACATGGTGATGAGAAGTACACCCCTGAATCTTATTATCAACTGCTCGTCGAATCGAGACTCTAGATGCTTTAACTGAGTTGCGTTCGTAACATGCGTGAAGACATCAAGATACGGCTGCTACCTACCATCGCACTCCTCATCCTAGTTGGAGCAATCACCAGTGTTCCGGTTAGAGTTTCCGCGGCTGTTCTAGTGTACGACTATGGTTTCGAAAAGCAGGCCCGCTTGTCGCAGCAAGGTCACATTGTTCTCAGCAATACGACTTCAAGTTTCACGCAGGACGATCGTTCCGTCATTGCGTATCTTAGCGCGGCTCTCTATGCAGCGAATCTTACTTCGCAGTGGTATGATCCCAATGGCCAGATGGTCTATAATCAAACCATTCAGGCAGAATGTGCCACCTCCCCATGTACCTTCCTTTTCTATCTCCCGGTGGCCAATGATAGTGCCACGGCCACCAAGCTTGGGCTTTGGAGGATGGATTTGCTAGCGGACGGGTTCAAACTTTACTCGGATTACTTTTCGATCACGCCAGTTATAATTGAGGATGATTACTGGAACTTTAATGTCACGCAATCCGCGCCTCCCCGCGTTCACGGGGATTTAACCGTAACCGTGATTCATCCTGATAATCAGACTTGGAGTTCTTACAGTCGGTACATGCCATACGCTGCTAACCTAACAGCTCACGAATCGACAACGAATCGTGCACTTAACGTGACAGCTTACAATAACACGCTCGTTGTGGTTGACCTAGGTGGGGCCCGATCAGACGGTTACAGATTTGTGTTGAGCTTTGATCTTAACTCCAGCTCTGTGGTGGCGAGTCTGAACGGGTGGTACGGCGGAAGTTTTACCTTCGCGTGGCAGGACCAGCCGTGGGAACGTGTAATGTGGCAGCGAAGCATTCATCCTACGCCTGAGGCATTTAACATCACGCTGCCAGAAGCAGCAACGTTGGTCGACATCGTCGGCAGTCATGTGATGACTTTAGACTATAACGTAACGGGTGGAGAGAGAACCTCTGTTTCTTTCACAACAACGGTTCCACCAGAACAAAGCTTCGGTTGGACGATAATCTATCGAGACTTTACTTTTCGAAATTCACACCCTCTCCAACAATCTTCGCCCCCTCCTGGGTTTAATTTGTTGGCGGGCCAGCCGATACCCGTGCTCCCACTAACTTTCGGTGCGTTGAGTTTGTGGACAGCAATAATGTCAGCATTCCTGTTGACAGCGTCCGAACTCTTATCGCCAATTTACGCGAGAACGGAACTATTGATTGACCGTCGGCGGTTGCGAATTGTAGCTCTAATCCTCCTAACCATATTCATCACGCTTACCGCCTATCAACTTGTAGTCTCGTTTCAGCAAGTAGCTAGTAAGTAACTCAAGTAACTACGCGGAACTCTAAGCCCCTTCATTTCGGTTCAGCGATGGGTTGGCAGGTATTCCTTAAGTATGTCACAAGAGCGGCATTCTTGTGAGAAAGATACGATTTAGTATCTCGACTTTCCGTTAGTTAACCAATAATTAATTTACTTTAATTTATTCGGCGGACAATACGATTAGGTGATATTAGATGGCAAAATCCGTTGCAGCAATAACATTCGCGATCGCTATAGCGGTCCTTGTCCTGTTCCTCACTTCTCCCTTACTGGCAACTCAATCAGCTGAGGCTCAACCGAACCTGAATAAGGTCATTCAAGACGTCCAGAGGGCTGAAGCAGCAGGAGCGCGGCCCGAAGAACTAGGAAAACTAATCAATGAACTGAATTCGGTG
This sequence comes from Bathyarchaeia archaeon, assembly GCA_049586635.1. GTDB lineage: Archaea > Thermoproteota > Bathyarchaeia > 40CM-2-53-6 > 40CM-2-53-6 > FEN-987. The sequence continues at coordinate 9,690 of JBAVCK010000206.1, forward strand.
AATGCTCTCGAAGATCAATTGCAGAATCTGAATTCACAAGAAGCTGATAAACGGTCGCAACTTCTCGGGGAAATCAACAATTCATTGGCAACAATCGACATAGAAGCCAACCAAATCGACATAGCTGCTTCACAAAGAACTTTCACGGACCATATGATTGTCTATTCCTCTGCAGGCGTCGGCGCGGCCTTGACAACTCTCGTTTCGCACTATTTATCATCGTTATGGCGCAAATATCGAGGAAAACGCGCTCTTCAGTTGAAGATTGTACCTAAGTAGATTCTATGCGAATCAGAACCTGGCAGTGAAATGAAGTTTAGTTTTCGCTCTATTCAAAGGTTACTTCCATTGTTCTTGACAACTCTCATTATTCTTGAGGCTGTAGCGTATGTTGTTACGACCCCAAGTCCTCGAGAGGGGTTCTTTGAATTGTACGCCCTAGGTGCAAACGGAACAGCGAGCGGTTATTATCCAAACAACTCAACGTTTATCCAACCTAATCAGCCAGTCACCTGGTATGTTCGATTAAGCAACCAAATGGGATCCATTCAATACGTAGA
>JBAVCK010000207.1:0-12546 GCA_049586635.1 Bathyarchaeia archaeon
CCCACAACATGTTCTGGAGAAACTCAACCCACGGCTCCTCGTCCTTGTGGAAGCAAACCCAGAACAAATAGCCGCTAGACGGACAGGCGATTCCAGCAGAATGCGGGAGAAGGGGGTGGCTGAAGAAATTGGATTCGATTTAGAGTGGTCCCGCGCGACGGCTGCCGCTTCCGCAGTGGTGACAGGCTCACCTGTTAAGGTTATAAGAAATGAAGAGGGTAGGCAGAAGCAAGCGGCACAGGAGCTGTTTCAGACGATTCGAAGCATAATGGAGGCACAAGGTTGAGTTTCATAGATGATATAATCGCATGGGTTGCTGCCGCGATCCAACCATACAGCAACATCCCCCAGTCCACCATGTTCACAATTGGAATCGCCCTAGCGCTCGGCCTGATGTCGTCGACCGCGGCGAAGCTTCTCGTCGACTACAATATGGTCAGGAACACCATGAAGGAAGTTTCGGCCTGGAGGAAAGAGATGGACCAAGCGAAGAAAGCTAAAGATGAGCAGACGCTTTCAAAACTCATGAAGAAAAGCCAAGCAATGATGAAGGCCCAATCGAGGGCAAGCATGGAACAAATGAAGGTCACCGCCGTAACCTTCGTCCCATTCCTCCTCATATGGTACCTGATCAACCATGTCCTCGGAGGGCACGTGGTAGCGATCGCACCGTATCCACTCCCAATCATCGGCACACAGCTAACCTTCTTCTACTGGTACTTCCTAAGTTCCTTCGCCGTGAACTTCCCGATCATGAGGCTGTTCGGCATAGGAATGAGTGAGTGAAAGCCAAATGCCTAGAAGAGCTCTCCGAAACCGAAACGTGAAACGGAAGACCCTGCAAGTTCCAGGCGGCAGGTCCACCATCCACTACCGAAGGAAGAAGTACTCCGGCGGTAGATGCGCGTCATGCGGCCTTCCCCTTGGCGGAGTTCCCTCAAGCTCCACAAGAGGCCTAACCAAATCCTCTCGGCGGCCGTCAAGGCCGTTCGCCGGCTTTCTATGTCACGCGTGTCTACGCGAAAAGGTTCGGCAAGGAACCAGAGTCGAGTAGGGCTTGCCGGGGCCAGCAATCACCGTAGCGAGTCCTCCACTTTTCCCACATCTGATTCTTGTTTCTTCATTCCCATTCAATGATAGGAGCTAAGATTGTCGCCGCTTGCGACAGTTTCCGCGGATTTTCGTTGCAGCCCTTTGTAAACTCGCTCTAGAACACGTTTTTGAATTATCTTGCTCGCCTTCCCCATAACTCGGTCAAAAAGGATCCAAATTTCGTCGATGTGCTTAGGTATATCATCTCTCGAAAGCCCAAGTTGCCTATCAACATAGCCATAAATCGCCTCACTGACTGCCGGTCCAAGGAGATCAATCAACGCTCCGTCAAGAGATTCAAGGAACAGGTTATGAAACTCGGTTGCACTTATCTTAGGCTTGATTCGAGTCGTAAAGTTGCGGATTTCCTCATAACTCATTTCGTGAACCTCCAGCCAACTACACTCCACCACTCATCTTCACCATCTTTTTTCCTCTCAATCCCGATAATGGTTCGCCGATTACAAACTCGGTATCAGCTCTCCATTGTCGTGTCTTCTCTACGTATGGCGATTCATCGAAGTAGTATCTCATGCTACTATCATAATCGGCCCACATCACCTTCACATCGTTACTTCGCTCCAGCAGAGCGTTACCCAACTCGGTGAACAAATGAGTCGGCAGTCCACACATCATAAAGAAGCCATCAGCAGTGGGGAACAGAGACGTCTGGAACGGCAACGATTTGATTCTCGTCGCCACGGCTGCGGTTAAATCAGGGTCACAGAATGCTTCGAAAAGGGTCGCAGGCGCAAATCGATATAACTTTCTTCCTACGAATACTTCACACCCTGGAACGATTCGGTTCTCGAAAATGAACTTTAGACGCCGACTAATGTGATACTCTGGGGCATTCAATTCCTTTGCTAGGGTTTTTTGGGGTTTGCGGGCATCCTGGGTAAGTAGACGTATGAGTTTCAGATCGCTCAGGTCAAGTTTAGGTAGTTGGGATGGCGTGAATTGCTGAAGCCCATCTTGGGTCGGTGTTTCCAGCTGACGGCTCCACTTTTCAATCTTGAAGCTCCAAGTGTCGGAGTTCAGGTCGTAAGAATCGAAATCAGGGTTCCTGAACACTGGTTCCGCAGTCGTGTGCAAAATCCTGTAATTCGCAACAAGCTCGAGGTTTCGCAAATGGGCAAAGAACTCGTTTAGCTGAAATTCCGTACCACTTGGAATTGCGAATAACATGAACAATCCGTTTGTCGAACCGAGGCAACGAATCCTGTAACGGGTGTAAGGGTGTAAATCACAAGCTTTCTCAATCACCTGTACCTTGCTCAAAGGCACAGAAGCAAGCACTGGAATCAGCTGCAGCCCCAATGCGGAATAGTCTACTCGCGCCCCGACTCTCAAGAGAATCGATGCCGTGGAGAGCGCCGTGATTCGACGTTTCAACGAGCGGACCGATATACCCGCGAGGGTAGCAAGCCGTTCATAAGAGCCAAGAGGCTCTGCACAAATTGCGCTGAGACACAACAGATCTTGACGGTCGAACAAAGTAGGGGCCGAATTGGACTTTCTCCGACGCTCCCGAGCTGACATAAAATGCCACTTGCGTTCTACGATCCTGAACTCATATCCTCAAGCACAGCACGTTCTACTGCCTGAAACGCTTTGGGCCCAAGAACAAGCATGATTACCCTTCTCCAAGCGACCAATTCAAGCGCCACTTGGCTCTGTTGACCCTGAGATGCATCCAGTTTCGTGCAGGCCATCGGGATCACACGCAATAATTGTGCGTTCCCAGCTAAATCTATTGCTCTCTATTGCATGCTATCGCGTTAAATATGCACAAAACTCGACTAAGCGTCAGGTTTTATGCACTTCCGGCAGAGCCTCCTAAGAGATTGCTAAAGAATTGCAAAGTCGTACCGCAAAATGTATCAGGATTGGTGGTACTATGTTGCCTGTGAGAGCATGAGGGTCAATGTGGTTCACATCGGGTGTCTGATGCTAGTTCTCTTGTGTGCGCTAAGCGTCGCTCCGATGGCTCGGGCCGACAAGAGCATCGTCGCGGATTTCTCTCTGACATCAGAGGGACAGACGGTTTTTCTTACTGTTTGGGCTCAAGGTGAATTGCCGTCCGGACTTATCTTTGGAATCAGCATTTGGTATAATGCTCCTGGTACGCAGGGCTTCGTTCCTCTTTACTCCGGTCAAGTATTTGCCAATTCAATAGACGGCTTCGCCTCGACTAGTGTACAAGCAACGATTCCGACTGGTCTCGACAACGTACACTACTTTGTGCACGTCGACGTATACGACGCGTCGAACGGGAATCTCATCGCAAAAGTAGGGCATGACCCCAGGACCGGCGGCACGAACGGCGGAGCGGGATAACTTCAGTGCGGTACTCAACGACGCCCTGAAACTTTCTCTCAAATCTGGTAGCTATTCCATCTTGCCAACTAACTCGATGACGTTAACTAGTGTCTGCGGAGCGTCCTCCCTTTCGACGGTTAGGATGAGGGTGTTTTCGTTGCGTTTCATTATCAGTTGTCCAAACTTTTCGTAGAGGACTGTTACACACTCAACGTTTCCAGCGTGGGGGCTGGAACGCTCCGCCACCCCCCTAAGAATCATCGAACCTATCTGGAGAAGGTTGCGATCATCTTCCTCTGTCGTGATGCTCTTGACACCAGGCCGCATCTGCGAGAATACGATCTCTCCACGATCGTTGGCTAGACCAGCCCACCTGATCTTCGGATGAAGTTGGAAGACTTTTTCTGCGGTCAGTTGAGTCATGACGGCGCCAGCGATTCATTGGACAGCATATGCCAATTCCTGTCGTAAGAGGCTTTTGCACAGGAGACCCAGAACATTCTACCCCGATTATCGTTTCGTATGGCCTAGTATCCCGAGAAAGCATTGATCTCTCGATTGGAGCGTCCACCGCTTCAAGGCTTTTCTACTCGTACAAAATATGGGACGCATGTGGGGGTAGACGCCGTTTCATGGGGAAAAGGTGAAATTCTTGCATAATGGGGCAAAAAGAGGCTTAATTATCACCGTGGGCGGCCCGCATGGAACAGGCAAATCGACTTACGCAAAAGCCCTCGCGGAAGCGTTGGGGTTACGGTATGTTTGCGCGGGGGAATTATTCAGGGACCTAGCGAAGGAAAGACACCTATCGCTAGAAGCCTTCAGTAGCCTTGCCGCCAAAGATCCTACGATAGACAAAATGATTGACGACCGGACCAAAGCCGAAGCTAGGAAAGGCGGCCTTGTGATCGATGCGCAACTGGGCGCTTGGATGATTAATGGCCTCGCAGACGCAAAATTACTCATGGTCGCACCCGATGAAGTCCGGTTCAAGAGAATAGCTGACAGGGACGGCATATCGCTTGAGTCCGCTAGGAAGGAAACAGTAGCCCGCGAAGAAATACAGAAAGAGCGTTACAAGAAATATTATGGAATCAACGTGGACGACCTAAGCATCTATGACCTTAAGATAGACACCAGCCTCCACTCAGTCGAACAGACTAAATCCCTCGTTATCGCTGAAGTCCGAAAACTCGTCGCCAAGAAACGAACTTGAACAGCTTTCCGTTGATGGGCTACGCTTATTTATTGCCCTCGAATCTACAGCGGCGAACAAACACCGGTGAAACATTATGCCAAGCATGGAAGTCGGCCGAATTTGCGTAAAACTCGTAGGCCGTGAAACCGGAAGAAAATGCGTAGTCGTGGATGTTGTCGACAAGAACTTCGTCTTGATTACGGGCCCAAAGGCGGTTACGGGCGTCAGGCGTAGGCGAACCAACGTTGACCATTTGGAGCCCACACCTGAGAGCGTTGAAGTGAAAAAAGGCGCACCAGATGACGAAGTCGAGAAAGCCTTAACCAAGGGTAAGAAAACAAAATTCATGAAAGAAGATCTCCTGCCGACAATGAAAACGGCCGCAAGTTAACCTCCCCACTTATCCAGTTCAGCATGCACTCTGCCGGACGCCTAACTGGGCGGACGGCTGATGTTCTTGACTTTCTTTGGAAAGTTACTCTCCTTAATAGCAGCAGGGGCGTAACAAGTGTGCAAGAGGTGAATTGTTTGCAGACCGTCATCCCTTGGACGGTAAGTAGAGAACTTGTAGCGAAAGCGGACGATGAGACCGACCCGCGTTATGGCTTCAAACCTGAAGAAAGGCCAATGCCACTCCGAATCAAGTACGGGATCATGAACATCGATAAGCCTGCTGGGCCATCAAGCCATGAAGTAGTTGCTTGGATCAAGCGCATGATGAAATTGTCGCACGCCGGCCACGGTGGAACCCTAGAGACGTAACAGTCGGGGTAATCCCAAGGTAACCGGCGTCCTTCCCGTAGCCCTAGAAGACGCCACGAAAGTCGTTCAAGGCTTCCTCTACTCGGGGAAGGAATACGTTTGCATAATGCAAATTCACGCCGACATCCCCGAAGCAACCGTTCGCGAAGTTCTAAGCCAATTCGAAGGCGAGATTATCCAGAAACCACCGCTCAGAGCGTCCGTGAAGAGGGAACCGAGAAAACGGTTCATCTACAAACTCAACGTGCAGGAAATAGACGGGCGCACAGTCCTCTTCACCTGCTCCTGCCAAGCAGGCACCTACATGCGCAAATTATGCTCCGACGTCGGCGAAGTGTTCGGTTGCGGCGCCCACATGCGTGAGCTCAGGAGGACGCGCGCGGGGCCGTTCAGCGAAAATGATGGGATTGTCACCCTGCATGAATTGAGCGCTGCCCAATCCGACTTCGAGGCCGGCAACGAAGCCCCCCTGAAGGCGATAATCAAGCCTATGGAATTGGCACTCACTCCCCTTCCGCATATTGTAATTCGTGATTCTGCCGTTGACGCGGTCTGCCACGGAGCCGAATTAGCCCTGCCAGGCATACTGAAACTGGATTCCGCTATTGAACGCAACAAGTTTGTCGCGGTCTTCACGTTGAAAGGGGAAGGAGTCGCGCTAGCACGCGCCCTAATGACCTCCCAAGAAATGCTTGACCAGGAGAAAGGAGTGGCCGTCAAGACTGAGCGGGTCATCATGGAGCGAGGCACATACCCCGCCCTATGGAAACATTAGAATAGTCCGGTCTGTTTTCGCACGCGTTTGGGAACGGGGGGTGGGTGGTGTAGTTTTGTGGGGAGAACATGCTAGTTTGCAGGGTTTGTGTTTAGTCGTGCGCACGCTTGGAGGTATTCCCCAGAGGGGGTTGGCTCCTTTTTTGGAGTCACGCGGGGCTGATTTTGTAGCTTTTCCTAGACGGTTACGCTTCCGCGCCGAATGGATAAACTATAACACATGTTAGACATCATTTCGCTCCGCTAGCGCGTAGGTTGATTGTGCACTATTTCTTCTTCGCACTGGAGGGCTGAACACGCTTAAATTGAGCTTGGAATTGTGAAACCGTTTGGAGCCGGGGTTCCCGAGCCTGGTACGGGGCAGATTATCTGAGCCTAAGCCTGGAATCAAAGGAACTGAAAGCCTGTGGTCCTCACGGGCCTCGAGGGTTCAAATCCCTCTCCCGGCGCCATAACTTTCGATTCAAGGCCATTTCCCCACAAGCAAGAATCAAATGCCGCAAGTGCTAGTGTGCAATATCCTCGGTTCTTCTTTCGTGTGGGAACGCGTGGGTCGAGCAAGGTAGATTCCCAGCAGGACGAACCCGCCCCAAGCATAAGCGCAGGGCTAACTTGTTCGGCTAAGAAGATTATTCCCATAAATGGAGCGAGATATTCTGGTTCACTCGAAATAGGTTCGTTGGATCATACTTTCTCTTGATCTGCGACAGGCACTTGTAATTGTCGCGGTAAGTTGCCTCCACGCTTTGCCTTAGTGAGTCCAGCTGTCTCTGCCTACCAAGACTTATGACGATCCTGCGAATTCGCCAGGTGGGTTTCAATTGAACGCGTTGAGCACACTAATTATCGTAATTCTGCTTGGGTTGGCTAGTTTCTTCTACACGATGGCTGGCTTCGCGGGCGGGTCAACTTTCACCGCTATCCTGCTCCTAATCGGAATATCCGCCGGGCAGTCCGCTTTGGGCGGTTTACTCTTTAACGTAGTGTCTGCGTCTAGCTCGATTTTTCGTTGGCGAACTCACTTCTCACGAGGTTTCGCATGGTTCATTATTGGTTCGGTTCCGGCGGCTTTCCTTGCAGGACTATTCGTCTTGCCCGAAGCTTTACTGAAAATTGTTATGGGTGTGGCTATTACTGCTGGTGGTGTGAGTTTGATTGTTATCACTTTTCCTTTGGGGCACATCGTTCTGAAGTGGCCGTTTAAGATTCTGATCGGCATAGCGATCGGAGCCGTTGCCGGGCTGACGGGGATTGGTGGCGGTGTCTATCTGGCTCCAGTGCTGATTTTAGGGGGTATGGCCAAGCCTAAGACGACCGCGGCTACGACGACGGTGTTTATTCTGCTCAATTCGCTTTCAGGCATAGTGGCGAGAATACCGCGCCTTGGGAGTTTGATCTTGTCGACTCCAGTGTTCCTCCTGAGTATCCCAGTTCTGTTCGTGTCGGCTCAGCTTGGAAGTCATTTCGGGTCAGAAAGGCTGAGTCAAGTAAGCGTGAAGCGCACTATTGGCCTAGTCCTGATTTCGGTGGGAGCTTACCTCACCCTAAGCGCCTTCATTCATTAGCAACCGCGTTTTGACCGGCGACATCTAAATTCGGTAGCGACTTGAAGCTGAAAACAGAAATTGGGCGACACTACCATGATGCCTGAAGTCAATTGGTCGGTTCAAGAAAAGATACATCCAAAATAGAGTCTCGGCACCGAGATTTACCTCCAGAGCTTTTCAGAAAATGTGCCTACCAAGCGGTTGATTGGATCGCTGATTATCTTGAGAATATGAGCAGCTATCCAGTATTGTCCCGCACAAGGCCGGGTGAAATCAAATCGTGCATTCCAAAATCCCCGCCTGAACAGCCTGAGCCCTTCGAGGATGTGGTAAAGGATTTTCAAAAGATCATTTTGCCAGGAATCACTCATTGGAACCATCCTCGATTCTTCGCCTATTTTTCCATCACGGGCTCCTATCCTGGAGTTATCGGAGAAATGTTGTCAAGTGCTTTGAATGTGAACGCCATGCTGTGGAAAACCTCTCCATCAGCCACTGAACTTGAGGAAGTCGTGTTAGATTGGCTGCGACAGATGGTTGGCCTTCCGCAGCAGTTTGAGGGTGTGATCAACGATACGGCTTCGGCTGGAAGCCTGTGCGCTATGGCCGCAGCACGAGAGGCAATCGGTCTGCAAGTCCGCGAGAAAGGCCTGGCTGGCAGGAGTAGCCTTCCCCGACTACGCGCCTACTGCTCAGAGGAAGCGCATTCATCAATCGAAAAGGCGGCCATTGTACTAGGCCTCGGCCAGGATGGTATTAGAAAGATTCCCACCGACGAAGCCTTCCGAATGGACATACACGCGTTGGAAACGGCTGTCAAGTCCGACCTCGATGAAGGCATACGGCCGGTTTGTGTCATCGCCACAATCGGAACTACTTCAACCACGAGCGTAGACCCGGTGAATGAAATCGCCCAGCTCTGCAAGAAATACGGGATCTGGCTCCACGTTGATGCGGCTTATGGAGGCGCCGCAGCCATCCTACCCGAAATGCGAACGCATTTTGTCGGCTGGGACAACGCCGACTCGATAATCATTAACCCTCACAAATGGCTGTTCACGCCGATCGATTGCAGCGCTCTCTACTGCAGGCGCCCCGAAACCCTCAAGCAGGCTTTCAGTTTGACTCCCGAATACCTTCGAACAGCAGAGGCGGGCGAAGCGAAGAATCTGATGGATTATGGTATCTCCTTGGGCCGCCGCTTTCGTGCACTCAAACTATGGATGGTTATTCGCTCACTGGGACGCGAAGGAATCGCCAACGCCATAAGAGAACACATTGCCTATGCCCATCGACTGGCCGAAAGGATTGAAAGCCATCCGGACTTTCAGCTTTTGGCGCCGGTTCCCTTCAGCACGTTAGTCTTCCGGCTCTGCCCCAAAAATAAGAGTGGCTCAGACTCGGAAATTAACGACCTCAACGAGAAGCTTTTGGAAGAAGTCAATAAAACAGGCCAAGTATTTCTCTCTCACACCAAGCTTAGAGGAAAATTCGGAATTCGATTGGCGATAGGCAACCTGAAGACCACTTGGGAAGATGTATCTCTAGCCTGGGACGTGTTGCAGCAAAAGGCCGCAGAACTCACGAAGCCCTAACTCGAGCAAGACTAGCATGTTCGCTAAATGTTAAGTTAGGAATCCGCGCTTGTGGATCCAAGGAATCACTGCTTTCTGGTGAGCCGGGTTACTCCAATCCGGCAAGGTTTAATACAGTTCTGGCTCTCGCTACTTCGCAATCGGTGTAACTAGTATATGTCTAGAGAATTCCGGCAAATCCTCCGTGTCGCAGGCACCAACGTCGACGGCACGAAGAAGTTAGCTTACGGCCTTTTGCACATCAAGGGCGTTGGGCCAAGCTACGCCGTCGCAGTAGTCCGGGCTGCCGAACTTAAGCCTGAGACGAGAATGGGCGAACTTTCTGAGAGCGAAGTTCAGAAGCTAGAGGATGTAATGAAAGACCCAGCAAAGTATGGGCTACCATCCCGCCTCTTCAATAGAAGGAAGGGCCTCGAGAGTGGCCGCGACGCCCATTTGATAGGCGCTGATCTAGCGCTCAGCATCAAGAATGATGTTGATTTCATGACGGACATCAGAACCTGGAAGGGCATAAGGCATTCGTTGGGCCTGAAGGTTCGAGGGCAACGAACAAGGACAACGGGCCGGAAAGGTAGAGCAGTAGGTGTAGCAAAGAAAGTCGTTATGGAAGCCGCGAGGGCAGCCGCCGCTGCTGAGAAGAAAGGGGAAGAGCCCAAGGAAGAGAAGAAGTAAGGCTGATAACAAATGGGCGATCCGAAGAGGCAACGAAAGACCTACGCAACGCCTAGGCACCCCTGGCGCACCGATCAACTCGAACTCGAACTTCACCTGATGGGCGAATACGGCCTTCGCAACAAGCGCGAACTCTGGCGCTACAAAACCATGCTTTCAGAGGTCAGGGGGATCGCTAGGTCGTTGCTAGGGTCGACTGGTGAAGAGCGCGAACGCCTCGAACGCGAATACCTCTCGAAGTTAAGCCGAAACGGTGTCCTATCCGAGTCGGCTAACATCGATGAAGTCTTGGACTTGGAGATTAGAGACCTCCTTGAGCGAAGGCTGCAGACCATGGTATTCAGGCGGGGGCTAGCAAAAACGGTCTTTCAAGCTCGACAGCTCGTATCGCATGGTCATATATCTGTAGCAGGAAAAATCGTCTCGGTCCCTGGATACATGGTGAAACGCGACGAGGAACAGAAGCTGAGGTATTTCTCGCATAGCCCGTTGTCGAAGGCTGACCATCCGCTTAGGAAAGTCATCACGGCTACGGCTGCAAGCCAAGCCGTAACTGAACCTGCCCCCAGCGCGTCCTAGCAGCAACCTCTGTGTTAGGCTCGTCTCCTGAGAACAAGGAAGAGAACGAGAGCCGCAACGGTCAGGACCGCGGCCAAAGTGATTAGGCCAACTGAGTAGGGACCGCTACCCAGGATTATTGGTATCGGCCCAATCAGTATGATTGCACCGCCATTTACTCCTCCTTGGTTCGATAACGAACCGAAAGTCATCAACAACATGCCGATGAAGATCGCAGCGAACGCTATGAAAAACAACCACGTAGCCAAAGAAAATGGGGCCGGAGCCGAATAGTTCCCGGCGGCGGGCGTCAACTTCGCCGTGCAATCAGAACAGCGCCAGCTGGCTGGATCGATACAGTTGCCGCAAACAGCCTTCCCACACGCTTGGCATATGTAAGTCGCCGGCCTCATCCCACAGATACCACAGAGGGGGGCAGCCATACTGTTCACCGAGTCAGGAGCGAAGGAAGGAGCATAAAAACGAAGACGACGGCTATGAGAATTACCGCAAGAACCACGAGAGCCTTGACTGAACCACGATCCGTCCCGAATATTATAGGAATCGGGCCAACCAGCAAAATTCCTGCTCCACGAACCTTCGCTCCGCCACTCCCAGCCCTGATCATGAGAAGAATCACTGCGACAAATGCTAGGACAAATCCGAAAATAACTAGGGCGAAGCCAATCTCAGCGATAGAACTCTCGCTCATTGTATCGCGGCCTTAACTCAATTCGAAATCACTCGCGAACATTAACTCTTCGACAACATTTTCGATTAACAGTGTTCGAAAAGTCGTAATAGTTTATAAACCCCGCAGAGGCTACGTCCGAAAGCTCTTTGCAAAGAAGTGAAAATATCGTGGACCCCGGACCCGAACGACAAGATTCAGGTCGTAATGGCAATTGTGGCCCGCGAGATATGCCGTTTCATTCGAGGGGTCCGTAGGCCTTGGACGTAAAGATTCTAGAAGAGAAAGATAACACGCTCCGGTTCCTGCTGAAAGGAACGGGGCATGCTTACGCCAACGCCCTGCGCCGCGCGATGATGGCCGAGGTCCCGGTAATGGCCATCGAGGACGTTATCATAATCGAGAACACATCCGTACTGTATGATGAAGTCATAGCCCACAGGCTTGGGCTGATACCAATTAAAACGGACTTGGATGCTTACGTTCTGCCTGAGGAATGCGACTGCAAGAGTGAATTGGGATGCAGTAAATGCAGGGCCTCGTTCACGCTTGAAGCAGAGGCAGTGGATGAGCCAGTCATGGTTTACTCTTCGGCTTTGCAAGCAGAAGGCGATGCAACACCCGTGAGCGGCGGCATACCCATAGTCAAACTGGCCCCTATGCAGAAGTTGAAGATTGAGGCTTACGCTAGGTTAGGGCGCGGGTTGGAGCACGCCAAGTGGCAGCCCACTTCAGCTTGCGCATACAAGTACCTGCCAAAAGTAACCCTAAACGCCGAAAACCTAGCTAACCCCGACGAGGTTATCCAGGTTTGCCCCTCCGACGTATACGCCCAAGACCCTGAGAGCAAAATCACCGTTCGCGACGAACTTGCCTGCACGCTCTGCATGGACTGTGTTGAGAAAGCTGTCCCGGTGGATCCCAAGAAAACTTTCCCCGTCAAGATCGAAGGCGACGAGACATCATACCTGTTCTACGTAGAATCAACCGGTGCCATACCACCAAAGAGAATCACGGAAGAAGCGGCGAAGGTCCTCGACAAGAAAGCGACAGCCCTCGCCGACCTAGCTAAGAAGGGTTTCGAATAGGAGAACAACTTCATGCGCCGTATGATAACAAACCCCGAACTGCTGGATACAATCAGATTCCTTAAGGTACAGGCCAGAGAAAACAAAGCCAAGATATGGAAGGTAACAGCCGAATCCCTCTCCGGCCCTAGAAGAAACAGGGCGGTATTAGACCTGAATCACATATCACGAGCTTCGAAAAGTGACGCATTCGTACTCGTGCCAGGCAAAGTCCTAGCAGCCGGCTACATGAAACACCCCGTAACCG
>JBAVCK010000208.1:0-5663 GCA_049586635.1 Bathyarchaeia archaeon
ACGCTACCCTCTTCAATTCCTTCCTGAAAGGCTACGCAAAGACTATCGGCAAGAGGAGAGCGAGGGAGACTTTCCAGAAGATGCGCGAGATTGAGAAGCGGGGCAGATACTTTGAGAGGGGCTAGCAAGACAGTCTATTTCGCAACAACCAACCGGGGAAAGTTCATTGAAGCCACCCAGGTCGCTTCACGTTTTGGAATTAGGCTGAAGCAGCTGCGTCTAGAGAAGCTGGAGATTCAATCAAACGATTTAGAAGTCATTGCCTCCTTCGCAGCTATGTGGGCAGCGCGGTCAAAGAAGTGCCCAGTGGTAGCGGAGGATGCTGGCTTCTTCCTGAAATCGTTAGGCGGGTTTCCCGGCCCATACTCATCATACGTCTTCAAAACTCTGGGGACGAGCGGAATTCTAAGACTCATGAAGAACGCAAAGAACAGAAGGGCATCCTTCCGAGCAGCAGTGGCTTTTTGCACCCCTAAGACGCGCCCCTGGTGTTTTACAGGCGTCGTGGAGGGTCGCGTAAACAGAAAGGCTAGGGGAACTCACGGCTTCGGTTTCGACCCGATCTTCATCCCCCGGAAAGGAGACGGGCGCACATTCGCTGAGATGGCCACTGAAGAGAAGAACGCCCTCTCACACCGTGCCATGGCTTTTGCAAGTTTCTTGAGATGGTTCAAGGCCGAACAGAAAAGGCTCTCGGGCTAGAGCGGTCACACTAACCTGGGGTCGCGGAGATCGTTCAGGTTTTCTTTGACCCACACTCGCCGCAGAACCGTGAACCCGGACGTAGCTCTGCACCGCAGTTAACGCAGAAGCTTGCCTTTCCGGACTTGGCCTTTGGCTTCGTAGGGCCCCGTCCCCTGACGGCCGTTGTCAATACAAAGAGCACTACAACGATCATGACGATTGCAGCAACGCCTAGGAACAGCGAATCACTCAACCCGTAAGCTGCGTACGCTGGAGTCATTGCGAAGTTCGTGTACGTTACCTGGACCTGTTGGGTTGTGGCCGACTGAGTTGTGAGAGTGACTTGGGAAATCTGCGTGTGTGCCTCGTAAGTCGAGAGTGTTTGGGTGATGGAATAGGTCTGGGTTGGGTAGCATCCCAATGAGGCTGGGTCGCACAGGTAATTGTAGACCATGGACACCCCGGTAAACGTTGAGTATGGAACCCAGCCAGCGCTTGTTGATGAAACCGTACTCCAGTAAACGTAGTTGCTCGCTGTTGTGTTGGCGAGGGTATCAGTTCTTAGAACAGGCACGGTCACGAGTGGGTAAGCTAGCGATCCCAAGCTGAGAACCGCTACCACTAGAAGTACGAGAGCGAACAGCAGGGAGGGTGCAATGCGAGGCATGAGCAAGTCACCTCCCGGACCGGGTAATTACTCTACCTCAACCCCGGAGTACGTTGAACGCTCGAATGGAAGTGTAATTTGACCTCCAGGGAAAATGCGAACTCTCACGCCGTGACGGTCGCGACAAGTTAAATAATCGAGGACCGAGGAGAAGGTAACAATTTCAAGTTTGGAGCACGTAATTCGTTGGCAAGGCTTTACACTAGTAAGCGGGGAAAGTCAGGGTCAACCCGCCCCATAAGCAAGAAAGCACCAACATGGTGCAAGTATACGCCCGAAGAAGTAGAAGCACTAGTTCTCAAACTATCCCGGGAAGGTAATTCCCCCAGCACCATAGGAATGCTCATGCGTGATCGCTACGCCGTCCCATTAGTCAAATCACTCACGGGGAAGAATGTGCAAGAGCTCCTGCAAGCGGCGAAGCAAGCCGGGGCGCTCCCCGAAGATTTGAGCGCGCTTCTAAAGAAAGCAGACCACCTTAGGCGCCACCTAGAGAAGAACCGGAAGGATTACGTCAACAAACGTTCCCTAGCTATGGTTGAATCGAAGATTCACCGCTTAGTTAAGTACTACCGGGCCAAGGGGCAACTTCGACCTGAGTGGCAATACAAACACGTTGTAGCGTCAGTGGCCTAATGCCTTCGGAAGGTAACCGTGAGGCTTTCATCGAACGCGCAAAAGCAGTTTCAAACGTAATCAAAGAGCACCTCCAATCAGACTCATTTTTCATGGTCGTATCCCACCACGACGCAGACGGCTTGTCATGCGCAGGAATAATGGGCGCAGCCCTCGCACGTGCCAATGCCAGATTCACAATTCGAATAGTCGAGGAATTACGCGAGGATTATGTGGACGACATCTCAAAAACAAAACCTGACATCGCAATCTTCACGGACATTGGAAGCGGCTACCTGGACCTCTTGAATTCCCACCTCGAAGCAAAGGCAACTCTCATACTTGATCACCACCCACCAAGCGCCGAGGCACCCAGCAGAATCACCCAACTAAACCCACATGAGTTCGGAATAGACGGCGCTACTATGGTTAGCGCCGCGGGTGTCACTTACCTTGTGACTCGCGCGCTCTCTGAGACCAACAAGGACTTGAGCGCGCTGGCAATCGTTGGGGCACTCGGCGACATGCAAGATAAGAACGAAAAAAGGTCGTTATTGGGGTTGAACGAGATACTGGTTGAGGACGGCATTTCATCTGGAAGCGTGAAGGTAGACACGGACCTTGTGGTTTACGGAAGAGAAACACGGCCGATTCATAGGTCATTGGCATTCACCACAACTCCCTACATGCCGAACCTGAGCGGCCGCGAAGACAACTGCCTAACACTCCTCTCGAACGCCGGAATCAAGCTGAAGGAGGGGGACAGATTCCGAACTATAGCTGACCTTAAGCAGGATGAAAAACAGACACTAGTCAACGCCATAATGAGTTACTTATCCTCCATAGGTTTTCAATCAAGCGTCGTTCTCGACATGGTCGGGTCTGTTTACACATTGGTAAATGAGCCCCCCGGCGGCCCGACGAGGGACGCGAGAGAGTTCTCAGCCTTATTGAACGCCTGCGGCCGCACAGGCAACCCATCCATAGGAGTCAGCGTGGGCATGGGTGATAGGAAAACTGCCCTAGAAGAGGCAAATGAAGTCGCGGCAGTCTACAGAAAGACGCTTGCAAGTTACATGGAATGGCTAACAAAATCACCTGACGCAATTCAGAAATTCAAAGCAATATGGGTCATTCGCGGCGAGAACCAAATTCAAGAGAGCATGACCGGAGCATTCTCATCAATTCTCTCCTCGGCGGGCAACCTCTCATCCGATAACGCAATAATCGTCTTAACCAAAGCCAAGGACGGCGGGATCAAGCTCTCGGCCCGGGCGCCACCCAAACTTCTGAAGATGGGTGTAAACTTGGGTTCCGCACTCACCATAACGGCGAAGAAGTACTCTGGTTTTGGGGGAGGTCACAACGTCGCAGCGGGGGCCCACATAAAAGTCGACGACCCCACCCAATTCCTCCAGGACCTTGACCACGCCCTTCTTGACCAGATGAAAGAGAATGTTGGAAGCTGAAATCTCCCTCCGCTACCCTTCCGCAATTTTCGCGAAGAGCGTCATGAAAGGAATCTTGCCTGACAACAAACTACCCGGTCGTCGGATGCGGGTTTACGCCAGCGTGAGCGGAAAGACGTTGAGAGTGCGCGTAAGGCACTGCGAGCGAGTTGAGACGCTGCAGGCAACCGTGCAAGATATTTTCCGGTGCATCCGTGCCGCCGAATCTTCTCTGATGAAACTCTCGGCTTCACGACAGCCTCTATGAAGCCTGCTGGAATTTTGCTCTGAACAATTTAAATACCGCCCAACCGGTACGTTGCTGAATTCCGAAGTTAAGGTGGGATACCGTTGTCTAAAGCCACGAGAAAAGTCAGGGACAAGTGGAGGCTTAAGGAATGGTACGACGTATACAGCCCACCATATTTCGGAGAAAATATCGTGGCGAGCATACCCTGCGAGGTCCCCTCCGCGATAATAGGGCGGGTTGTGGAAACTACACTTTATGACATAACGAATGACTTCGCCCACCAATCAATCAAACTATACTTCTTGGTCGTTAACGCGCAAGACCACAGGGCAAGTACGATTCTTAAGTCACACGAATACGCGTCCGATTATCTACGCAGCCTCGTCAGGCGGGGCAGCACCAGAATGGACGGCATCTTCACCGCAACTACGAGGGATCAGTACTCTTCCAGGGTTTCGATCGTGGCGTTCACCCGCGACAGGATCAAGGCGTCTCAAGAGCACGGGGTTCGCCAGCTAATGCGGCAGATTGTTGAAGATAAAGCAGCCAACCTGAACTACGACCAGCTATCACAAGAGTTCGTGCTAGGTAAGTTGGGGTCCGACGTTTACAATCTCGCGAAGAAAATCGCACCCTTGAGGCATGTGGGCGTCAGAAAATCCAGGCTTGTCTCGATTCCTGCAGGAGTGATTGCAACTCCAGCCCAGGTCACGGAGCAGGCCAAAGCAGCACAGTCCGCTGTCGCAGCCTAGCGCGTCGTTCTCTTGTACATGCGTTTAATCTCTTCATGTATTTCGTCGAGCTCGCGTTGCAGCTCATCCACTTTGACGCTATCGTTGGAATCATCCGCGCCAGATGTGGAAAACCTACTCTTCAGCTGGTCAGCTTTTTCCGTTGCAAGGCGTAACCGCTCCTGAACGTCGGCCATCCTCTCGAGCCCATGCAGGAAACCGGCCAACCCAGCCGTCAACGCGCCTGCAGCTACTCCCGCAATGAAAGAAACAACGTCAAAAACCATAATCTGCACACGGCATTTACCCTATCTTTGCCATATATGCTAATTTAAAGCGCTAAGGGCCAACGTTAACGAGTGGTTGGGTAGCGGAACGTGAAGGCAGTTGTACTAGCTGCAGGAGAAGGAACTCGGATGTGGCCACTCGCAGCCACCAAGCCGAAACACCTACTTCCGGTTGCCGGGAAGCCGATCATCTCGTATCTTCTTCAAGCACTCGCTGATAATTCCGTGAGGGAAGCCATCGTCGTGGTCGGTTACATGGGTGAGCAGGTCGCATCTGCACTGGGCGACGGGGCCAGCTACGGCCTCAGCATCGAGTACATAAACCAGCCACGTTGGACAGGAACAGCTTCCGCGATTAAGATCACCCATGCTGCTGTGGGAGATGACCCCTTCCTCGCAATATACGGGGACCTTTGGGTAAGCCCATCAGCCATCCAAGCAGTCGTCGAGAAATCGCAAGAATCTTCCAAGGTCATGGGGATCGTGCGCGTAGAGAACCCCGCCGAATTTGGGGTCGTTACCCTTCATGGAGAAAGGGTTGCCGCAATACGCGAGAAGCCTTCGAATTCACGCAGATCAGAGGGCTGGGTAAACTCAGGCATCTACATCCTAGACCGGGAAGTTTTCGAAGCGATAGAGAAAACTACGAAGTCAAAGCGAGCAGAGTACGAACTGACCAGTTCCCTTCAACACTTGATCGACGAAGGAAAAGAGGTAAGGAGCGCGGTCATCGCGCGGGAAGACTGGATGGATATCGGCAGGCCTTGGGATCTCCTCGAAGCCAACGAGAGAGCCCTCGCAAACTTACCCCACCGTGTGAATGGAATCGTTGAACAAGGGGCGGTGTTGAAAGGCCCTGTATGGCTCGAGGAGAGCGCCTCAATCAAATCGGGCAGCTACGTTGAGGGGCCGGTATACATAGGCAAAGAGAGCAGAGTCGGGCCCAACGCGAGAATCCGCCCCTCCACGAGCATTGGAGAC
>JBAVCK010000209.1:0-5779 GCA_049586635.1 Bathyarchaeia archaeon
GCGAAGTCGTGAGCAATCTCAGTAAGGTCTGAGCCGGGTTGAACTGCTACCATGACCTGTTCGTTCTTGAGGGTGAAGACAAGCTGCGAAAGTGACCCTGCTTGCCCAACTAGGTAGGTGATGTCCTCAAGGAGGTCGGTTACCAGGAATGAATCTGCTACCGCCTTATTTGGTATGGCGAAGTCAACTTCACTAGGCTTGACCAGGTCGTCGAGCTGCTTCACTCCCGCGGGCTTTGCGGTTCGGAATATGACCACCGAACGAATTCTTGCATCAGCTCGGATCGACCGCAGAACTTCAGGCTCCGCCCATTCGAATCCTGGCTCGATTGCGTGCTCTGTTATCGTTTGTTGCATTGTTTTCACCTCGCTAAGGACTGCCGGCCTAGTATTTCGTTGAAGGCCCTTCGGGCCATCGTTTCTCTCTGGAATTCGTCGGAGCTCACAGTCGAAGGCCAATCTCGTTTCTGACGGAAATTCTTCCACAGGATTCCTTGAAGGCGTACGTTTAGATTTGGAGCAAAGGAAGTGATCTTCGGGCCTATCGCTGCAAGGACTCCCAGCTTGTCCAGCACGTTTGTTTCGATGCTCATCCACATTACCTCCAGCAAGTAATGATGTCGAACTGACGGTAGTGTCTTGTACCGTCGTGGGATGGCGAAATGGAGCCAGCGCCCGCTGAGTTACCTGAGCCGTCTTGCGACGGCACATCTCTTATAGAGGCATAGCGGCTCAGTTAGGTCAGTTGATCATGCGATGTTTGAAGTCTCGTTCAAAGTGCAGCATGACTGCCCCTATACCCGTTTCACTATGAAGAACCCCGAAGTGAGGGTCGTTCAGTGGTGTAACAACCAGATCCATGTCATGGAAGTCGACTGTCCCAATATCGAGACGTTCACGAGAATTGAACCTGACTTGAAAGAGCTTCTCCTCTGGAAGGGTGGCAGAGTCCTCAAGAAGAACTTCCTCGAAGGCAACCTCCAACTGATTGTAAAAACCTGCCGCTGCGACAAGATCGTGCCAAACGTCTCAAACATAATTGAAGAGAATTCGTGCCTGCAAATGCAACCCGAAACCTACTACGGTGGGTGGGAGGAGTATAGGGTCATAGGATTCCGAGAGAACGATTACAAGAGGATGTTCGAAGAACTCAGCCGCCTCGGCCCGCTTGAGATAGTTCAGAAAAAAGTGGTTCCGGAAAAGAGCATTCGAGAGGCCTTCGTGATATCGGTGAACAGCATTTTTTCCGAACTTACAGCCAAGCAGGTTAACTCGCTGATGGCGGCTTTGGAATACGGCTACTATCAAGTCCCGAAAAAAATGACTGCGGAAGAAATAGCTAGCAAAAACAAGGTCCCCCGCACAACCTTCGAAGAGCATCTGCGGAAGGCGGAGAGCAAGATCCTACGTGCCATGGCTCCCTATGTTAGGATGTACGCTTCCAAGCCCCAAAGGGCTGTCGAGAAACCACCGGAGATCCCTGTCGACTAGCCGCATAGCCCTCTAAGCACAGTTAATACCCTCCCGCCCAATATTATCCCTCGATTTTCATGTTCTCGAGGATCCTTGTTGGCGTGGACGGTTCGCCATACGCTGAGAGAGCGTTGAGATGTGCAGTTGATTTGGCAAAGAAGTACGGCGCCAAACTGATCGTAGCACACGTCGTTCTCCGTCAATTCTACGCCGTAACACCATCAGAAGCAGGTGTTCTCGCGACCACGGTTTTCGTTAAGGAAATGGAAGCGGAGGGCAAAGAGATCATGAGCAAAGCTGAAGCCTATGCGAGAGCCCAGGGGGCGGATTACGAGTACAAGTTGCTTCAGGGTGTGCCCGCCGAGGAAATCATCAAAGCCGCTATTTCCGAAAACGTCGACCTCATCGTGGTCGGTAGCAGGGGGCTCACTGAGGTTCGCGCGTTCCTGCTCGGCAGCGTGTCAGACAAAGTTAGCCATCACGCCAAATGCCCTACGCTAATCGTCAAATAGGCCAAGTCACGAGATCGAGATCATAAGGTACAGGTCGCCGACGTTCGTTCCCGTTGGTCCCGTAACTAAACCGTCATTAAGGGTTCGGAAGAATCGGTAGGAATCATTCCGAGCCAGGAATCTGTTCGTGTCCAGCCCCTTTCTTCTAGCCCGTAGGCTTGTCCTTCCATCCGCCAGCGCACCAGCCGCCTTACTATTACCGTCAATTCCATCAGTCCCTAGCGCGGCTACGACGGTGCCGTTGAGGCCTGCAATTCCGTCCGTGGCCCAGAGGACACTTTCCTGATTTCGACCACCTTTCCCTCCCCCTATAATCTCGACCGTTGTTTCTCCGCCCATGACGAGCGCCCGAGAATGCCCGTATGATTTTCCGTAGTCCTTAGCAGCCAAGTCCGCCAGCAGTCTTCCCATTTGTTTCGTTTCCATTTCAGCTGAAGATGTTAGGATATTCGCGTGCACGCTGTTCGCTCTCAGCGCCCTTTTCGCTGCGGTGCATGCGGTTGTGCTGTCTGCGATTATGAAGTTTCGAACTCTGCTGAAGCTTGCGGTTCCCGGTTTGGGAGTTTCTGGGGCTTGACCGCGTACTCCTCGGGCCAGATGGTCCTTGATTTGGCGCGGGATTTTGTTCCAAACATCGTGCGTTTTTAGAACCTCTACGGCGTCTTGGTAAGTGGTCGGGTCCTCCGCCGTCAGCCCCGAAGCGATGTCCGGGAGGCAGTTTCCGGGAACATCCGACACGATTAAGGACAAGATAGTTGAAGCCCGACATTGTTCGACGAGTTGGCCGCCCTTCAGAGTTGAAACGTGCCTTCGTACTGTGTTTATTTCATGAATCGTAGCCTTGCTCGTTAGCAGGCATTCTGTCAGACGCTTCTCGTCGCTCAGCCTGACCTCGGGCGGTGGCGAAGCCAACATGGCGGAAGCGCCGCCTGAAATCATGCAAAGGAGAAGTTCATCAGCCTTCATCCGCTGGACTGCTTTGAGAACTATCTTGCCTGCTCTGAGTCCCTCGCGGTCAGGTATCGGATGGCCCGCGTTGAAGACTTGGATGCGTGGGTCATGAACTAGTGCCCGTTCGCCCCGTGGCGCTACGAGGATCCCCCGGATTTGTTGGCTTCCGAGGATCTCAAAGGCGGCTCTCATCATAGGTGCGCCGGCCTTCCCGACGGCAAGCACGAGGGTCCTGCTGAATCGAGAGAGAGGAGTTGAGAAGTGTGTTTTCGTTTGGAGTTGTCCGTCTTTCACCCGCAGAAATGAAAGAGTGCGCCGGTACGGGTCAATTGAATATAGTGCTTCTTCGAGTGCTTGCAGACACAACCGTCGAGCCGTACGATCTCGGGCAGACGTTCCGTTGCGAATCAGTTCGATTTTGTTTCTGATGAAATTGTTTTGCGGTTGTTTCGAGGGTAGTTCAGCCCACCTTCACTATCTTCGATAAGTATTATAGTTCAAAGTCGATGCCTACACGTACGCGTCGGCGAGAAATTGTTTGAGAGCCAGCTTCTACAGGTTAGTCGATTCGCCTTCCGAACTGCCAGAAGGCATTGGTTCAGTTGAAGGGGGTTGCTCAGCCGGAGTAGGTTCCGCAGGTTGGGTTTCCAGCATTGGTTCCGGCATGGGTGGCTGTTCAACTGCTGGAGTTGGTGGCGGTGCTGCTTCGGCGGGCTTAGGTTTAGGAGGCATTCGTTTCTTTGGCTTGGCTTTCTTCTTCGCCGAACGCTTTGCTCTCTTTTTCATACCTTTCTTGGCCTTTCGTTTCTTAGCCAAACAATGGCACCGCCCTATTGTCGAAGTTCGAATGGTAATAAGTCTTCTAGGAAATTTCTGCGCCCTAGTACATTTTCGCGCTAAACGTTTCGGACTGTTGATTGAGTCGGTTTGCCGGCTGGTGAAGCCGTTCACACGCTGTTCAATATTCTTTGAATCCTTGGAATTGCTCAGCACAAGTTAGCACTCTGCAAGCTTTAAGCCTCCCAAGGCCGATTTGGCCTCGAAGGCTCTATCATGCGATTTTCTACGCGCGCAATCCATGCAGGGGATGAGCTGGACAATCCGACTGGGACGGTTGTTGTTCCAATCTACCAAGTGTCAACGTTCAACCAGACTCAGCCAGCCACGGGTACTGGTTACGTGTATTCTAGGACCGGCAACCCGACGAGAACGGCTCTAGAAAAATGTCTTGCATCACTTGAAGAAGCGGAGCATGCACTGGCATTTGCATCCGGGATGGCAGCCATAACCACCCTCCTCCTGAGCCTGCTCAAGGAAGGCGACAGCATTCTGGCCGTAGACGATCTGTATGGAGGAACGCGACGGCTCTTCACCCGAATAATGCGAAACTTCGGCGTGGAATCGACCTACGTCGATGGAACCAATCTGAGGGATTTCGAGGCCAAGCTGAGCCCGGAAACCAAGATCATGTGGGTAGAGAGCCCGACAAACCCGCTCCTCAAGATCGTGGACATCGCGGGCGTTGCGAAGATTGCACACAGCCACAACGCGCTGCTGGTGGTGGATAACACATTCATGAGCCCATATCTTCAGCACCCGTTCCGACTAGGCGCTGATATTGTAGTTCACAGCACGACCAAGTACCTAGGAGGACACAGTGACCTCATCGGCGGAGCAGTAGTGCTCGACGACCCGAAGCTCTATGAGAAAGTGCAATTCGCACAGAACGCTGCAGGTGCTGTCCCAGGGCCGATGGATTGCTGGCTTGTTCTGCGAGGCATCAAAACCTTAGCTGTGAGGCTGGAACGCCACTGCAGCAATGCTCAGAAGGTCGCGGAATTCTTGGCCGAGCATACGAAGGTTTCGAAGGTCGTGTATCCCGGCTTAACCTCACATCCACAGCACGACCTAGCCCGCAAACAAATGGATGGTTTTGGCGGGATGGTCAGCTTCCACTTGAAAGGTGGCACAGACGCCTGCCAGAAGCTATTGAAACACGTCAAGGTATTCACCCCGGCTGAGAGCCTAGGCGGCGTAGAATCGTTAATCGAACATCCCAGTTCAATGACGCATGCTTCAGTGCCCAAAGAGGAACGTGATAGAATCGGTCTGACAGACTCGTTGATCAGGGTACCCGTGGGTTTAGAGGACGCCGAAGATCTGATAACCGATTTATCTACCGCCTTAAAGCACGTCTGATTGGACGAGGATAGGACATGAGCGATGATAAGAGCGTCGAGATTTCGTTTGAGGAGTTCAAGAAAATAGATGCTAGGGTAGGGACCATAACGCAGGTAGAGCGAGTTCCAAGAACTGAAAAACTCTACAGAATTCTTGTCGATCTCGGCCCGCTAGGAGCCCGCCAGACCGTATCTAGCCTGGTCGGCTATTACGAGCCCGACCAGCTGAAGGGGAAGCGAGTTATCTTCCTCTACAATCTGAAGCCATCTAAATTCTCCGGCGAAGTCTCACAGGGAATGTTACTTGCGGCCGAGCAAGGCGACAAGCTAGCGTTGCTGACCACCGATGGCGAAGTGCCTAACGGGTCGCGAATCACTTAGAAATCAACCGTTTCAGGCGAGAAAACCGGAGGCGGAACAATCAACTGCGGAAATGGTCTTCAACGTTTAAATGGAATGATGCCCATTTCCAATGTGATTCTGAATAACTCGTTTCATTTCTAGAAGGTTATTGGTTGCCGAGGAAAGGTCCAACAGAACAGGACGTGTTACGCATAGTCATGGAACTCGGCGACATGGGAATTCTTCAATCTGAGCTTTGGAGGAAACTAACAGCTGACAGCCGCGAAGGCTCAAGAGCTATACTCAGGCTTGAGAGGAAGGG
>JBAVCK010000210.1:0-2246 GCA_049586635.1 Bathyarchaeia archaeon
GCGAAGTATCCATCTTCAGGGTTGGAACTCAGGTTTGCGAAAGGCAGAACTGCAATCCGCCTCTTGTCCAGACCCGCTTCGACCATCTCTTGCCTCTTGTCTCTCGTCGCCTGTCTCTCGGGGGCTAATCCTTCTAAGCGGAATTCTTTCTCGGCGATTTCGATTCCATGCATCCATTTGATTACGAGAGCTTTTCCCAGTTTGCCATCGACCTGGGGCTTCTCGATGAGTTCCATGTTCCCGTTGAACAGGTCAACGATCGCTTGAACCTCTTCGCTCGAATGCATGAGTGGGTTCAGGAGGACCAGCGTCGTGATGTTCTTGGCTCTGAACTTGTCCAAAAGCTCCGAAAGCCACTTCCTAGTCTGAAGCGCTTTATGCCGCAACAGAACGTCGGAAAGAAACTGAACGACAAGTCGACTTGGCTGGAGAGAGTTGATCGTTTCCGTGATCGTAAGACTTAGTTCCGTTAGGTTTTCGATGCCTTTGCCGGGCAGAGTGTTCTGGGCTGGGTGAACGGGTTTGTCGCTGCAAACCAGACACTTCAAGCCGTCAGGTTTGTCGCCGAAAATTGGCTCCGCAGAAGACAGGCTTCGAGCGATGAGTAGACTCGCCGGGTCAGCTTCAAGGAAGCTGCGTAGAAGTATTGGGACCTCGTCGCTTGCGGGCGCATTCAGAACGATGGCTGAACCAGTTAAGAAGCCGCCTTGAAGCGCTTCATCAAGCCTAGCGTACCCAGTAGAAACCCTACTCCTGAACGCGGAACTAGGCGTAGCCGGCCTCTCAGTCAAGTCGCGATCAACCTATACGCGCAACGCTACTCAGCTTAACAGAAAGGGCTTACGGTTTATGTGTGTGGGGGGTCTAATGGTGCGCACATACAATGCCTAGAAGTTCCTAACTAGTTCACAATCTGCCGGATTTTGAAATGCGTCAATGATTCGGTCAATTAGTGGTTGCATCTTCTGCAATAATTTTCCAAAATAGTCACCCACATCGTCGAGCCAGACCATTGACACGATATGCACACGACACATGACACACGACATGCCGGACTGGTTGAAGCTTTTTATCTTACGAAAGATGGCCAACGAGCAGGAGTTGTAGCGGACTTTTCGTTTACCGCAACCGATCTCGAATCATTCCTGAGCGCGATAAGTTCCGTCGCGGTGATTGCAGGGGCGGTCTTCGTAGTATTCCAGCTCAGGCAGAATGCGAAGCAGATCAAACAGCATGAGAAAACCCTCGAGGCCATGTCAGCAGCGAATAGATCGCATAATGCGTTCGAGCTTATCGGAAAGGTAATCGATCCCTCTTTTCCAGTTCGACGACACAGGTTGTACGAGGTGTCAGAGAAGTATTCCGGCGGCGATTGGACCGGCTTCGACCGCAGTCTTGATGATTTTGAGGTTAGAAATTTCGCGAACATCTATGAGCAGCTGGGACTCTTGATAAAGAAGGGAGTAATTGACGTTCAGGATGTGATGGACGCCCTCTCGGCGCAGCCCATGGCTGATTGGCTTGCATTCCAGCCACTACGGAAGCACATCATGGAACAAGCCGGCAAAGCGATTCCCTCGCTGGCGACCAATCAGGCCGGAAAGGATGCTGTCTACTGGCCAAACTTCATGTGGCTTGCAGAAGAGAACGCGAAATGGGTGCACGAAAAAATGTCAACCGGCCTTGGTCCGGGAATTCAGGGCAGATTGACGTCGGAAAAGTAAGAATTCGCAGCACCAAGGCGTCATCGCTGAAAGATGTCAGATTCGGATACCGTCAACGGCATATACGGCAACTGTTGCCGACAGGGAACTCAAGGCCAGCATTCGCACATCGGGGTGAACGCGCGCACTAAAAGATTGCAGATGAAGTGAAGAAGAAGCATATAATAACGCTGCATCACACTTCTGCCGCGATCAAATCTTGACTCGCGCAGATTTTTTGACCCCGATTCATAAAGCTCTTCGGTCAATGATTTACGAGCTGGGAAAGGAACTTCAAACAACAGACTTCACCGATGAGCACGCAACCGAAGCAATGGTCTCCAGGTTGAAACAAGATCTTGCCGCCGCTAGTTCTGCTTGCACTCTCTGCTTGCTTCATGAACATGCAGGGCTCGAGGATCAGTATGTCTTTCCGGATGTTCGAGCGTTTGAGCCCAAAATGGTTGAAACATTGTTAGAGGAGCATAGAGAGGTTGTGAGAAGAATAGCGGGTGTGTGGAAGGTTGCAGATGAACTGAAGGC
>JBAVCK010000211.1:0-26520 GCA_049586635.1 Bathyarchaeia archaeon
CGTTGGTGCCGTGCGCACGGGGTTAATTTTTTCGTCCTGTGAATGATGCCTTCTCTGAAGTGTTAAGATCCTACGGGTCGTGCCATTTGCCGACAGGGGGGGTAAGGCCCTCCATCTTCTTTTCCAGTCCATAGCGAGAGAGCGGCTTGGTCAGATGTCTCTGCGCTTTCCTATCGGGAACATAGAGGCCTGTTTCCAATGATCGGTATCTACGCGTCAACTTCTTCTTTGCATATGGCGCTCGGAACGAACATCTTGAGCATCTGAAGCCCTGCGCTTTGCCAGCCGATTTCAAATGCTTCTTACATTTGGGGCAAGCTGGGTTCTCAATGCTAATCGATTCCTCCAACCGGTGGATCTGGAGTTTCTCCAAGTTCAAGACCAGGGGGAAGCCCGCGCGTTTCTTCAAGCCACCAAATGCTGTCACTTCGTCACCAGGGATCAGTCTCGCCACGACTTCTCGAAACCTGCCGGTTGGTTCGAAAGCAGCGCAGCGCAAACTCGACCTATCGTATCTGAGCGTGAAGAATACGTGGCCTCCCCTGATGCGTTCCGGTTTCTCCGCAACGACTCCGTTCAGAGCAACAGGCCTGAAAGGCCTAACGCGGGTGTTCAAGCGCGAAGCGCTAATATGCGCGTCTGTTCCGTGATTAGTCCGAAATATCACCCATCGCTCGATTGGTTCCCCTATCCTTAGCATGCGGAACGCCTTCAGAAGGATGTGGGGATTCTCTCCCCGAATCCCGAGGAGGACAGGGTCCGGACCATGCGGTGTAACGAGCGTTCGCTTATTGTCGAAATCGTAACTATTGAAAGTCCAGGGTGCGGTGAGTCGGTCCATCCTCATTACGGATCTTTCTTCGACCCGCCTTCTTGTTCCCCAGTTTTTCCTCTCTCTATATGCGACTAGCTCAAACGTGTGGTCGTTCTCCAGACATTCGCCAACAGCGGATAAGGCGCCTACCAAACCCAATCGGGAACCGTAAGCTAGTGCGGTTATTTTGTTGCGAGTGATTGTTTCTTGGGCTTCATGTTCACTTACGATATCTCTGAGAGCTTTCCGGGCCAGCCTCCTGACCATGCCCGGAGGCTTCCCGTCTAGAAAGGCAATCGCCGGGTCTGTCCCTGCGCTGCCGATCCGGCTGTTTGCCTCTACCTCTTCGATGGTCTCCTCCTGAACGGTGCTGTAAAGGTTGGCTGGAATTTTGAGGCGCAAGGCTACTGCTGCATTTCCTCTTGTTTTGTACGGAATGTTCGGGTTCAGCCGTATGATGTTGGGGTAGTCGATGAATTGTGCGCCCAGTTTACACAATTTTTCGACTAGTCGAGCGGCGATGTAGGTGGTGCAGCCGCCTGTCTTCGAGTCTGTATCGTCTATTCCTATGTGCAGTTCCACAAGTTGAACCCGGTCGGTTTATGCTAAGACCGACTCATCTGGTAAGGTTGTTGGGTTGATTAGGTTCCTTCTACGACGATCATTGTGAGTGTCGAGCGGACCTTGTCGAGTCTGCGTATCTTCCACGTAACAATCTCTTTCAGCTTGTCCATGGAATCGGCTTCGACTTTCGCAACAATGTCATAGACGCCGTAGACGACGTATGATTCCTTCACGTTCCCTATCTTGCGCAGTTCTCCGGCTACTTCATCTTCAGATCCTATTTCCGCATTAATCAGGACGAAGGCAAGTGGCATTACGAAACCTCGTCGTAGCCTTGATGTTCAGAGTGTTGCTAAAAGCATTTGCCTAGCTAATTGCCGAGGCCGATCAGGTTATGGCTATTTCTTTCGCCTTATTAGTCGAGAAAATCTTCGTGGCAGACCCGTTTTCGTCAAGAATGGCTACCGTATCAACCACCCAGTTGTCAGAGAGCGGACTTGACTCGATTGTTCGACGTATTTGCTCCACCAACTTATCTGGTGGGAAGACGTCATGAGTGGAATCGGAAACTAGGGTGACGAGTGCGAACTTACCCGTGGCGTACACCAAGTACAATAGGGTGTGAAATCTGAATATATAGTTTGGCACCTCCAACTCTCGAGAAAGCGCTTAAATGCACTCAAAATCATTTCAACCTTGACCTAGCGCTCCAAAAACAAG
This sequence comes from Bathyarchaeia archaeon, assembly GCA_049586635.1. GTDB lineage: Archaea > Thermoproteota > Bathyarchaeia > 40CM-2-53-6 > 40CM-2-53-6 > FEN-987. The sequence goes on from JBAVCK010000211.1 coordinate 2,099, forward strand.
TTGCCGTGTTGAATTCAACGGTTCAGCTGGGTAGCCCACAACTTTTACCGGACCGCTCGGTGTAACAACCCGTGGCAAGTTTGACCTTCTTAAGGCCCCCGCTGACATCCCTGGAAACGATGATTCTAGACAAGAATTCAGAGTACCTAGGAGTGTCCACACTGCAACTAATGGAGAACGCAGGCCGTTCCGTGGCGGATGAAATTACCGCCCGGTTTGGGGCGGGCAGTTCCGTTGTGTTGTACGGTGGAACCGGTCGAAACGGGGGAGACGGAATGGTCGTTGCGCGCCATCTTACGGGAAGAGGTTTCAAAGTATCTTACAAGCTTGTAGGCAGCAGTGATGCGATCTCAGACCCAGCCGCAATTCTGAACTGGCGTGCCCTCAAATCCATGTACTCCACCGTCAAGATCGAAGAGTATCATGACTCATCGTCGTTATCCGAATCTGAGTCGGATATAGTGGTTGATGCGCTTCTCGGGACTGGTGTTAAGGGGAAACTTCGCCAACCCATCCTCAAAGCGGTAGAGGCGGTCAACGGCTCTCGCGGTTACAAGGTTGCGGTGGATGTCCCCACAGGGATAGACTCGGATACAGGCGAGGTGTTGGGCGCAGCTGTACGGGCTAACCTAACAGTAACCCTCCACGCGATGAAGAAGGGGTTTGCGAAAGCGATAGAGTTCTGCGGCGAGGTCAAGGTTGCGGACATCGGAATACCGCCAGAAGCCGACGTCTTTGCAGGACCGGGGGATGTGGAAGCCGCAGTTGTTCGAAGGTTCCCTGACGCACACAAAGGCCAATTCGGCCGATTAATCGTAATTGGTGGTAGCGACGTTTTCACCGGGGCCCCGACCTTCGTCGGCCTAGCCGCATATCGAACTGGCACCGATTTAGTGTTCGTAGCGGCACCGGAAAGAACGGCGCAAGCAATCTCAGCAATCTCGCCAAACCTAATGACGATCAAGCTCCCTGGAACGAACCTAGCGCCAACGCACATCCGCATCCTACGAGAACATTTGGAGAAGGCGACCGCTGTGGCCATTGGCCCTGGCCTGGGCTTGGATAAGCAGACGGTCTCTGCGGTTCGCAAAATCGTCCTACTGGTACGCCAGCTTAAGAAACCGCTTCTCTTGGACGCTGACGCTTTGAAGGCACTCGGTGTCGTAAGAAAGAAGATATTCGACAATTCAACCGTTGTGACCCCGCATGCGGGCGAATTTCAAGCGATTTCCGGAAAGGCTCCATCTCGAGACATGAGTGTGCGGCCTCGCGAAGTGAAGGCCCTCGCTTCTAGCAGTGGCGCTGTCGTCGTTCTCAAGGGACATACTGACATCATCTCCGACGGAGAGAGGGTCAAGCTGAATGACACGGGTAACCCCGGCATGACTGTGGGCGGGACCGGTGACGTCCTGTCCGGGATAGTCTCGGGTTTGATGGCGCAGGGCGTCAGCGGTTTCAGGGCGGCGGTTGCGGGAGCTTTCGTGAACGGAGCAGCAGGCGACCTTGCCCAAGAGCAATATGGTTATCACCTGACACCAACCGATTTGATCGACCACATCGCCAAAGTCCTGGACGACCCAATGTGCCACAAGGTTATTCATGACAAGAGACTGCGGTATCCCTAAGCCTGATTGAAATTTGCATCAAAACCAGGATTCCTCAACCCCAAGAACCTACGTTCTTCTCATGAGGCAGGACGACCCGGCCAAGTGTACCGCGGCAAAGTTAGCTCGATTCAGGCTTTCAATTCCACTGCATCGGGCACAGCAAATCCCGCGCAAGTCCCTGGTTTTGAACCCTTTCGCAAACCAACGCCTTCTGCCAGCGGACAAAATCCAGGCCGTACAGCATGGACTAGTGGCTATCGACTGTTCTTGGGAGAAAGTGCAAGGTGCCTTCAGAACCCGCTGGCCTGGTCTTGGTAGGCGCCTCCCAACATTCCTTGCATCCAACCCCGTCAACTACGCTAAGCAGCACAAGCTGTCGTCAGTCGAAGCGCTTGCGGCCGGGCTTTGGATAATGGGTTTCAAAGAGAAAGCGAGTCAACTCCTATCGCTCTTCAAGTGGGGGCCCACCTTCCTAACCCTGAACGCTCAGCCTCTCGAAGTCTACTCAGCGGCAAACAGCGAGGATGAGGTGGCGAAAGCAGAGGCCGAGTTCTTCTGAACATTTCGAGCTCAAGTCATACGCTGAAAACTGTCACCGAGACATTGGGGTGCAAGGAACACCAAGGCTATTCCTTGATTTAGTCTAAGATTCGGCTTGACGTATGCAAGGCGGAGCAAATAAGGCAGGTGAGCAAGATGGCATTGAAAATCAGGCCCGTTAGGCTGAAGCAAACTGTCTACCTCAGAATCCCGAATGACATAGCCGACCTCATTGGAATACAACCCAACGCAGAACTCACACTGAATCTCAAGGAGCTACAGGACACATTTCTTCTCACATACTCCGTAGCAAAATCAGAACAGCGAGAACCACGACGCCAAGCCATCACGGTCCAACCTTAACCGCGTTGGGCCTAGACCCAAACGCGGGAGGGAGAACGCACAGGAATGGGTGATCCATAGTGCAAACGGAAATTGAGCGACCTCGTAGAAAAGAGTCCGCGAAATTTCGATTCCCCATCATTTTCAGAAGGCTAAGTCGCCGCGGAGTTGAACTCGTCATCGCTTCATTGTTATTGATCATGATAACCGTTGCAGCGTGTGTGTCTTTCTACGTTTACTCCACGAAGTTGCTGGGAAGTTTGGAAGGGGCTAATGGGCCGGTGACAATGGACAACTTGAGGATTGAGGCCTACAATTGGAACACACTAACCAGCCTCAATGTAAGCATACGCAATGTCGGCACCAACATTCTCACGATCAGTACAGCGCACTGGTTCGTCGGCGGAGTTATGCAGACGGCTGTATCAGGATGTACGACAACCCTTTCTCCAGGAATCGGATGCACCGAGAAGATCACAATAACCCAAATGACCCCAGCCGCGGGCATAGTTTACGTAGTCAAGATTGTTGTCAGCGACGGCGCAATCTTCTCTACCTTAGCGATCGCCGGCCAAGTTACAGGACAGACAGGCGTACCCTAGCCGGTTTTCTGGGCCGAGTGTGCACTACTGTTAGACTAGGTGCTCTTCGAGTTTGTCTAGGAACCGGTATTCTCTCAGAAAGCGTCGTCCCAAGTCAGTGAGCTGGTAAGAAACTCCTTCACCAGTCCTGCTAATCATCACAAGACCCTTGTTCTCTAGGTCTTCCTCGTATTCTCTGTGCCGTGTGGTCGAGTCGGCTGTTTTGAAATGGGCGCTGTATGTGAGGCCGACGGCTGCACCTGTTGCGGTTCCGAAAACCAATGATAACATTGCAACTGTGGCCAGCGATTTCACGAGGCTCGTGGCATTGGCCGTGAAGTCCACTTTCCCGTTCGTGTAATAGTTTAGAGTGACCTGTTCGAAATGAAACGTATAACTATGGAGAAACATGAGTGCCATTATCAGTGTTGCAAAACCGAATAAGAACGCGAATTCCACAAGAAGAAGCCCTTTCTCTTTCACACCTAACATTCCCTTACAGACCACCTAGCTAATGCAACAGTTTCAACCGGTGTACGTTTAAGCTTAACCTAAAACCTCTCGAATTCGTGGACGCGGGCCGGACGGCGGCTGATTACGCAAGGCAACAGAAAGCCATAATTGAACGAAGAATCATCAAATCAGTAGGAGTTTTATTTGTTAACCGCCGACGATGTTTTTCGCCTTCATCCGAAAATTAGATGGGCGGCTCTGTCAACAGATCCTACTACCGTGGTTTTTTCTCAAATGCGGTCAGGGGTTGAGAGTCACACGCCTAACTCAGAGGATAGAGCATTCATGGAAATTGGCCCCTTATTTATGACTGGTATAGCAGAGCGGTTGACGCCTCAAGGCAAGGCTGGAAAACTAGAGTGCGTCATTGCATGTTTCGAGAAAGACTGTGTTCTCATAGCTAACGTGCCAGATGGCCACCTGGCTCTGTCAGTAGACGTCCCCCATGCATTATCCGTATTTCAAGAAATAATGCCTCAAATCCTCAAACTAGCGGCTTAGCGACTCATTCTGTGGAACTAGTACTGATACATCACTGAGCGAGTCCTCTCTGTATTCAACTGTGGATGATGTAGAGAAGATGTTTCGAGCTGAAGCTGGATTCTTCTAGACTACGCGCAGGTCAACCTAGCCATAAATAGCACGATTCTCCTCAACGGTCTATCAAGGCTTGGATACCGAGGATGACTCCTGTCCATCGTGTTGGAAACATCGTCAAGCCCTTTTGAAAGTGTGGTCCCAAATTTCAAACCGTCCTCACCCCACGGTATTCAGTTGGAACTGCCCCTGTCTGTGGCAAGGAGCGCCAACTAATCTTGGAATAAACCGGTTTTCTCAGTCTTCAAACGTAACATGCTAACCCGTACTCCTAGAGATTTGTGCAATCTGAGGAGGTGGTGAATATGCTACTAGGGTCGGTGTTTCCTTCTCCTTGTCGAGATTGTAGCAACAGCCCATATCAGAAGCCCTATCGGTATTAGCGCCCCGATTATGCCTGCGATGATCAGGCGTTGCGTAAAAGCCGTTGGAGGGGGAGAAATCTTGAGGTTGAATGCGTTCGCTGCCATTCCCATGTTCCCGAAACGGTCTTTGGCGGTGAAGGAGAATGTTATGTTTCCCTGTTCGGGTACGAGGAAAAACATGTGCCAGGTTCCGCTGGTGTCGTTGTATGCGAGTGGGAAGGTGAATGCGGTTCCGGTAGCGTTCGTGTATGAGCCGGTAACATTGCCAAAGTTGCTCGTCAGAGATGTGCCGTTAGGATATGTAACGATCACGGGGAGGTCTAGGTCGGTGAAGGCATCAGCCGTTGAACTTTGCGATTTCAGCGTAAATCTGAACTGCGCCGGTATAACGGACGTTGTGGAGTTGATGCTTCCCCCATTTCCATACGTATCATGTGCAGCCCAAGTAATATTGTATGGGCCAAGGGTTGCGTTCTGAACAAGATAATACGAACCTGACCAGACCAAGGTTGTGGAGTTGAAGTTGAGTATAGGCGTCCAACTTTGATTCCCACTGGAAATTGCAAGGCTAATCGTCGAGTTGAGTGGTGTTCCATCTGGGTAGGAAACTCTGCTTGTGACGTTCAGAAGCGTGGTGCGCTCGACGGTTGATGGTGTCTGTAATTGAAAGATCGGGGACGCTTGCAGGACTCGAACAATAACTCTTCCCGACCCTGCGTTACCCCACGCGTCTTGTATGCTGTAACTCACAGTCCAATTCCCAAGCGTCGCGTTCACAGGGATCTTGAAGCGTGCCAGCACTTGGGTTCCATTCAGTGAGGGAACAAGTTTGAACTTTCCCCCGGCGCTTTCAGTAACGCCAACGTTCGCTTGCGTGACGTTTGCATAGTCCTTTCCGTTAGGGTACATCGCTGAGATAGTGAGAATGGATTCTTGGGTTCGCTGCAGCGTCTGATTTGCTTGAACTAAGGGTTGAAGGTTCGCAGGAATCACCTTGAAGTCCGACGACGCCAAGGAAGGGCCCTGTCCCCTGTTCCCATAAGAATCGATGAAATTTGTTGGATCAAACTGGAAATGATAAGTTGCATTGTTCGCGGAAGGTGAGGGCGTCCAAGCTGCCTTCCATTCGCCTGAACTTGAATTGACGAGGAGCAGAGAGACGCTCGTCAGCCTCTGGCCGGCCGAAATAACGTCGGCTGTAGCGTTTGCTGCGGTGACAGGGCTTCCGTCAGGGTACGAGAGTCGGTAGGTGGCGTTCACCTCTGCGGTTCTCTCGACTTGGGCGGCCGGTGCCTTGAGAGCTTTGGCGCTGATCGTCGTTGGCCTCACTACGAATGGAGAGTTCACCGTTTGGGTTTGGCGCGTATCGTAAGTTGGCCCCGCTACGGTTGCGGTGAGGCTACCAGTTAGCGCTGAGGGAGGCAGATTGAGATCATAACTGAACTCTCCATTACCTCGCGCAGTGAGGTTGAGCGGAAACCCTGGAAAGGTCCCGCTTGCGGAATTGATGCCTAGGACGATCGTGGAATTCGGTGCGAAGCCTCCCCCGGCTATCGTGGCCGTCTCTGTTCTTTCGTAGGTCCGTGAACTCGTTCCTATCACTCCGAAGTGTGCAACCGCTTCCTGCGTGTCACGTGTTTCGGACTTTGACAAACTGAGCAGGTAAGTTCCTGGAGGGTAGCCTGGGGATATGGCTAGTGGGATTGAAGTAGGGCCGCCGTTGGTGGAGGTAAGAGAGAGCTTGGTGAAATTTGAAGCGAATTGCTTTGGCCCTTGCAGCCAAAAATAGTAAGTGACGTTCGGTACCAGGTTTTGGGCGGTAATCCTAACTGTTCCCCCGATCCCCCAGATCGGGTAAAAGGCCTGATCCGTGGAAAGTGTCACCGAAACTGCATAGACGGGGTTACTATTCGCGAGGAAGATTGTAGCACAGACTAATGCGAGAAGGCATGCGTTCGCTGCTCTGAATATCTTCATAGAGGTGACAACATAGCCGGAGGAGTGAAGGACTACTTATATTTGACGTGGTGCTTCGAATTGAAGAGAATACCGCGAATGCCCACAACTGCGCCCTCATCCGATCCTTTGGGCGAGATCGAGACGTTAACTCGTGAGCTTGCTAGTCTCGGAACTGTATTTTCGGCGAAGAAAATAACTGCAGAAGAGTTTGAGTCGTTATCGAAGCAGCTCAAGGCGCGCATTTCGAACGCGGAATCAAGGGCCTACATAATGGCGAAAACGGACGAATCTATTGCGAAAAGGTTGAGGGCAGGAAGCTATGTTGAGTCCGATGTTCAACAAGTTTGCTACCATTTCATTACTGGTTCTAAGAAAACATTGGAACCGATGTTTGAGGCAGATCGTATTCCACGTTACTTCATAGAGCCCGAGAAAGGGGTGAAGTTGGCCGTTGACACCGCGCTTTTGCGGCGCCTTGCGGGCATCGGGATTCTAAACGCCTCACTTTTCGAGAAAATTTTCCTGTGCCCAAAATGCGAAACTCCAACGAGCGTTTATGCTCGACTCAAGTGCACTCAATGCGAATCAACAGACATCACGATCGATCGTATGATCGAGCATGTCGCTTGCGGGACAATCCACGAGGAAAGAGTACTACGCCTTGGTAATAACATGGTTTGCCCGAGTTGCAAGAAGACTCTGCAGAAACCGAACGAACAACGTTTGATCGGCCTCGTGTGTTCCTGTAACAAGTGCGGGGCCCATTTCGAAGACCCCTCTCAGAGCTTCTTCTGCAGAAAATGCGAAGTCGACTTCAACCTTACAAAAGCCATCATAACGGACATCTACACTTACATCCTCAACGAAAAAACGTTAGTTGAAATTCGGTCTCAAATAGGCCTCCCAGCGATCGCAAAGGTTCTACAGAACGATGGATTCGAGGTAAGCATGCCCGGAACCATCACGGGCGGAGTGGGCCAATTTTCGATTGTCGCACGTAAAGAGCAGAGAACGATCGCGATAGATGTTGGCTCGGGCGAGGTAGATGTTGACGTTGAGCCAGTCCTAGAGCTATTCGTGAAGCTCCTTGAGGCCAAACCTGATACCGCAGTTTTCGGAGCAATACCGCGGCTATCGGCTAGAGCCCGAGACGTGGCGACGATGCATGGCATCAAAGTAGCTGAAGGGACAACTCCAGGCGAAGTCGCCCGCAAGATCCTGGAAATAGCTAGTGGCAATCTGCCAAAGACTGTTCAAACCTAGAAGCGACTGGATAGCCATCGAAGCTCATTGGCCGATACCCGTTAGAATTATGACGTGTTCCCTTGTTGACAGGTGCGGTTCTGAGGGTTCGGTTTGTCCCAAATCCTCAGGCCTAAAGAGGCTGAATTTCGTCCTAATGTGTGTTGCTTCCGGCTACGAGGGAGAAGGTGAAGACTGTACCGTCCTTTGCGACAAATTTCACCATGTACGCTATGCCAGACGTAACGGTCAAACCTGATGGAACCGGAAATGTCAGGGTGCATGACGATTGCACGGGAAGCACGTATGCGTTTGGCGATGGACAGTTGCTAGTCGTTAGGTCGGTTGTATTTTTCACGCCTTGAAGGAAGAAGTCGGCGAAGTTTATCGTAGCCGCGCCGTCATTTCTGATAGTAAGCGTAGGTGACTGCGACAATCCGCTACAGGTTGAACTGGGCGGACAATTTAGCCAATTGTAGTATTCTAGAGTGAGTTGTTCTGTGTAGGGTTGGGTTACTTTCGTTTGGAGGCTTCCCATCAGCCCGCTAGCGTAGGCAGCGAGCAAAGTCGCGGCCGAGACGGTTATGCAAACTACAAGCAATGCTGAGATGATTTCTGATATTCCTTTGCGGGATGATAGCGGCCTCATAGCTCACGCCTCAGTTAGTGTTCCACGTACGACTTCACGTCGCTTTTGCTCTGAAAGATTTGCATGGCATCGAGCAAAGTTGGCCCTTCCGCATGTGACAGACTCAAATTGCGAATCAACGTGGCCGCTTCAGCATCTAGGCCGGGAACCGTAATCAGCCAGCTTTCAGTATGCTTAACATCTTTCACCTTCCCATTGAAATTCTTCACTGCTTCAATTCCGACCGGCTCCTTGCCAATTATGATGTCAAGAAGGATGGTCTTCTCTTCGCCCCTCCATCCTTTCTTTCCCTGCTTCAGGACAATGTCGAAGGGTTGAGTTTGGCCAGATTTTCCCAGCAGGGAGTGTGGGGCAAGTACTGTTAGCCCTAAGCTCTCCAGTTGAGTGATCGCTTCAGCATAGACTAGCACCTTCAGTTTGATCTGTTCCACAGTCTCCGGGTTGACTCGGTATTGGAAGAGTGGTACTAGCTGAACAGCATCCGAAGTAAATTCGTGATGCTTCGGCCTGCAGAAATGCGAATGTGGTGGACTATTGAATGAGTGGTTGCATCGGTTGCACTTGTACCATGCTCCGACAGAACGATATTCGACCCCGAAGTCGTGTAGAACAGCCTGACACTTTGGGCAGATAATCTTCTGATCTTTGGCGAATTCGTCGCTGCTCCCTACCTTTCCGCACTTCAAATGTTCGAAGAGGAATGTTTGGGTTATGTCGAAGGTGAAACATTGAGGGCAAATATACCTGGTACTCACTTGCTTCGAGCCGCACATTGGGCAACTCGGAACTTTGTCGGTCAACTCCGCGACAAGTACGTTCGCTTCCGTCATGATCTTCAACAGTTGAATGTAACTCTCCGTCGCTAAGGTTTCCTTTCCAAGGATTGATTCGGCCTGCGGGTAGGCGATTTCGTCGGTCGGAAGGATGGTGGGTGACAGGATTGTTCCTGCGTTCCAGGTCAGGAATGAGAGGATTTTTCTCGCTTCGGGGTTAGTGTAAACATCCTTAGTAGAAGTGGCTGTAGGTTCTGCGATTACAGTCATTGTTTTTACTTCACTGTTCCTGCGATTTTACTTCGAAGCCGCTCTGAGTGATCTTGTAGGGCATCAGTCTCCTCTGCACTTTCACGCCGCGCATTTTCGGAATTTCCATCACCTGATTCACCACGTCGTTCTCAGTGATTGTGTGGAGCAGGAAAGTTCCGTTCGTTAAGATAGAGTCGAGGCCGTGCTCGCGAATGACGGGTGTTGGCGATTCGGTAAGGATTAGTGTTGTAAGTTCCAGTTCTGAGAGGGCTCGTAGAAAATGTAGGAGCCTAACCCTGAACCCCGCCTGATGCGGGTAGGTAGCCGCTATCGACATTAATGAGTCGATGACACATCGCTTTGCTGCCACGTTCTTCCGTGCATGCGCTACTGCGCCCAACAAGCCATCTAAATCGAACTTCTCAGTTCCAACTGAACCTCCGCGAATCTTCAATTCCGCGTTGGGTTGATCCTGATGCGGTGATGCGTCCAGCAGCACTAGCTTGCCTTGACTCTCCAGGTCGAACAAATTCCAGTTGAACCGCATCATCGTGTTTGCAATGGAGTGAGTCGGTTCCTCGAGAGAAACGTAGACTCCGTTATCTCCGTATTGTGTTGCCCCCCTGTAGAGGAACTGCGCTCCCATGACAGTTTTTCCGCTGCCTGGAGCTCCCACGACTGCGTACGCGTAGTTTCGTGGCAGTCCGCCTTCCAGTACTTCGTCGAGGCCTGGTATGCCGCTTTTGATTCTTGCAATTTCACTCAATTTAGATACCACATTTCTCCTTAAGCAATTGTAAGCTCACCCGAATTCAACCTTTAGCCTCTTCGACCTGTTAGGTCGAACCTGGGTGATTATGGCGTGTTCAAGTGCGGGGGAGGCGATTAAGGCTTCTCCCCGCCCTAGAGATGATAGGGAATTCCAGAGAGATTCGGGGACGTTCCCGGTCGAGTCTCGTAAGACTTGAAGGTTCGGGAGAGATCCGAGTTTATGAACGATACGGGTGTTGCACAGCTCTATCAGTTCTCCGGGTAGTAGGGCTGGTTGTTGAGAAACTATTCCCAGGCTCAGCCCTCTCTTTCTTCCCTGTCTGGCCATCTCGGTTAGCATTGTGAGGGTAGCTAGCATTTTCCTGCTCTTTCCCTTGCTGATGAAGGTATGAATTTCCTCAACGAAGACGATGAGGGGAGTTGTTGTCGGGTTCCGGGTCTTATATCGGAAAACCTCATTGAGGAGGTGAGCGACGCAAATGTTTCGAAGTATGTCAGACGACTCGCTTAAGTCGATCACAGATACCCTTCCCGGTGCGCAGAATTCTTCAGGTGGAATTCGCTCATAGCTAGTGTCTATTACTCCGGTCCTCTTCGCTACTGACAACTTCGTAAACAGGCTCATGTGAGCTTCAGCAACCATTTGAGGGATCTTTGAAGTGCTATCCATCTGAGACTCTACGCGCTTCCTAAGGGCGCTCATTATGCTGTCTAGCGAGTAGACATGAATGCCTCCAGCGGAATCCTTGATCTTTGCGGCTAGTTCCGACAGGTAAAATCGTTCGAATGCGTTAAGGGCAAGCACGTCGCTGAACACCTCCAGATCGAGACTTTCGAGCGGGATCCCAAACTTTTTTGCATCCGGGTTTAAGCTGCTCTTTGAAGCTGGTACATAGGCTCGAAAGTCGGCTATTCCTTGGGGTTTTTCCCCAAATTCGGAAAGCGTCGGAAGGAGATCTTCTGTTGGCTCATTCATCTTCACGTATTCCCCTTCAACGTCGAAGATGAGAATGGCGCGATGCGCTTGACTTGACTCCTCCGCCAAGACTTGCAGCGTATTCGATTTTCCGCTGCCAGTTGTTCCGAAGAGCCCCATGTGCCTAGTGAGAGTTCGTGAATCCAAAGCAACTTTCACCTCAGGTTGGCCGACCAACCTGCCGAGTAGAATGTCGCCTACCGAACCGAGGTAGGCCTGAGCGCTTTCGGAGTCAAGCAGCATCACCGGGCTTCCCGGTCTCGGAGTGCTGGTTACGCCCTGCTTACGGCCGCGTATTATCATCGCGGTAAGCTCAAGCTTGTAAACGCTGAGCCTAGAGTCCTTGCCGAAGAACGGCCCATCGAAAACTCGTGCTATAAACGACTCCTGATTATCGTCGACTTGCACGTAGATTCCGCGCGGGATTTTCTCTCCTTCGCTGAGCATCATACAGAAGTTGCCTTCGGCGCCTTCAGGCGCGATATGCCCTGCCACCGTCCGAGTTGGCGGTTTTTCAGCGCTGATAGCTATTTCCAAGTTGTTCGCCTCTCCTTAGCATGTTAACCTCACCCATAGGCCGGACATGAGAGCCACCCCGCCCACGAAAGTATAGTCCTTCGTGCTAGATGACAAAGACGCGGAGCCCCAGAACATGACTGAGGTAGTCGGCATGTTCCCCAATTGCAAGAAATAGACTTCGAATATCGCAAGTAGACTCTTACCCACAGCCACCTTTTGGGCTGAACCTGCGGCGTAGAATTGCGGGGTTGGATAGTAGTAGTAAAAGCCGATTAGCACTGCATTGATGTGATCAGAACCGTACCACGTTAGGTCTATTGAGCCGCCCGCGATGGTAATGTTAGTGTTCCCTGTATTTGTGATATTTACATAGAGATAGATCCTCGTCTGATTATACGTAGCGCCATTATCAGTCCGTGCATTCGTGAGAATTGGTAGGGTGACCCATGGGCTTAGGAACCACAGTGTGTTACCGGTGACCCCAGCTACGTTTGAGAGCTTTTCCGCATAACTTGCGCCTGCTGGATAGGATTGCACGGGCTCATTGTGGCAGTATCCAGATGTCTGGGTACCTCCGCTTCCCGGAACCGCATGCACTGGCCCATATTCGTTCTTACTATCGTATCCTGAGCTTGTTCCTTGATATGCGACCTTCACTATTCCGGCGGAAAATGCTGATTGACTCTGGCCGCCAATTTGTATCTGAAACGGCCATTGAAACGAGAACACAGACCCTCGGCTGGTAACGATGCTTATGGTATTCGGAGGAGGTAACGCATATGGCAAAGCAATCGTGTTTGGCAAAAATAGTAACACTACGTGGTTTGTTTCACCGGGGTTAAGGAATTGTGCTGATGGCCTGAATGCGTATGAGCTTGATGAACTGGATGGGTTGAGTACGCAGAGGGATGTGCAGCCTGATCCTTTTGATGTGATGTAAATTCTTGCAATTTGAACACCAACGCCTCCCAGGTTGCTTAAGCTCATATTGTACATGTTGCATCCCCCGCAGCCAGTCCATGCGGCGTTAACTGTCAGCCCGGGGGGATTGGCTGTTATACTCTCTGACTGCATTCGGTCCCTGTATTGTCCCATTTTGTAGGCTGTTTGTTGGTACTGGTCGTATTGCTGTGAAACGAAAACCATCGTGCCCAGTGCCGTGAGTAGCAATGACAGGATTATCATCCCTCCAATTATCGTGCTAACGGCGCGCCTACGGCTAAGACCTCCAACTAGCAGGCTAAGCATCAGAGTTCCTCCGCCCGCGAATTCCGGCCACTACTCTCATGCTTGCAGCCCCTCAGCAACTCGCCCGCATCCATAATCCGGAGAGAAGGATCGTGCCGGAGAAGAAATTCTGGTTTTCGTTGTTGCTCCCCGACCCGTTTGTAAGTGAGGCTGCGCCCCAGAACATGACCGAACTCATCCCGCCTTGTGGAGGGGGTAAGTCCAGTCTGGATTGGCTGGTGTTCAATTGGTATATGATGTAGTAGCTCGTACCTGGCTTAATGCTTGGGATGCTAGTGGATGAGTAGAATGCTCCATTGTAGTACACGCCGAATAGAGTGCCGTCGAGGTGGTTCTGACCGTACCAGGTTAGATCCATTGTGCCCGAGTTAATTGTATACGCTGACTGTCCTGTGTTTATGACAATTACGTAGAAATACAGTTGCGTATTTCCGCTGACCGCAGAACTCAGAATTGTCTGTGTAATCCAGGGGTTTACGAAGTATAATGTGGAACCGGTGACCCCATTTATGTTTGTTAGTTTTTCCGCATAATTGGACGCGGCTGGGTAGTTCTGCAAGGGCTCATTATGACAGAATGTGCCTGAGGTGTGGCCAGGAGCGCCTTGGTAATCGTGGCTACTATCGTAGGTACTGCCCTGATATGCAATCTTCATAATGCCCGAGGAGAATGCTGCGTTGCTCTGACCGAATATCTGAAGTTGGAATGGCCATTGAAATGAGAACAGGTTTCCTCTCGTGGTGGCAAGGGAAACAGTGTTTTGTGGCGAGGCAGGGTTCGGGTTTGGTAGAGTGATTGCGATAGGTAACGCTAGGATCAGTGCATGGTTCACTTCGCCCGGATTAAGGAATTGATTTGCTTGGTTGAACGTGTATGGAGCGATTGTCGGTGATGGATTCAGGATGCAAGGCGGGAGGTTGGGGTAACTAGTAGAGTACGAGCATCCTAACCCCGTGGGACCGGTAGAATTAATGTATATTCTGGCGATTTGAACTCCTACTCCTCCCACATTGGATATGCTAACGTTGTAGCAGTTGTATGTGGTAGTGCAGCCGCTGCCCCACCCGGAAATAGTTGTCGTGGTTAGCCGTGTCAGTCCAGGGGAGTTGATCACAAGTTTCTCTGAAAACTGTTGGCCGTCGTATTGGCTCATCTGACCGACTAGTTGCTGGTATTTGTCGTATTGCTGTGAAACGAAGATCATTGTTCCGAGCGCGGTTAGTAGGAGTGACAGTACTATCAGCCCGCCAATTATTGTGCTGACCGCGCGTCGGCGAAATCGGAAGATTACATGCCCGGCCATCATTGTGCACTCGCCTTGTGATCGAAGATTGATATCTCCATTCTACGAGCAACTCCCAAGCGTTGGCGTTGGGCTTTCATACCGGATCCATAATCCGGAGAGAAGGATTGTGCCGGCATAGAAATTCTGGTCTTCGTAGTTGCTATTCAGGCCATTTGTGATTGACGCGGCACCCCAGAGCATGACTGACGAGGTTGGGGGGTTTCCTATCTCGAATATGCTGATTTTGTATATCGCGTAGTAGCTCATGCCTGGCGGGATGCTGACCATGTTCGATGTGGGATAGAAGTTGTTGTTGTAGTAAACCCCAAGGAGGGGGCCATCGATGTGGTTGGAGCCATACCAGGTCAGGTCTATCGTGCCAGCCGTGGGGGTATAAGCCATGTTTCCAACGTTTACAACAATCACATAGAAGTAGACCTGCGTGTATTTGCTTACGGCAGTGTCCATGATCGCTTTAGAGTTGCCTCCGGTGATCCATGGGTTGACGAACCATAATGTGGTGCCGGATTGTAATCCGCTTAGCCCTGTGAGTTTTTCTGCGTAACCAGGGCCAGCCGGATAGGGTAGCGATGATTCCGTATGGCAGTATCCAGTCCCGCCAAGCCCTCCTGCGGCGGGTTCAATGCTGCTGTCGAAGCCACTACTCGTTATTTTCTGGTAAGCTACTTTCACTATTCCCATTGAAAATGCTGATTGACTCTGACCGAAAACCTGAGGTTGAAACGGCCACTGAAAGGTGAACATATTTCCCCGACTTGTCACCAGGAGAATCGCATTCTCGGGAAAACCAGGATCGGGGTATGGTAGGATGACCCCGATTGGCAGCGCTAAGATCAACGCATGATTTGCTTCACCGACGCTGATGAACGCGTTCGCTTGGTTGAAGGCGTAAGGCGCAATTGTCGAAGTCGGGTTAAGGATGCAGGGCGGGAGGTTAGGATAACTAGAGGAATAAGAGCAACCTGATCCAGAGGGGCGCGTAGTATTAATGTAAATCCTTATGATCTGGACTCCGACTGTTCCCAAGTTGCTTATCGTGGCATTGTAGCAGTTGAACTGTTGTCCGGTACCACTACACCCGCTCCCCCAACCGGGAATAGTCGTAGTGGTTACAATTGTTAGGCCTGGGGAGTTTACCACTAAGTACTCTGATGATTGTTGATTACGGTATTGAGCCATCCTGTTGGCTGTCTGTTGGTATTGGTCGTATTGCTGCGAAACGAAAACCATCGTTCCAAGCGCGGTTAGTAGGAGGGATAGAACTATCACTCCACCAATCAACGTACTAACAGCACGCCGACGCCGAAGTCTAACGATAAGGTTCATGCCCATTATGGGGCCCTCGCCGTATACGCGACCTGGTTACCTCTAGAGGAAGCAACGACAATGTAGAAGATGTTGCCCGTAGCCCACGGGCAGTGGTTGGGAAGACACGCCGTGGCTGGCCAGTTCAAGCTAAAGTCACAGACTGACCCCACTCCGAGACTGTAAGAGTTTCCGGAGAACGCACACCATCCATGCGACGCGCCCGAAACAGGCGTGAGTGATGTACCGTTGGCGTAGATGGCGACGATGTTGATGTTTATGAGGCCGACGTTTCTGACGAACACGAAAATCTGGTCGGGGTTGGCGGTAGTGTTGAAGAAGACTTCCTCGATAACGAAATTCTCTTGCAGCGCCTGTCCGCGTTGTTGGTAGAAGAGCTGTGAACCGCCAGCGAATGCGCCGTAGCTTTGTCCAGCCCATGCGACTAGAATTGCCGCTAGTGAAAGCGTGATCCCAATCATCATCATGTTAGCGACGACGGTGCTTATGCCTCTTCTACTCCACAATCTCCTTCTTCTTGGCTTCAACTCTCTTTCAACTCCAAACGAACAGGAAAAAGGAAAAGAAAGTTATGAGGAGCAACATGAGCGAATGCTTCAGACCTGCGCCTAGGTGTGCCTCACTCATCTTTCCCGCAATCAGGCCGCCCAGTATTCCTTCAACAACGGTAGCGTGGAATAGGGTTCTATCGAGGGATACCATATCCAAACCGGGGCCTCCGAAGATTCCTCCTCCGCCGGAGGCCAAGGCTTGTGCATGAATCGCGGCCATTGGTTCGAAGAACGTGCGTATCAGGATGATGTCTGCGAACAGGAATACTCCGAAAGCTACGTAGACGACAACCGCGTACGGGCGCATCTGAGCATACCTTTCCCTATCAATCGTTTGGAGCTCATTCACATGTCTGTTGACCTGCTCCATGATTTCTTGAGTGTCACCTCCGGAACGCGCGACCTCAATGATTAGCGTGGAAACTCTTTGCGCAAGTTTGGTTCGTGCCCTCTGCGCGAACGCCTTCAAAGCATCCTCTAACGTTGCGCCCCAGGAAATTCTCGCCAATAACCTCTTCAGTTCAGGAGTCAGCGGGCCGTAATCTCTATCAGCGGACACTTCGATAGCCCGAATTAACGTGAGACCGGTTCGTCCTGATTCTGCAATCTCTCGTAGGAGCCGAGGAATGTTATTATCGATTCCCCTCTGCCAGCGGAGGTCTAGGTATTCAACGGTCGCAGGCGGGAATAGCGCGATCATAAATCCGACTATAATCAGCTGGTCCCAGGATATTGGTAGATTCCAACGAAGTATGAATGCCCCTATTATAGCGGCAAGACTCATCGAGATGCCGATGCCAACGGATGTGACCGCTACAATGGTCTTTTCTTTTGGTTCAATCCTCGGCATTTCTAATCCTCCACGAGCATCGTGTCGAGCATTACGATGACCGCTACGCCAGAGGATGGAATGATCAGGTAGGTGACCACCGTCATCATGGCTGTGGTTGAGAAGCCCCCTATGCCTCCGCCGATGATGGACATAACGGAGAACATTACGATCACGAGTAGAGGAAAAACAACCATGAGAGTTACGTAAACCTCCGCGAAGGTTGCTAAGCCTTCCACCAGTTGCTTGGCGGCCACCCTCCTCAAATCCATCACGACCCGCGTCGCATCTTGCAGGTACCCCGTCAGGCTGCCCCCAGAGCGGATTGTTGCTACGAATCCTTCCAGGATTTCCGCAAATGTCTTTGAAGGGGAGCGGACCCTTTCAGCTTCAAGCGCGGTGATGATGTCTTGCCCCAGGACTTCGACGTCTCGGGTGATCTCGTTAGCTTCGGAAGCAACCTGAGGTGTGGTGGCGGAGTCTTCGATTAGTTTGAACATGCGCGCCGGAGGCAGGCCTGCAGTGGCTAGAATCGACAGGTGGCTTGCAACGTATGGTAACTCCAGATCCATTCTCTTCCGTCGATTGGCGGCCAAGAAACCCGGTAACCCATAGATCAACCCAAACGTACCGCTCCCGGAAAGTATACCGACCCCGAACGCGAACAATATCGTCATCAGTATTGGTACGCCTAACAGGCCTGCTATCGCCAACGTGACCCCAAACGTGGCGACGAATGACAGCCCGGTCACGAACAGCGTTAAGCTAACGTAAGCCTGCAAGCTGATTTTTACCCCTGCCTTCTGGAGCGTCGGACCTAAGTCTTGGAAGTAGGGCATCAACTTCGGTAGTTGGGCGCTGAGGTACCGGAATGCTAGCAGCCAAGGTTCCCTGAGGACTGAGATATCCTTCTTTGCAACCTTACTGCTGATCTTGGCTGGCTTCGTCATCTCTAATCACTCATTCCGATACTGAGCAGCGACAGCCTCGCTCTTTCGAATGTCTTCACCGGTTCCGCGTAATACTGACGAATTAGATTTCCCACTTCTTTGTACCGACGAATATTTTTCTGGGTCATATAGTCGAGTACAGTCTTTCGTCGCTGTAGTTCGTTCCTGACATCCTCAGCTGCAACGCCGGATTTTTCAGCCAGCACGTCGATGATCCTGCTGTGCCCGGCGTAGGTGAAGGCATCAGTCTTCGGGGCCCAACGGAAGATTTCATTCAACTCCACCTCACCCGAACTCGGGTCAATGCCAAGTATCTCGGTCAATTCGATCAGCCTTCGAGCAGGTCTGTCACCAACCCTCATCCTTGACAGTACGCCTACGACGTTCAATGTGGGTAACAGTGAACGTGGGATATTCAATGGGGCTGATTCGAGGCGTCGAAGGGTAGCTCCAACGGAGTCTGCATGTAGGCTTGACAAACCGCCGTGCCCGGTGGCCATTGCTTGGAAGAGGGTAAACGCTTCTTCGCCTCTCACCTCGCCGACGATCACATAATCAGGCCGCTGCCGCATCGCTGCCTTGAGCAAATCGAAGGTTGAAATCTCAGCGGAACTTCCGATCGCGCCGAACCCGACCCTTGCGATTGAGGAGACCCAGTTTTGGTGGGGAATGTTCATTTCAGGCGTATCTTCGATTGTCACAACCTTATCGTCTGGAAGTATGAACATTGAAATGCAGTTGAGAAGTGTCGTCTTGCCTGAGGCAGTTCCTCCGGCGATCAGGATGCAGCTTTTCTTCTCGAGCAGATACCAGAAGTAAGCAGCTATCTCGGCGGTTATTGTGTTGAAGGTGATCAGGTCCGTGATCGTGAGGGGGTCGGCCTTAAAGCGCCTAATCGTGAAGCTACTCCCATGCCGAGTCACTTCCTTTGAGTAGGTTAGCTGGATTCGGCTTCCGTCGGGGAGGCCCCCGTCAACGATGGGCGATGCGATTGACACGTGCTTGTTGCATAGGTAGGCTAATTTGACGACGAAGCTGTCAAGCTCCTTGCTACTCTCGAACTTGACGTTCGTCGGGATAGATTCGTACTGCCGGTGCCAAACGTAAAGAGGGACGTCGGGCCCGTCGCAGCTTATGTCTTCGAGCATGTGGTCCCGCATGAGAGGTTCGATGCGGCCGAAATTTATGAGGTCCCTGTTCAAGTAGTACATGAGTTTGTCAAGTGTTTCAGCCTCAATCTTCAGCTTGTACGACTTGACAATAGTCTCAACGTGTTCTCTCAGCAGTTTCTCGGCAGCTTGTTTTGTTTCGATTTTGCGTACGTCAACATCAAGCTCTTCGGTCAGAATGCTACGAAGCTTGGAGTAGTACTCCTTATCCCCTTCAAGGAGCGTGGGTTCGATTACGTAGTATAACATGCCAGCAGTCTTCGGGTCACGTGTGATGGCAGCGTACGCGTAGGGTTCAATTAACGGGTACACTTCCTTGAAACTCGTGGGAGCTTCATTGGCCTCGGGTTTCTGTTTCTCCACAACAACTTGAGCTGTGGCGGTAGAAGCCCTGCTCCTAGGAAACCCCTTGAGCTTCAACCTTAGTTCCATTTTCACCCCTCCGTAGGTGGGTTCGTAGGGCTTGACTCTGTGGTTTGGTTGCGATCATTGATTCCGCGTCGACCGTTGGATTGTCCACGGATTGCTGATTCGCAAGTTTCGACTTGTTGAGTGAGTAGATGAGGCGAAGTTCGTTGCCGATGTCTTCGAAGCTGAAGCTCACTTCGACCCGGTTGTCCAAACCTATGATGTGGGCTATGTCGTTCGGCACCCGAACATAGATTGACTTATTCATCTTCACAGGCCGAATGAGCAGAGGCATCCGAGTTCATTCCATAATCAAATGTTAGGCCAATGTTTGGCATAGCCTTGGTGTATCCCAAGTTCCAAGAAGACGGTGACAAGGGAACCTGTTAGATGGATGCAGCTGACCTAGTTTCGTCCTCTACTCGAGAGCTAGCAGGCTGGCTTGGCGGTTGACACGAAGGAAGACAAAAAAAAGAAAAAAAGGGGAGCGCAGGGGGTTTCGCTTAAGCTGAAGTGCCAAAGACCGCCGAGTAACTCATTACACCGCCGTCTGCAAGAGCGATCTTAACTACATATGCAACTCCGTTTGTAGGCGTCAAACTCGATATAGTGACAGGTTGAGCACCGTAGCAGCCTGGCCCGAACGTCGCGGCTGCGCATCCGGCTCCCCCTCCGATCCCGGCCATGGTTCCCGCTGCCATTAGGACTCCGCCTACGTAGAATGTGGCCTTTGTCATGTCAAGTGTAGTTGCACCGGTGTTGCGCAAGTTTAGCGTAAGTGGCGTGGTGGACAGCCATTGGTATGCTTCCATGATTACTTGGTCTTTTGTTTGTTGTCCGCCGCTCCCTTGAAGGCTTCCGATCAATCCTATTGAGAAGACGTAGAGTAGTACTCCTGCGGCGATTGCTATGGCGATGAGGAGTAGTGCGGCTATGATGGTTGAAATGCCTCGGTTGGTGAAACGTTTGCCCATGATCGTCATCATCTTGATGTTTCACCTCCTGCTCGCTTTGTGAACCAATCCTAGGCGGAACCCTAACCAAAGCTTGACGTTACCAAAGCTTCGAATCCATGGTGACAGCCATTTGAAATCGGCTTTCACCAATCCCTGACGTGGTATACACCACAACGGGCGACTACAATGATGCCCCTAACTCACGAGGCCGACGTAACTGAGGGATTCCTTAGCCAACCGGTCTTGCACGTCGATTCTGCGAAGGTAAGGCTGCCTCCCCCGATCTACGTGATTGTACCCGCCCTGAACGAAGAGAAATCCATAGGCGAGGTGATTCAAGGAATACAACAGGCGCTTAGAGGATTTGAGTACGAAATCGTAATGGTGGACGGTTCCTCAATCGACGAGTCTGCTCAAATAGCTGAGAGTCTCGGGGCGACGGTACTCACCGAAAAGAGTCACGGTTACGGTGGCGCGTACTTAACCGGATTCGGATACGTCCTGGCAAAGTGCAAGAACTTCATAGCTGTCATGATAGACGCTGACTCAACTTACGCACCCGATGACATTCCCGCCCTCCTTGAACCAATTCTTGAGGGGAAGGCGGACATGACGATAGCGAACAGGTTCGCTAACATGGAACCGGGTGCCATGTCTCTCCGTAATCGGATAGGCAACAAGATAATCTCAAGAACCGTGAGCAGGCTCTACGGGTTAAAGATCCATGATTCACAATCAGGGTTCAGGGCGATATCCCCAACTTGTCTTCGGGGAATGTACCTCGAAGCCAATGGCATGCCGCTGGCCACCGAGATGCTCATCGAAGCGCGAAAAATCAAGGCAAGAGTTGCTGAGGTTCCAAGTCGCTATCGGAGGAGGGCTGGAGAATCAAAGATACGCCCTCTCCACGACGGATACAGTATATTGTGGACTGCGCTTAGATTATGTTCTGAACTTAACCCCTTCATTATTTATGGCACGCTAGGAGCGTTCTTCCTTTTTCTAGGAGCTTGCTTCGGCGCATATTCATTCATTGGTTGGTATGAATGGCAGTTCTCGGGCATGCCGACCTGGCCCCGCTTGGGATCGGCGCTCCTCTCCGTCCTGTTCTTTGTAGGGGGAACGGTGGTATTCTCGTTGGGCATTCTGCTGGACACTTTGCTGCACCATTTGAAATCGGCAGCCTATCGAGAGAAATTTACTTTTTCAGGGAGATGAGCGCGGGTTTTTCGTGAGAACTTTCCTGTGGTCGCGGAGTGCTTGTCATTCATTAATTCGACGATTTCTAAGAACCGGGGTCCTTGGACGGGGTGCTTGTCATGAACGTCCTAATAGGAACGGATTATTTTCCGTCCCACGTAGGCGGCGGCGTTGAGCAGGTGACATATCATGTGGCTGAAGAATTGACAAAGCTGGGCCATCGAGTCGCGGTACTAACTCTGAACACGTGCAAAGCGAGCCCGATTGAAAACTTTCACGGGATTCATGTGTACCGGGCAAAACCTATCGAATTCACCAACGCCCTTGGCGTACAGAGCGCAATCTCGACCGAGGCGGGCAAACTCATGCGGGACGTTTGCCGAAGAGAGAAATCGGATATTCTGCACGCAAACAACCTTTCTTCGGTAGCCTAACAGCAAATTTGCGGTTATCCCTTGGACAGCCACGCGGCCCCTTCTAAGCTCGAGCTGGCGATCAATGCAAAGTGTATACTTCAATTCCCTGGTTTGAATAAACTACGGTTCCACCGGTCTCGACAAAGTGCAAGATTTCGGAGGGGGCATCAATGTACACAGGGCGATACGAATTGTAGGCGAGAGAATGGTAACTTATCAGTACGAGAACTGTGGGGGAAGTGCGGTTAGGTAACATATCTGTGAGTGTAAGCGGAATCTCTCTTACAACGAATGTCGGAGCAAAGTACCCAGCGAATGCCACTAAGCGCTCGTCGGTATACAAGACGGCGTGTGGGTACAGCTTCGTAACGAACAATATGGCATCCCGCTCTTGGGTATAATATACAAACTCTGAGCTGTGGACACCCATTCCGAGGGTAGAAGCAACCATCACAATAAGAACCAATGAAAGAACCTTCGCGGAATTAATCGACTTAACCTTTTGAGAGTTCACAAACCAACCAGCAATAGGCACACTTGCGAACAAGACCACGACATCAAACAGTCTTGGGATTTCAAGAAAAAGGCCATTGAGGAGCGTGAATGAAACAATCATGAGGAACGCAAAGAAGCCCGTAGAAGCAAAGATTCTCAGATTTGCCCTGTCAAATCTATGAGAAAGAACGATCTTTTTCGTTTGCACGAACCATACCGCCAGAACAAGTAACCCGGCGATTCCCAGCGGAATTAGGCGATAATTGTAGACCGACAGGCTGTTAACGCTGAACGCATAAGTGCCGATGAAATAAGGTCCTGGGCCTTCACCAAGCGGATACGAAGAGGGATTACCTTGCAAGACGGAAATGAGTACGCCCAAAAAACGGTGGCTGATGACTTGTGACACACCAAAGAAGTAAATGAACCACGCCAAGATCATCCCGAACGAAAGAGGTAGCAAATGTTTGAACCCCGCGATCGGTCCTTTCGGTGTAGCGAGGCGCTTTTTCAGGTGCTTAGCGAGCATTTCCCCAACAGCCAGCATGAAAACATAAGCTGCGAGTAAGAGTGATGTCAAGTGATGAGTGAAGAGTAAGACTACAAATACCGCGATGAAGGCTAGAATTCGGGAAACAACGCGGCGTTTTTCGTATTCGAATATTATGATTAGGCCTAGAAGGAATAACGTTGCACCGAACAGTTGTGGGGCAACAATTTCATAGAAATAGAAGTTGAATGTGGGAGCTACGCAAACCAGTAAGGTTGCATACTCCGCAATCTTCTTACTCGTCAAACGCTTGAGAAGAATCGATGCTAGCAACAGATTTGTAAAGTACAGGACTGGCAGCGCCGCCAGCCAAAGGTTGATTTCACCAAGCCCAAGTTTGGTTAGAGCATAAAGAAGAAGAAAGGAGACAGGCCAAAACTGAGCTCGCGAATCGATGGTGAGGTCAATTCGTCCAGCTGCATTCCATTGCTGGATAATGTTCATGTAAGTATAGCTGTCGGGGCCATTTGGTAGCTTGAACATCAGCAAGAGAGGTAATCGCATTGCAAGCATCGTCAGAACAATGCCGAAGAACGCGAGGCGATGGTTCATTTGGATTAAGAAAACCGTGCTCGCGCCCAGAGCCAACAGCAAAACCCAATACGTCCATGGGGCAAGAAACTCGAACGAAAAATACCCTAACGCAACGTTCGGTTCAGGGGTGACAGCTAGAAGAGAAGCAACAATTAACGCGAACGTAATCATTGGAGTTATTGCGACGATTCTTCGAAAAATCGCACTTTGGGAGTGCATTCGCGTGTTCGAGATAGCGACCATTATCTCTTCCACCTCATCGTGACAGGGTCAGGGTCTTTCTGCCACAATACGGATTTCATGTACGGGCCGCAGTGCTCTCAAGATCGTTAAGAGACGGCGGTAGCCCCATTCCCCTAGGAATGCATGCCTAGCAGCAAACCACTCGTAGCCGAATGGGCCAAGTTTGGCTTCCTTAACGTGGAAAGTCGCACTCTCAAGTAGTGCCCCCAAACTCTGGACGGTCCAAGAAAAAAGATGCATATCTGAGTCATTCGGGTTGAATTCTTGATAGCGTCTCTCGAATTCGTATGGAGCAAACGCAAGAAGCTTCCCACCAGGCCTGGTTACCCTGCGAATATCTTCGAGAGTCTTGTAGGGGTCCGTCACATGTTCTAAGACATGATGACATATTGTCGAATCTATTGAGCAATCTTCCACAGATGCCACCTCATCTACAAAGCGGATGCCATGCATGGTAACGATAGATCTAACGGATTCCGCCACGTCATACCCAATCTTTTCCCTGCATACTAGCGCCGCCAAATTCCTTCCAGTTCCAACCCCGTACTCTAGGAC
>JBAVCK010000212.1:0-21396 GCA_049586635.1 Bathyarchaeia archaeon
AAGCATTACTATCAATGAATGCCGTTTGTAATATCACCACTTTCTCACTACAAGCCATCATAGGCATTGGTCCTAGTCGATTGAGTATGGTTAATTTCGAAGCCGGATATGGAATCCGAGAAGTCGAGGTAGTTGATCTTTGGGTTTCAACCTCTCCCCGCTCGTTGTAAAGCGGCAGCTGAGGTTGGATGACCTGAAGGGTCGAAGCCTCGCCGTTGACGCCAACAATATGCTCTACCAATTCCTCGCCCTAATCCGTATGCGGGACGGAAGGCCATTCACCGACTCGAAGGGCAACGTTACTTCGCACTTGGTTGGATTACTTCTTCGCACGACGCGTTTGATGGCAGATTATGGGATACGCCCCGTCTTCGTCTTCGACGGGAGGCCACCTGCGATGAAGATGCGGACCCTGGAAGCACGACGCCAGTACAGGGAAAAGGCGCGAAAGGAATGGGAAACGGCTGTCCAACGCGGCGACTACTCAGCGGCCTGGTCGAAAGCGGTAAGGATGAACTCGCTAACGCAACCGATGCAAGAGGATGCTAGGAAACTGCTCGGTCTGCTTGGCGTCCCTTACGTTCAAGCCCCGCAAGAGGGTGAGGCTCAGGCTGCCCACATGGCGTCCAAGGGTGATGTCTGGGCAGCGAATAGTCGGGACTATGACTCTGTACTTTTTGGTGCTCCTCGCCTAGTTCGGTATGTAACGATATCTGGGCAAGAATTCTTGCCAAGCAAAGGAATCGCCCGCCCGCTCATACCTGAACTGATTGAACTTAACCAACTCCTGACGGCGCTGGGAGTAACTCGGGAGCAACTGATCGACCTAGCCATCCTAGTAGGGACCGACTTTAACCAAGGAGTTCGGGGAGTCGGACCTAAAACAGCCCTGAAACTCATCAGGGAACATGGAGGTCTTGAAAAACTGCCGGACCGATTCAAAACTCAGCTTCCTAACAACCTTCAAGCGATACGCACAATCTTCCTCCACCCAGATGTAAGGGAAGATTACGAGATTCAATTCAAAGGCATGGACGAAGCAGGCCTCAGGAAATTCCTATGCGAAGAACGTGGGTTCTCCCCAGATAGGGTCAACCTCGCAATTGAACGAATGCGCGCATTCTACGCCAAAGACCGTTCAACCCTCCAAAGCTGGCTAGGAGACAATCAGGAAGGAGCCTAGTTGCCACCAGAGACCTCCTTTAGCAGGTTTACAGAAGTCTGCAAGGCGCTAGAGTCTACTACGAAAAGGACGGAGAAAGTAGCCTACCTAGTGAACTTCCTCAAATCCCTAAACCGTGAAGAAATCACACCCGCCGTTTCTTTCCTCGTTGGTCGGCCATTTCCTGAATCCGATGAGCGGGCGCTCGATATCGGGGGACAAACGCTTTGGAAGATTAAGCGCGGAAGCGGCCAATCCGCCTTGGTCGCAAAACCTGTTACAATCCTTGAGGTTTACAGAACCTTCGAGAAGATAGCGACCGCAAGTGGATCGGGTTCGCGACAGAGAAAGGAGACGCTTGTAGACACATTACTTAGCCGGCTTCCCAGAGCCGACGCCGAGTATTTGATCCGGATCATCTTCGGAGAGATGCGCATAGGCGCCGTGGAGGGCGTCGTCCTAGATGCGATAGCCCAAGCCGCATCCATCAACCCTGAGCTGGTTCGTAGGGCTAACATGCTCACAGGGAACCTGGCCCAAGTTGCTGAATTGGCGCTCACGAAGGGCCCAGAAGCAATCAAGAATGTAGGCGTGACCCTATTCGTTCCCATCAAGCCGATGCTGGCGGAAATGGCGCAGGATCTTGAGGAGGTCTTCAAAGAACACGGGGGGACAAGCGCCTTCGAATTCAAATACGACGGGGCGCGCATCCAAATCCACAGGAAGGACGGCACACTCAGAATTTTCAGCAGAAGGCTAACCGACGTCACATTAAGTCTGCCGGACATAGTCGAGCTCGCGAGGAAACGCGTTCGTAGTGAGGAATTTCTAATCGAGGGCGAAGTGGTTGCAATCGGCCAGAATCAGAAGCCCCTTCCATTTCAGGATTTGATGAGGCGATTTAGGAGAGTACATGATGTTGACGCTATGCTGAAGGAAATTCCGCTCAAACTCTTCCTATTCGACGTCATCTATCTCGACGGAAACCTGATGATCGATACCCCCTACGAAAAAAGATGGGAGATGCTCCGCAGCATAGTCGACGATCAACTTCTCGCCACCAGGATCGTTACCGAAGACCTTGGCGAGGCGCAGAAGATGATGCAGGCATCAATAGAAGCAGGGCACGAGGGGTTGATGGCGAAGGACCTCAAGAGTAACTATACGCCCGGTGTCCGAGGGAAGAAGTGGTTCAAGATCAAGCCCGCGGAAACTTTAGATGTCGTTATCGTGGCTGCGGATTGGGGTTCCGGGAGGAGGCGAGGTTGGCTGAGCAATTACCATCTCGCCGTGCGAGATGAAGCGTCGGGAGAATTTCTAGTGGTCGGGAAGACCTTCAAAGGCCTCACCGACCAAGAATTCGTTGAAATCACAAAGAGATTGCTAGAGTTGAAGACCAAGGAAACAGATTACACCGTATATGTGAAGCCGTCGATTGTCGTTGAAGTAGCCTTCAACGAGATTCAACATAGCCCACACTACAAATCCGGGTTTGCCCTTCGCTTTGCGAGAATCGCTCGGTTCAGGGATGATAAACGGGTTGAGGACGCGGACACACTGCAAAGGCTCTCAAAGCTCTACCAAGACCAGTTCAGGTTCAAAGCTCCCGCCGACTTCTAGGGTGTCCCACACCTTACATTTGGGTGTGGGACAACTAGGGTGTGTTACTCGCGAAAATTAGGTGCGGAACAGATTGAAGGTTGCGGCGTTATTCAGCGGCGGCAAAGACAGCGCATTCGCACTATGGTGCGTCCAAATGCAGGGCTGGGACGTGGAAAGCCTACTCACCGTCATTCCAGAATCCCAAGAATCTTGGATGTTTCACTTTCCCGGCCTAACTTGGACCAAGCTGCAGGCCCAAGCCATGGGCCTACCACAACTAACCGTTAAGACCCGTGGTGAAAAAGAACGGGAATTGACCGATCTTGCCGTCGGCCTTGAGCAACTCAAGAAATCATTAGGCATCGACACGGTGGTTTCAGGCGCGGTCGCAAGCGAGTATCAGAGAACTCGAATCGACAACGTGTGCGAGAAACTCGGCCTGAAGAGTATCGCCCCACTATGGCATAAGAACGAAGAGCAACTTGTCCGAGAACAAATAGAATCCGGGTTTCAGATCATAGTAACCGCGTGCAACGCGCTCGGGCTTGACGAAAAGTGGTTGGGAAAGAGACTCGAAGCATCAGACTTGCCCAAGCTGACCGGGCTTAGGAAGAAATACGGCCTAAACGTCGCCTTCGAGGGCGGAGAAGCGGAAACTTTCGTCCTAGCCGCACCCATGTTCAAAGTGCCACTTATCGTTGTTCGGTCCACGTCGCACTGGCGTGGCGATTCAGGCTACCTGGAGTTGGGGGAGGTTCAGCTGAGTTCTCGGTATGGTGCTATTGCACCCTAGCACGAAGCAATGTAACCGATCCTCCACCAGCTTCCCGCAGGCAAAGAGGGAAGTACGCCGGATCCAACCACGTTTCGGGCTGAGAGAATTACTGGCAAAATGCAAAGCAGCAAGTAGGCGGTCGCTGCGGTTCTGTTCCGCATCATCCCTGCGCCTCTACGACGTGACCGCACTCGCCGCAGAACACCGCATCGGGTGGAAGTTGGGCGTTACAGTTGACGCAGATGCGAGGCCCGGAACTTGGGGTTTCTTTAGGGGGTGGTCTGCGTTTCTTGGCTTTTGGTTTTTTCATCTCATCCACCATTCCCATTGCAGTGGCGGATTTCGGCGGAACTGTTTTTGAGGCGGTGGCAGTGCCTGTTGGCGGGGTTGCAGATTTCGCTGCTGACTTTTTCAATTCTCTTTTTCTCTTCGCGAGAAAGATTGCTGAAGCGAGCAGAGCCAAGATTCCGCCAACGGCTATCGCCTGCAAGATGAGGTTTATTGAAACTGCGCCGGTCGGCGTAGGGTTTGACTGCAGAACAGTGGACAGTATCGTCGACGCCAGCCATGTGGTTGCCGCATATGATATTGTTGCATCCACATGGACTGTGGCCGCGGTCTGATTACTGTAGTTGAAGAACATGAACCAGTACCCTCCGTCAGACGGTATGACAAACTTGCCTGACCAGGAAAGCACCTGGGCCTTCAGTAGGAGGGCTGAAGAGAAAAAGCCGGAAGGGGG
This sequence comes from Bathyarchaeia archaeon, assembly GCA_049586635.1. Taxonomy (GTDB): domain Archaea; phylum Thermoproteota; class Bathyarchaeia; order 40CM-2-53-6; family 40CM-2-53-6; genus FEN-987. The sequence continues at coordinate 4,282 of JBAVCK010000212.1, forward strand.
AGACGGATATCCGGCCTGCACCCATTTTGAGTGGTTCGTGTCGGCGAGAACTGCAAACGTGATGGCTATGTTTGATGTCAGTTTTACATACACGGTGTCGCCTTTGTTAGCCCGGAGGTAGAGTTCCTCCTCCCAGCCGTTCACGGCCTTCACGAACACTCGCTCACTTGCATAGATAGTGTCGTTTCGAGCTACCGTGGAGGTGGCGTAGGACGTGCTGACAGTTACAGTGCTTGTTGTCGTGGAATCTTTGATTCCAGTGCTTGGACTCAAGCCTTTTGCCGACATTGTTGCAAGCGCCGGCACCGCGACGATTATCAGCAGAATTGAAACTAGCGCTTGCCGTATGGTTCTCCGCAAGCCTCAAGCTCACCGCCTGGTTCCGCAGTAGGTGCAGAACTCAAGTTTCGTCGAGATTTTACGTCCACACTTTGGACAGGGCTCGGTAATCTCTTGATTCGCAGGTTTCGGCCTCATAGCTGGCTCCGGCTTTTCGGGTTGCTCCTTGTTTTTGGCGGGCTTCAGTTTAATGCCGCAGTGGGTGCAGAATTTCAGGTTGGGTGTTGCGGGTAGGCCGCAGCGCGGGCAGCCGCCGCCGGCCATTCCGTGCCCTGGTCCGGGCGGCAGAGATGTGAGAGAGGCTAGAGACTTGTCTGTGGCCGGACTCAGTCTCCACCACCTTTGAAGAACTCCAAAGGGATCCGCGCCTAGGTTCGTGCCTATGCTCACTTTGGCCGGTGGGTTCGCTCTTCCGGCCTCTATGAGGATCTGTTCGCCTCCTTTGACCGTGAAAGTCTTGCGTGGGTCTGTGATGTTCCAGACCTCGACTTCACTGCCCTTCCCGTAATCATCGAGAACGGTTATGGCGGCCGCGTTGCCGTCTCGTGTAGCCTCCACTAAGAGTCTGGTGCCGTTGACGCGGGCGGCCCAGCCATGGTCGGCGGCTGGCGACCTCGGCAAGAGCACAGTCGCCGTCATATTCTTGTCCGCCTCCTTCCAGTTGAGCAGCATTTTGCCCGCCTCAAGTCCGATGATTGCTCCAAGCTCAGCGGCCAGACCCCCCGCGACCATCTTTGCGAGCTGCTCGGCTTCTGGCATACGCAGCCACGGAACAGGAGCCTTGGAGAGCGGGTCAATCCAATTAGCCGCGGTGTTCGGCCCGAAGGCAGTTCCGCTTCCCGCGAATGCCGCCTCGCCCACTTTGCCTCCACCATAGCCTTTAGCCAAAAAGTGCTCGAAAGACTGCTCGAAGAAGCCGTCCGAGAAGGTCTGAACTCTATCGCCAGGCCCGAATGGTCTGCTTGAGCCGGTCAGCTTCTCAGTGTTCCCGGCGCTATCTGTTCGCTCGACGTCTCCCGTCACGTCCGGTTCTTCCATGAAGAACGGGCCGTCATCACAGATCACTTTGCCGCAGACGTGAAGCATTACCGTTTGCTCGCCGTGGCAAGGTCTTCCCGTCTTTGAGGTTCCATCGGCGGTTACGGTAATGTAGTAATCGTCTGCTGGAGCATTCTGCCCGTTGACGTCAAGCTGAAAACCCAGGTGCGGCCCGAACTGAACGTTAAAGCCGATAACCCCGATGGTGGCTCCGACCTCTTCGCCGCCCACAACTCTGAAACTGACCGGCCGGTCGTGAACGCCCGGCCAGTCCATCTCCATGGAGAAGGCTTCCTGCCAGCCCGCGGAGGCGTACCCAGGCCCGACCGTCTTGGCACGCCATTCGCCCGGAGAGAGACGAAAGATGAAGCAGTCGTCGCACTCATCCTTCTTCTTCGGAGGCTTAGGTGGTGGAGGAGGAGCACGTTTCCTTTTCTTGTTGTAGTAATATCCGCCGCCTGCGATTATTGATATCGCAGGTATCAAGATTACCCAGGTATAGTTCGGGGGCGGGCTCAACTGAAATTTGCAGTTCCCCGTACCGGAGATGTAGCCGCTAGCGGAGACGTCGACATATATCGTGTAGTCCATTTGGGCGTTGACGTTGGGGGCAGTCCACTTCGGTGTCGGACTGTTCGGGTCGTCAAAGGTTCCGCCGACAGGCGACGAGGAGCCTGCACCAGGCGACGCTGACCAGTGGTAGGATATTTGCGGGTTACTATTGTCGCTCGCGGTGACAGTCGCGCTGAGCGCGACCGTGTCTCCGCCGTAGACCGAGGAAGGGCAGCTGGGGGTCACGTTTAGGTGTACAGTCGCCTCGACCGGTTGCGCGTCATGGGCGGTGCTTCCTAGCGCGTCAACCACGGTGGCCGTGATCATGTATGTTCCCGGCTTGGCGTAGGTTGGCCCGGTGAATGTTTCTCCAGGCGCGGTGTCTACGTGGGTGCCGTCGCCGAAAGTTATTGTGACCCGATATTGTGGGACTCCGCCACTGACCGTGTAGCGTATGTTTGGAGAGAATGGGACGTCGCCCGAGGTCGGAGAAACCGTTAGGGTGATCGTCAGCGGTGGCACTCGCACGGTTATGGTGACTGCAGTCCTGTCACTGTAACTGCTGTAGTGGGCGTAGATGTTGAAGGTCATCTGGCCGGGATGGGTCCCGACTGGAAGCGTGTAGGTGAAGCTGAAGAAGCCATCGGAGCCGACAGTGGTTCTCTGCCCGCTTGGATCTAGAGTGACTGTAGCGCCGGATGGATCTCCCCAGTATGAGTTGGCAATGTAGAAGTTGCCGCAGCCGTCGCCCCAGACTTCCTCGGTGAGGAGTCCGACATGGCCGGTGATCGTGACCGTCTCTCCTGACATGTAGCTCTTCTTATCCGAAGCTGCGTCGCGAAATCCGAACTGGTAATTGTATCCCGCAAAGTAGGGGTTGTAGCACTGGGGAGTCTGCGCGTGCGCTTCTGGAACCAAACCCAGCTGGGCCGTCACGGTTAGACAGCCCAGCAAGATTAGTGAAAATGCGAAAATCTTCGCATTCCCATAATGATTGATCTTCATAGCGGGTTACTCTTCATGTTTGGGGTGAGCCGCTCGGTTATCGAGATAATTATCGTGATCGTGTTGGCTGGGAATGTGGAGGAACTCGGATTGCCGAATGGCGCTTGGGAACAGTTGGATATTGGCAAAGATAGTTCGACGGGACATACCGAAATTTCTCACGACCTACACAGGTACGTACTTTCGGCACCGATCTAATCCGTAAGCGTCGCTTTCCTTATTACGCATTTGATGTCGTACGGAATATCAAGTCGATAGCGCTGGACTAACGCATATGAACGAAGCGCAGCGACAGGCCGAAGCGACTTGTTCATTCCATGAAGCACATATTGAAGCGATCGTGCCAGTCACCTCGACCAGTCGCTGGAGTACATGAAACGCCCAGCACACCGCTATTTGTATCTACGATTCTTAGCTCGGGAACCAAATGAAGACCACAGAACTCTCGATAGTGCTCAACCATGGGCGAGCTGCGTTGCTAGCTCACGCGTTCTAGAAACGATTTGTCCCAAATCAACCGATTTGACCTCTCTATTCTTCATAAGGATCTGGCCGTCCACAATCGTAGTGGCGACGTTTGCGGCGGAGGCTGAGTACACTAGGTCCGAGATAACTGTCTCCGCTCCGTAGACCGGGTTCATGTTAGGTGATTTTGCGTCGACTAGGATGATGTCCGCTCTCTTTCCCGGTTCGAGGCTTCCGATTTCGCGTTCAACTCCCAAGGCCTTAGCTCCTTGAATCGTGGCCAAGTCAAGCACCGTTTGCGCGTTCAGAACCGTAGGGTCCCATCTATGCGCCTTGTGTAGCAGGGCGCAGACCTTCATCGTTTCAAACATGTCCAGGCTGTTGTTGCTCGCTGCGCCATCGGTCCCTAACCCGACGGGGACGCCCGCTTCGAACATTTCCGGTAGGGGGGCGACTCCGCCGCTCGCAAGCTTCATGTTTGAAACTGGGCAGTGCGCGACTGCAGCGCCTGACTTGGCGAGAAGAGCGACCTCACTCTTCGTGAGCCAAACACAGTGGGCTGCGAGCATCTTCTTGGACAGTGCTCCAATCTTGTCCAAGTATTCGACGACGCGCAAACCGTGCTGCTGCTGGGAGTCTGCTTGCTCTTTGCGTGTTTCAGCCACGTGAACGTGGTTGATCACATCATTCTTCTCTGCAAATTCCTTCGCCCAGAGGAGGGTCTCGGCGGAGCAGGTGTATGGTGCGTGTGGGCCCAGGGCGAAGCGGATTCTTGGATTGCCAAGGTCCTTAATGTAATCGAAGAATTTCATACTCTTCTCCTGTTCCATTCGCGCTTTCCCGGGGTCGGATAGGTCTATGATGCCGTAAGAAAGGAAGCCGCGCAGGCCTGATTCGGCCACAGCTTTGGCTACGTCTTCCATGAAGAAATACATGTCCACGAAACTTGTCGTTCCGGATTGGATCATTTCAGCTGAGCCCAAGAGGGCGCCGTAGTAGCAGGCTTCGCCTGTCAGCTTGGCTTCGAGGGGCCAAATTTTCTTCTGCAACCAATCCTGCAGCAGCATGTCATCCGCGTAGCCCCGAAACATGGTCATCGAGAGGTGAGTGTGAGCGTTAATGAGGCCGGGAAGGGCGATTGTTCCGTGTCCATCGACTTCTAAGTCAGCAGGGCTTCTGAGGTTCTTCCCGATTTGCTTGATCTCTCCGTCTTGGATGAGGATGGATGCGTCCTGCAACACCTCGCGTTTCTTGTCTTGTGTGACAATCCAGTCGCAGTTCTTGATCAGCAGCGATGGCATGGCCGGTACGCGTGTAGGATTGAGTTGGTTGAGTTAAAAGCCGCGCGTTAAACGAACGAGGCTACCCCAAAGCCGCACGCCATCAGAGCGATTGTTAACAGAATGAATAGCACGTTTGAACCTAGCGCTGGGACCAAGTTGGATGTTCGGTTGTAGTTCTTCAAAGTGATTCGGCTGGCTTTGTATGCTATGGGTAGGCTCAGGAGCGAGACGAGCACTAGGGGCGGCGCTGCGCCGATAGCCACAGCGAGAATAATTGATGCGTAAGTTGCTGCCTGGCCTGCCACGTAGAGCCAAGCCGAGCTTCTTTTCCCCAATAGTATTACAGTATGACGCCTACCGCCAACTTTGTCAACTTCGGCGTCTGGGAACTCGTTAAGAAATAGGAGTAGAGCGACGAGAATTGTGATTGGAATCAGTATGGCGATGCCTGCAGCGTCGATCAAACCGGTCTGCGTAACGTACACTCCCAAACCCATCAGCCCGAAACCGGAGCCAGCGATAATTTCGCTTATGGCGGGAACGCGCGAAAGAATTGGCGTGTAGAGGACGATTATGATCGCTCCGTAGACAATCAGGGGGAGAAGGACGTTGAACAAACGTACCAAGAAGTAGACTCCAATCAGGGCAGCACAGATTATCGTAAACAGGCAGACCGTAAGTACTTCCGAGGGTTTCATCATGCCCTTGACGAGTGTGTCGACCCCGCCGCTGAATGGTGTCTTAGGGGTTTTCGCGTCGATTTTGGAGCGATAGTCGAAGTAGTTGTTGAAAGCGTTCACCGACGCGTGCGTCAGCAAAGCTCCCACCATAACAAGGGCAGCGTCGATGGGGAGGAAGACCCGGTGCGAATAGAATGCGGCTGCTAGGCCGGCGAATACTATAACGACGGTTAACGGCAGGAAATTCGCTCGAGTAATCGAAACTAGGTTGCTCAAAAGCTACTTTCCAGCTCGCCACACTCGGAGGCTATCTCAAGCATTTTAACTTACGCGGCCACATTCCACGAACGGAAGGTACGCTCTGGTATCGGGATGATTTGCGCTTGAGCAAAGTCAAAGATCCGTCCCTGGCTCCTCAGGGCCAGTTGAAAATTGAATGGGCACGTCTGCACATGCCCGTGCTCGAAAGAATCCGTACGCGGTTTGAGAAAGAAAAGCCGTTTCAAGGCTTGTCCATGGCGATGTGCATGCACCTAGAAATGAAAACCGCTGTCCTAGGGCAAACAATGCAGGCTGGTGGCGCCTCCGTCGCGATAACTGGTAGCAACCCACTATCAACGCAGGATGATGTTGCGGCAGCTCTGGCGAACTCGGGTGTGAACGTGTACGCGTGGCATGGTGTAACGCCCAACGAACACCGCGAAAACCTATTTCAAGTTCTCAGCCACAAGCCGCAACTAATAATCGATGATGGCGCCGAGCTTTCGGTGGCAGTTCATACAGACAAGAAGGAGCTTCTCGGGCATGTGATTGGAGCATGCGAAGAGACCACGACAGGCGTTCACCGCTACAACGCGTTGGAGAAGGATGGTTTACTCAAGTACCCTGTAATAGCAGTAAACGACGCCTATAGCAAGTACCTGTTTGACAGCCAATATGGAACAGGCCAATCCGCTCTAGAAGGCGTGATGCGGGCCACTAACATGCTCATCGCCGGAAAAACAGTCGTCGTAGCCGGCTACGGTTGGGTGGGGCGTGGCATCGCCTTAAGAGCGAAAGGCCTCGGCGCAAATGTCGTCGTCACCGAAGTTGACGCCGTCAGAGCGTTGGAGGCGGCGATGGAAGGGTACCGAGTAATGCCAATGGCGGAGGCCGCCAAGATTGGGGACATATTCATCACCGCTACGGGCGTGAAATCAATCATAACCAAACAGCACTTCGATGAGATGAAAGACGGCGCAATCATGGCGAACTCGGGACACTTTGATGTCGAAATTGAGGTTAAGGAACTGCGCGCCACTGCTAGCGCAGTACGGGTCGCAAGACAGAATGTGGAAGAGTTCAAGATGAAGGATGGTAGACGGCTCTACCTACTTGCGGAAGGACGTTTGGTGAATTTGGCTGCGGCAGACGGCCATCCAGCCGAGGTTATGGACATGAGCTTTGCAGACCAAGCACTCGCGGCTGAGTATCTAATCAAGAACAAGGGTAAGCTACAGGCAAAGGTCTACCGAATGCCACTTGAGATCGACAAGGAAGTTGCGAATCTGTGGCTTGATAGCCACGGGTTGAAGATCGATAGCCGGAGCGCAGAGCAAACGAAGTATCTCTCTTCCTGGCAGTAACTTCAGCCAAGTATCTTCCGAACCACCTGCTTCGTCGGAGCGTTCAGCATCCGCGCCAGGGACATCAAGTAGTCGCTGCGGGCCACGATTGTGACGACGGGCGCACTAAAGAGATAGTACAGCTTCAGAAAGTTCAACGCGAAAACAAACTTCACCCTGCTCCGCCCGCGGAAGCCCTTTTGAGCCCATAATTCGTTCTTCAAGCGCATGCGCGCATAGGCTCCGGCTCGTGTATTCATTCCACTGAGCCAATTAACACGAGCTGGTTGATTTTCGCTCATGGGTGAAGGCTCCGCGTTCTTCTGCAGCACTTAAGCGAGTTTTGCCTGTTTCGTGGTACTACGGCCAAATTCAGCGTCCAGCAATTCCTGTATTTTTGCAGCTCGGGCGTATCCAATTCCGCCCTTGACGGCCAGTTCTGAGCGTGAGGCTCGGAAGATGTTACGCACTGAGCCGAATGATACGAGCAGCTTCTCCCCCATCTTGGGGCCTATTGTTGGTAGACTCTCGATAAGGGAGAGTTGCCAGTCTTTGGTTGTTGCCATCCTAGGCTTCTTGACAAGTATCGGCAAAGCTCCAGCTTTTGCGCGTAACTTTGTCACAAGCAGTTGCAATAGGTCGGCGGTTTGTTCTTGGTCCAATGTGAAGAAGATTTTGAAATCAAATCTCATTGCCAAGGCTAGTAGTGTGCCCCAGTAGACTTTGGGGTTCCGAAGATCTGCCAAAACCTCTTGGATATCGCCCTCCACGATAAGCAGGTAATTCTTGTAGGAGCGGGAGATGCGTTGTGCCTGTTCAAACAGCCTCCCGCTGTATAGGGATGTTATGAAGTCGCGCACTGCCTTCCTCTCGACAGCATACGAGGAAACGATGTAATCTCCAACGTCGAGGGTCTTCATCTGAACGTACAGTCCTCTCTTACGCAAGATTTCCGGAATCCCCGAGGCGGCTTCCCGGCTGTCGACTACGATCCTAGCGAATGGCATTTTTGACCCAACCCGTGAAGATTGAGTTGCGGCTTAGAAAAGTCGTGGTATTTGAATGGGAATCACTAGATTCGGCAGGGGGACTTTGAAGTATACGTACAGCGCCAGCCCCACCCCAACGAACGTTGCGAGGATGACGAGATAATCGGCAAGCCGCATCCTGAGAGTCACTATTGCGGTTCTTTTCTCAGTCGCACCGAAGGCGCGAGACTCCAGGGCTTCCGCAAGTTCTACGCTCCTTCTTATGGCTGAGATTATGAGGGGAATGAGGATTGGGATGTAGTTTCGAATGCGTTTCATGAAGTTTCCCTTGTCAAGCTCCAACCCTCTGGAACGTTGGGCGTCAACAACGGTTTGGGCGTCCACCGCCATCGTGGGCACTAATCGCACGGCGGTTGTGAAAGTGAACGAGATTGAATAGGGGACGTGTATCTGTTCGAGGGCGAGGCCAAGGTCGTCTGCCGATGTCGTCATGAAGAAGAATGAGAAGGCAGACATTATCGCGAGGAACCGTATAGCGAAAGCCAACGAAGTAACTATGGGCGTCCCAAAGATCAAGTTCATCACGAATATGAAGACGAACAGAAACAGCCCACCCCTCAGCGAGCGAAGCCACCGGCCTGGACTCTTAGCCAAAATGATTCCAGGAACCTGCGCCAAGAAAATCACTAAAAGCACAATGATGTTCGTGAACATCAGCGACGTAACAAAGAAGCCGAGTGTTAGAATGAACTTCGACCTCGGGTCAAGCCTATGAATCGGGCTGTCCATTCTGGTGAATTTGAAACCCTCAACAAACCTTAAGGACAATTTGCCTTCACCGCCTTTGGGTTGGCGCTCGCGCCTCCACCTTTGCCTTGAGTTTCCCCGAGAAAAATCCCTTGGCAGCATATGCGTCGATGATGTTAGGTGGAGGGTTGAGGTCCTTTAGGTCGTTCATCAAGGATGCAATTTGTGGCATAACAAGAGATGCTTGCTTGACCGCCTGAGGGTTCGTCAGAATCTCGGCTGCGGGTCCGTCTGCAATGATTTTCCCCCGGGATAGCAGAACCACTCGAGGTCTACATTCCGCCACAAACTCCACGTCATGAGTTACTATGACTACGGCCTTTCCTTGGGATGTGATCTGAACTATGAAGTTTCGTAGATGGTCCTTCTGCAAGTAATCTTGGCCAATGGTCGGTTCGTCCATCACCACGTGTTTTGGATCCCAGGCAAGAACCGCGGCGAGCGCAACGCGTTTCCTTTCTCCGCCGCTGAGAACAAACGGTGATGACTTTTCGTACCGGTTCAAATCCAAAGTGGTGAGCAAACTGGTGACCCTTCTTTGGATAGTGTCCTCCTTGTATCCGAAATTTCTGAGCGAGAAGGCCAACTCTTCTGCCACGGTCTCAGCGAACAACTGGTGGTCGGGGTTTTGAAATATGAGGCCTACATCCCTTGAAAGCTGCGCGACCGATTTTTCCCGTGTGTTAACGCCATCAACGAGGACAGCACCTTCTGTGGGCTTTAGGAGGCCGTTGAACATCTTCACTAGCGTGGTTTTTCCCGCGCCGTTCTCTCCCATTATTGCAACGAACTCGCCATCTTTGATTTGCAGGTTAACGTTCTTCAGAACGTCTGGTCCGCCCGTGTAGTGGAAGCTGACGTTCTCGGTTGAGATCACTGGGCCAGTAGCCTCCTAAGATCGGCGGCTGCTTCTTCAACTGTGATTGGGTTTGTCACTCCAAATCCGTCTATTCGGAGAAGGTGGAAGAGCATCGTGACTTTGGGGAGGCCAATGCCAATTAGTCGTGCTTGGTCATTGTAGACTTCCCGAGGGGGCCCGTCCAACGCTATTTTTCCGTTATCCATCACGATAACTCTGTTTGCATACCTCGAGACCACATCAAGCCTGTGTTCCACGAGTAGGGTCGTCAATTGGAGTTCGTGGTTCAGTTTAGCTATGATTTCGACGATTTCCTCTGCCGATTTGGGGTCAAGAAAGGAAGTGGGCTCGTCGAGAACAAGAACGCTGGGGCGCATGGCTAGGACGCCTGCGATGGCCGCGCGTTGTTGTTGGCCCCCTGAAAGCTCGTATGGGGCCTTGTTGCGCAGGTCAAGGATACCTGTTGCCTCCATCGCCCAACGGACTCTTTCAATGGCCTCTTCCTTAGGTACGCCAAGGTTCTCCAACCCGAATGCGACATCTCTCTCAACGGAGAGCGAAAAAAGCTGGTTCTCAGGGTTTTGGAAGACGAACCCAACATGCGTTGCTAACTCCGCCGTAGACCGCCCATCAACATTTATTCCGTCGACTATCAGCTCGCCTGTCAATTCGCCTGAGTAAAAATTCGGGATTAATGCGTTCAGGCATCTGCAGAGAGTTGTCTTACCACAGCCGCTTGGGCCGGTCAGAATTACAAATTCGCCCTTCTCAACTGAGAAGTTGATGTCTTCCATTGACGGCTTCTCGGCGCCCGCGTAAGTGAACGAGAGCTTCTTGGCTTCGATTGCCGGCAACGGATTAGGCCCCTATGCTTTCATCTCATTTTTGCGTAATTACGCTAGTTTGAGGTGAAGCCTGCGCATTACCGGTTGTCGTCGTATTAGCTTTTGGGGGACGCGAGAAAAATTCCCGAATCAATCCTAGCGAAATTCTAAGCGCATCATTTACGTTGCCCGCTACGTTTGCGCCTGCCGCGGTCGCATGCCCCCCACCCATGCCGTTCATTCTCGCGCCCAGCGGGTTTGCGAGGTTCGTTCCGAGATGCATGCCCGTTTCAGATACGAATTCTCGAGTTGCGCGGAAACTAACGGTCAACTCATCGTTTCTCTTTCCGGCAACAATGGCCAAATGCGCCCCAAGCGCAACTAGGGCTCGTGCGGCTGAGGCATGATAAGACCCCACTTCTGACAGCGCAACCACCCATTTTCCGGCGCGTTCTATTCTGATTCTCTGGGCTGATTTGATCCGTGCAATCCTTTCGGAATCATCCATCGTGGCACGCGTAATCTCTCTTGCTTCCTCAGGGTCGGCACCTGACCGAACCAAGGCATATGCGGATTCGAAAGTTCTGCGCGTGGCAATCGACAAATACCCTGTTTCCACAAGCAACCCGACCAGGAGCGCCTGGCAAACAGCTCGGCTCGGGACGAGATGTGACTGCTTGTACATGTCGAGAATCATTTCGCAGGTTGAAGTTGCGTGTTCGTCGCAAATGACGAATGTTGCCGTTTTTTGGTTTTCAGGATGGGGTGCGTGGTGGTCTATCATCACCAAAGGTTTGGCGGATTGGAGAACCGGCTCCCGAAGTTCGCCCAACTGCTGAAGAGTATTCGTGTCAATCGTAACGAGCAGGTCTATCGCCGACATTTCGGGGCGTTCCGTTACCTCTAGGGGGATGGTCTGCAGAATTTGTTTCGACAGTTTGCTTACGCCCGCGGGAGAAGCGAAGGTGACCTTAACCTTTCTGTTAACGCGCTTAACGAGCGCGACGAATGCGTACGCGGCGCAAACAGCGTCGGGGTCGGAGTTTTGATGGCCTATAACTAGAACCGTTTTTGCCTTTCGGAGCAGTTTGATTAGGCGGGTGTATCCTTGCAAAGGTTAAGCTCCCTAGCTTTCGCTTCCGCCGCGGAGAACGCCGCGTCAGTGGCCTCGTCTACGAGAGGCTCCAAATCCTGGTCGCCACTTTCTAGTTCAATGGCCACATCAACAGACACGACAAGCGGCTTATCGCCCACAGCCTCAATCGTGACATCCAGGTCGCTTACTTGCTTCAACGAGATCTTAGACAACAAATGCTTTCGCGCAGCGTCCTGAGCTGCCTCGCACATCGCTTCAACCTCCTCAGACGTGGGTATTCTCTTGAACTCAATGCTCATTGTGATTACACTCTGCACGGGCGTGCGACTTGCGTAGCGGCTCTACTGCTGAAGGGACGGCTTTGGTCCCTGAAGTCGTTCTTGAAGCTTTTCTTGGGCTTCCTTTAACCGCTCCCTAGTCCGTTCCTCTTGTTTTCCGAGGACCGTGACCCGCGTCGTCAGAAGCTCCTTCCGTTCCTTAAGTTCAGTTAGCAGGTTCTGCCTGTTCGACTTGACAAGTATGCTGCCCACGCTTTTGTAGACCGGTGTTTCGTCAGTGGACTTTTCAAGTTCAGCTAAGGCTTTGTCAGTTTCGTTCAATTCCATCTCCAGCTGCTGTTTTTGCGCTGCAACGGACTGGAGTGTTTGTTGAAGTTGTTGGAGACGAACCAATTGCTCTTGGACTTGTGGTGGTAGCTCTACTTCTTCGCCCAAAACTTGTGCCTTCAGAACTCGCGCGAATTCGCGTAGCCATTAGACGGCAGCTAATTAAGCATTTCAGACTTTGTAACACTTTTCCTCAGCTCTCCAAGCTAAATCCAAAGGCCACCCACCTACCTTTTGATTTTGAGATGATAACAAGCAGCGGCAGACACATACAGATAGTGGAGAAGCGCTTCTGTTCAAAGTGCAACATGTTCACTGACCAAGTTTGCCACAAGGTCAGGTACCAGGATAACGAGGAACAGATCGGGACGTTGATCAAGAGGAGTAACTGGGTCTGCCCCACATGCCTCACCGACACCGAGGACGTCAAGATTCAGCCGCTACCATGCGACAAAGTGAGAATCATAAATAGAATACTCAAAATGCAAGACGACTACTCAATCCAATCCATGAGCATCTCATCACACCCGGAAAAACTAATCGTCGAAATAACCATCAAAGAATAGCCAGAGCCGATGCAAATCCTTCTCCTTTAATCTCAGCAGCAAAGAATACCGTGCGGTGCCCTTCACCCAGGAGATCGTCGAATGCCTGACTTAGTCAAGAAGAATATTGAGATAGACGATGAGACAGGAGCCATTAGTGGATCTCTGACCTACGCGAACGCAAAGGTTCCTGTCCCAAACAAATTCGCAACCACAACAGAACTAAATGCAACCAAGTTGGTCGGGTTGAAGCAAGACTTCCCGACCGAAATCCTGATCGCGGGAAAACTGATTTACCCCGAGACACTGAAGCGCATACTGAAAGAGGAGGAGTTCCTCAAAGAGTTCGCAAGGCGGCTTGCACGAGAAACGTCAAGTCACGAAGACGCGTTGAGCATGCTCTTTCTCGTACTGAAGGGCGAAGCCGCCATCGTAGAATCAAGTGACTTACGAACGGTTCTCGACCTCCAATATTTCGCTGATATGGACGTAGTTACCGTTCAGCAGAGCCCAGGCGTTTCTCCGAAGGATTTCTTCACCCTGTACCGGTTCGCTGAACGGTGGCTGGATAACAGGGGCTTGGACAAGCCACTCATGCCAGTCTTGACGCCTACTGAAACGAAACAGGACTTCGATAAGATTCTAGGGCAAGTTTTGAAGAGGGGTACAAAGCTGGTCGGGTTCGATATGAGAGGAGGCTTCTACTACCAAGCTCTCCGCTCTTTAGAGGAGGCGAAGAAGAAGGATCCGAGCCTCTGGGTTCATGTGTTCCAGGTTCCGCCGAAAATTCGCTTCGCTCGAAGCATGCTTCGCTGCTCGGAGGGTATGATGCTTCCACTCTTCGGCGTAGACAGTTTCAATAGGTGGGTTGTGCCGCCCCCGCCCGTTCCACTCACGAAGGACAAGATCAACAGGTTCGATTCCACGAACTGGGGAGTCTTCAAACGAAAAGAGTGGACCGAACAGTACGGCCCAACCCTGCACTGCACGTGCCCTATGTGCAACAAACAGCGGCTGCCCACCTTCTACTTAGGGCAGGTGCTTACAGTTTTGGGGAGGAGTAAGGTCCACGACCATTACGCACAACGCGAGCAGCTCTTACAATTATCCTCCCACGTTAAGAGTGGAAACGTGAAGAGCTTCGTCTCTAGGAAGAAGTATCCAAAGGATTTTCTCGCGCAGGTAACCAAGTCGGAATCAGAAGCGAGTTAGAGCTTCGCCTCAGCCATCTTAGTCATCAGGGCTCGGAGGTCAACTTCCGAATTCGTTCTCCAACCTAGCCCCATCACACCCGCATCATCTTCGTCAAGGTATCCTGTTCGGAGAAATATGTCGACAAGCGTTGCGGCTTTCCAGCGGCCGAACTTATGGGCGAGCAGTTTCTCGAGGTCTTCGCGTGGGGCCTTGCCTTGCTTGGAGACCAAATATGCAATGGATGCGCTCAGGGCTGCTAAGTTGTCGACTCGCCAACCGATCATCTTTGCTTCCTTAAGGCCCAAGGTCCCTTTCAGAATGACCTGGTACCTAGCCTCTTCGAGTGGGGCGCCTTCAGGTGTAATCTCACCTGTCGGAGTCTCTTTCACTTTCTTAATTTCCAAATCCAGTTCGGATAATAGTTGGTTCAACTGCCCGAGGACCTGTTCGTAATTCTTCCCCAACTTCTCCTTCAGCTCCCAGTCCTTAGCCCCGGGCATTTTGCCGCGCCGGAATAGAAGTAGGTGGACAGCACGCTTCAGCTTGTCCGAGTAGAAACTCTTAGGTTCTGTCTGCGTCTGTGTCGTTCCTGTGGTTTCAGGGGATTTTGCCTCAGTGGCTTCCGTAGTTGCCAACTTTCTCAAGCTCCTTGTGGAATCGGTATCGGAAAACTCACACCGCCTTCAATTGTCTTCTTCGAAGGCTCATCCATCGGGACCAGCATCAGCTGTTCGCCTTCAGTTTGGAGTTTGGCGTAGCCGTAGGTTACGAGGAAGCTTACGAAGTAAGCCCTCTGGACCGTTTCGTGGTATGACTGGGCATGAACGAATTTCCAATAGTCAATTGGCTTCTGATCAGTGTACTGGGCTCGGAGTTCTTCCCATAATGATGTGAGCACTTTTCCGAACTCTTCTCCATGGATCCCCAAACCGGACAGCGTTGAAGAGTCGGCGGTTTCAGGTTTCTTGCCGCCCGAGTAGTCCCTCCGTTTCCACCTCTCCGAGATAGGCAATAGCATGTTCCAGTAGTCGAGGGATAGGGTGACGGCTTCGTTGGTTAGCTGTTCCAATTCTGCGAGGGGGTGCCAACTTTGGAGAAACACTTCGGCGAGCCGTTTTTCGCTCATTCGCTCAACTTTCCGCGTGATGAATTCGGGCTCGGCGTAGAGTGCGCTGGATTGGAATTTGAGCTGGGTATTCTGGAGGCGGACTACCTCTGAAAGTCTGTTGAGGGTGTGTGCGTCGAGGCAGTGGTCGTCGAAGCTCTCCCAATGTGGGAAATACTCTCGAAGAGTTTCCACTCCCAGTTTAACATCCATGAAGAAGGGGTTGAACCTTCTCTCTGAAATCGCTTCGCAGGTCTCAATGATCTCCTCAAGCTCCTTTCTGCCAGATGCGAGCATGCGCTTTCCTTTGGGTTTCTCAGTCATGGTTACTTCAGCTCGCTAACTACCGATGTGCCGGCTATGTTCTGGACTACGATCACGTGGCTGTTATCGGTGACATTGACCTGCCCTGGCGTTATGGCCACATACTGCCCTCCCGTCATGGCCCCGGAGCTTGACATGATCAACTGCGTGACGAGTTCACGGTTCTTAGGGTCCATGTGAACGTCAAACTCGTCGATCGCCCTGAATGGGGAGGTGATGTGTTGTTGGAGCCCTAGCAGGAAGGCCATCATTGCTATGCTGCGCTCTCCGCCACTCTGCGTGAAGGCGTCGAGGGCGGTGGGTTTGTTTCCCTTAAACCCAACCATTATTTCCACCCCACATTTCTCAATATCTCTGGAGGATACGAGCCGAATAGAACCGGTAGCGCCAACGGTTCCTAGGATTTCGTTATAGCGGCCGGTCAATTGTTCTAGGAAGGATGAGAGCACGTCCCGCCATCGGGAGAGGCGCTTATCAAGCTCCGTTAGAACCTCTTGGCGGTTCCGCGCAACTTGGTCGGCCTTCTGCTTCAGCTCTTCGTAGACCTTCGCGTAGGACGAGTACATCTTCTCGACATCTGCCGAGAGTGTTGACAATGGCCTCATCTGCTCTTCGACGGCACCGATTTCCAGCATTATTTCAAGGTTCTTTCTCGGCGATTCCACGGCGGCTCCAGTCTTCTCCGCCGCGGCAACCATCGGGTCCAACTCCTCTTTGGCGAGACGAACTTGGGCTTGGAGGTCTGCTACTTCCTCAGTGAGGAGTTTCCTCTTGAACCCTGAAACCTCATACTCCACGTTCGTGTCGATGAGCCTTGTGAGCGCATCTTCGAGGCGGCCGCTAGTGTCAGCCATTTTTTCGTTGAGCGAGGACATTTTCTCCTTCACTCTCGCCAGCTTGCCCTGCGACTCCTCAGCCGTCTCCCGCCAAGAGTTCTTCATCTTGTCGAGTGATTGTAAGGCAGGTTTAGGCGGCTGTGCCTCTTGCTCGGCCTCAACGGATTGGAAGTTCTGAAGGAGGTTTGTAGTCCATTCGATGTTCAGTTCATGTGTTGTGAGTTGCTTCACGAGGTCAACCCGTGAATCTTCGAGTTCCATTCGTCCAAGGTTTAATTCGTCGAACTTTGCCTGGCGTTTCTTCTTCGACTCCGCGAGCTCTTGGATTTTGTTCTCAATCGATTGTAAAGCTCGCGTCTTCGATTCAATTCTGGCTTCGATGTGAGTTAATGCTTCCTTCTTCCTCTGGATTCGGCTCCACAAGAGTTCGCTCTTGAGGGTTTCCAGTTTCGTTTCCAGTTGCTGTTTCTGCAAGTAGCGTTCGTACTCACGCTTCCAATAATCATGAGTCTCCTTAGTGGATTCAAGAACTTGGGCGAGGGATTGCTCTTCGCTTGCGACACTTTCTAGGCGCTGTCTGGCGTCAATGACTTCTTCTCTATATGATTCGAAGCCAACGGCTTCCTCAAGCATCTTCAACTTGTCTTGGGCGGTTACGGCGGCGAAGCGGCCGACCATGAACTGGTGCATGATGACTAGTATGTTGTCGGGGTTCAAGCCGAGGGAAAGAAAGGCGTCGGTGATTGCTGATTTAGGCGCTGGCTTGTTCTGGAGGAGGTAGTAGTACGTGCCTGTGCTCTTGATTACTCGCGTGATGGTGACGAGGTCGGTGTGGAAGCGTGGGAATGGGCGTCTCTCGCCTGTATTATCGATGATTAGTGTGACTCGGGCTTCGTCGTGTCCCCACTTTACAAGATCGCTCAACCGCTTGGACCGTTCAGTGTAAGCTTGGCCCAGAACTACGG
>JBAVCK010000213.1:0-9370 GCA_049586635.1 Bathyarchaeia archaeon
CGTAAGATACTCGCCCGTTGGACGTATGGGCGAGAAATCCGCTACATCCAAGAAGAATGCGCGAAAGTCGGCGTTCCAACAGAAGCGGCGGACGAACGGTGGTCAAGTCGAACATGTCACCGCTGCGGCTCACGCCACACGGAACGGCTCACCCAAAGCCTCTTCCACTGCTGGGACTGCGAACTCTGGTACAACGCTGACTACAACGCCGGAATAAATATCGGGTCGCCTTTCTTGCCAGTGGCGGCGACTCGACGGGCCACAGATGATTTGGCCTATGCTCGGAATGAACAGGCAAGAGAAATAGTAGCCTGCGAGCCGAGAAGCCCACACCCATTCATGGGCGGGAGCTAATCACTTTCATTCACCTGTCCCGTTCAAAACGCAGGGACACGGAGAGAGAAGGCGTAGTGGCTGTGATTGAGTGACAGAGTCCAACCCCGCCGGAGACCAACCCTCGGGGAAGAACGGTTCAGCAGACCCAGGCATGCAAGGTTTGGGGCTGAAGGGTTTGAGGATAGACGGGCGGAGGAGCGTGTTGCCGAGATTTGTGACGGAATACTCCGCAGGTTGGCTGAACTTCAATCAGGCGAGACGGAGACGGGGCTTCCGGGCAGAAAGAGGAGGCGCCCCGATTGAACACCCCTGCAAGTTTGAAACAGAACGACAGCGAGGAACGAACTGAACGAGCCGAAGATACGCAAGAGCCTACCCGGCAATGGTTACTCCAGGAACTGCGAAGAGTCATGGAGATCGCATTAGACCGAGTAACCGGCCCCAAGACGCCGCCCGAGGACCGAATCAAATGGTCTAGAATCGTGATCGCAGCCGGCGGAGCCTGCAACTCAGTTTTGAGGGACGTGGAAATTGACGCGTTGAAGAAGGAAATTGCCGAACTGAAAGCGTTGACGGAGGAACGTTTGAAAGATGACAATGAACTCGATGAGGCGGGAAACAGAGAAACTCAAGAAGAAGATTAAACAGGCCCCAAGAATCCTGAAGTTTCGAGGCAAAAGAGTAGTTCACTCCGTAGATTGGAAGTGGGCCGATTGGACAAAGCTACCGGGCGAATTCATCCCGCTCATGATAAACCCTGGCAGCACGCCCCACGACTGGTACCAAGATTACCTCGCCCTAATGCAAGAACTACAGGACCCACTCTATGGCGGCGAGATATGCTGGGTGAATTGCGCAATCCACCAAGCCCAATTCGCCAAGAAAGAAATTGACCGCTCCACCAAATACTGGGAGGAGGAAGGGGGACATGTCGACAAAGAAATCAGGGTAAGGGTCGAGAAGCATAAAGCCTTCCAAGAAGTTGAATGGCGGGTCTATAATGAGCTTGGGGAAGCAAACAACCGGACATGCAAGATTGTAGACTACTTCAAATGCCCCTACGGAGAAGAACGCCGCAAACTAATCGAAAACGGCAGCCTAGCCTCCGAAATCTGGGAGCACATCAAATGGTACGACCACCACTGGAACAAGAATGACACCCTCAAGGCGACCGAATCAGAAATGAAATGGTACCACTACGGTGAACCCGAAATAATCAACGTAACAAGCCCGGATGATATTGTTAAGGCCATCGAAGACGGCAGATTCGACAAGATCGTAGAAGAACACGAACGGTACATGAAGGAAACCGGACGCGAAATCTACGCCACCTAAACAAAATGGGCGAGCAAATTCTAGCTGACTTTTACGATCTACAGAAACACACCGAGATCGTTGATGACAAGAAACGCAACCTTCAACGCGCACTAAGGATAATTGCCCAATAACCCGCTAACCAGACAGAACCTTAAGACTAGAGAATCTCTCGACTTCAGTCGCGGAGAGTGTCAATCTCATTCACGCGACTTTCTAACAGCGTGGATGAGCCTCTCGATTTCCTTCTCTGAGAGGCCGTGCGTCTTGGCAGAAGATCTGGCCTCAGCGAGAAGCTTCTTGAGTTTCAACTTCTCTTCGGAGAGTTGAAGCTTTCTCAGGACTATGATGTCTTCTAACCCGATGACGAGAAACTTGGTCCCTTCTTTCAATCCCATCTTTCTCCTGACTTGGGTCGGGATCACAACCTGCCCCTTTTGTGAAAGCCTGGTTAGTTCAAGAGCCATCCGATTCACTCAGTAAGATATGTCTTACTTCCGCTATATGTGCCTATGTCGTTCGTTCACAGGGCTTCCCCATTTATCCTTGGACGTCGATTCAAGATTCCTACTGGAGTACTTTCTCTCCGACAACCAGGAGACAAAGTCGAGGGCTTCCAAGAGGCTCAGAAGAGCGGATCAAAGATCTTGAGGAAGCGATGGACTTGCGCGAGCCAGCGGACTACGGGTTGATGCGGATGCAAATGGCGCATGGAACATAGGGAAACGGGTTCATGGCATGTTAAGCCGTGAAACAGGAGCTGTATTGATACCGCCCAGAACTCTAGCCGAGTGTGAGCCATCAAGACGCCTCGAATGACTAAGGAATCCCACAGGCTTCAGCCGTGGGAGTGTCAAACGTACGACGGCGTCTACCAAGCCTACCTGCCCTCGGGAATTCAGCGCAATCGCAATAGTCGCCTTCTCGGCGCTAGCAGCATCCCTATACCTACTCAGACGCAGCGCCACAGACCGACCTGGCGCGAATGCGCCCCCAAACTCTCCCATTTCCCTATTCGTTAGTAACAACCAAAACGAAAGAGCCCTTTTGCCATTATGGGACGACGAGCGACGACAAAAGGTCACATATTCTACTGAAACGTGGTCCAAGCATACTTCGGAGTAAGTCGACGTCGGCCGAAGTCATCGCCTTCAATGCCCGCATCGCAAGAAGGTAGGCGAGGAGCCCAACAAGAAGGTAAACGGGGAGTAGAAATCGGCTGTAATAGAACAGCTGGAGCGCTTCCATAACCAAGGCCATACCCCCGCTGGCCACCAGGCTCTTCAGGATAGCTTGCGTGTCAAGTTTGATAGTGATTTTTCGCCGCACGAAATACCACGTCAGCACGAGGCTGAGCAGCAGTGAGAGCGCGCGGGCAATGGAGGCGCCCACGATTCCCAGCGTCGGGATTGAGATCAATGCGAAGGCGACGCTGATAGGGATGGGGAGTATCGAGGTTAGGGCGGCTAGGGGTGTCTCGTTCAGAACGATTAGCACAGGGCTGAGCGACAGTGCGACTATGGTCGCGATGGATCCAAGGGCGAGTACGGCGAGCGGGATAACGCCTCCTTGATACGTCCCACCAACAAGCAAAGTCAGCGCGGGCCTCGCAGCTGCAATTAACGCGAACGCCAAAGGCATCGCAACGATCGACACATAACGAGACGCCGTCCTAACCGAATCCTCTAACACCTCAGGCCCTTTCGCTCCATGAACACCCGAGAAAACCGGAAGCATGACCGAGCCGAGAACATTAATCAACCCGCTATATGCAGAAAAAGAGGCTACCGCTGCTCCATAAACCCCGAGAGCAGTAAGTGAAACTAACGGAATCAAGGTTAGCTGGTCAAACGAGCCGTACAGGAATGACGCGATGTTCGCAAGATAAAGCGGACTGGAAAGTTTCAGAAGATATTTGGTGCTAAACCGAAAGACGGGCGGACCAAGTTTCCGCCATAAATATGCGAACATGCAGCCTGCCAAGGCTGTATCGGAAATTACCCACGCTTCTACCATCCCGATTAAGGAGTGTGTCTCATAAACGAACAAAACAACCATGAACGGCCTGACGCTTCCGTAGACCGCGTAGACGACCGCATAGTCCCTGAATTCGAGTAACCCGTAGAACGCGGTCGCCGCGGTTGGGCCAAAGTTCACGATGACATCAATCACAAACAATATGCTTATGGCTGAAATTAGCGGCGAGTTTGGCAGGTTGGAAACACCCGCGGGAAACTTTGAGAGTAGGAAGCCTGCCGCCACAATGATAGAGGCCACCTCACTCAAGATAAGGGACTTGTAGTAGACTGAGGCTGCCGCTTCCTTCTTCCCTTGAGCCATATTTTCCGCAACGAATTTCGTGACGACGCTTCCCAGACCTATCAAACCGAACGTTGTTGCTCCGCTGTTCGCCAGGCTCAAGATCGTGTATACGCCCATCTCATCTACAGATATCAGCCGGGCGAAGAAGGCGAAAGCTACAATTTTAGCAAGGGATGAGAGAATGTTCTGTATCCAGAGATAGGATACGCCCCTCGCAGCAGAAACCGCATTCGACCCTTCCCCCAAGCTGCATACTTCCGAACATACAGATTTGCAGTAGGATGATCGTTAACTGTTAGGCGCAGACTGATTTTCGCGAGTTACCACATATGCCACCCACTATTTGAGGTAGACCGATAAAATCTGACGGGATTTTAGGAGACAGCTTCTGGATTAGGACTCTTTCAGTCAGAGCTTGCAGCCTGATTAGGGGAAGGGTTTCAGTCGAGCGAAAGTAGAATCAACCATCAAGGTCTGATGGATTTCCAAATGATTCCGTTGAGTCTTTATCTGTTCTTTGCATTCAGTTCGATCTGCCACACCAAGAAGCCCACCGCCGCAACCGCAAAAGCCGTCATCCCCACCTCGTCAAGCCGCCAATTAAAAGGGAAAATATTGACATGAGAGAATCTCGTAGTGAGCCATTCGGGGTACGTTACCTGAATCACCACAACATACACCCAGACAAGTAGACCAAACACAAACGCCGTCAGAGCGACCGCACGCAATAGCCCATCCTTACGAGTCATGAATCCGTCAAGACCTAATGCCCCAGTCAACAATATGTTCGTTCCGCAGTAACACATACTTAACTCTGATAACGGCAAGTTGTCGGTTGTCCTAGTTCTTTGGCCCGATTTCTCGGGACTGTCGAAAGTCGGTTGTTGCGCCGGATGTGCTGAGCCAGCCATGTTCCATGCTTGGAGTTGAAACCTATTGTTCTGCGAGGACAGGGTCTTGCCTATCAAGTTGAAGAAGACCATGTACGCGTGGATGTCACGGGCATCCTGGCATTCCTAGTATCCGCCATAGCCTTCTTTTGCTGGCAACAAACTCCTCGAAAGGGAAGCGAGTAATGCTGCATTAACGGAGTAATTGCACCCTCGCGACGATGGACGATATATCTTCAAGTTCATTCTCGATGACGGAACGCCTTCAATCTGCGCACAAATAGGCACTGGAACAGGGACTGGAGGCCTTCGAGACGAGAGCTGCTCCTAGTTTGTTCCAACTGAGACAGATTCGCGAAGCTAGCTGAAGTTACACGTATCACTTTCCTACTCGGCCACTAACGAGCGCTATAGAGAACATTTGAATCCACTATGGCTTTATGTGATCGGCAAGACACTGGTTCGCTGAATCTAAGATGAGACGAGCCTCGGATTGGCTGATCCTTACGATCGCAATCCTAGTCGCGGCAACCATGATTAGCCCGCTGTATCCATTAGCCCAGATCAACCAGTCCCTACAAGCAAGCTTGGGTCAAGCCATTGTGGCCGTAAATAATGCGGAAGCGGCGGGGGCTACTCCAAACGAAACTGCACCGTTGGTGGCTATGCTCAACAAAGCGCTTGAGTTGAACCGGGAAGTATCCAGCCTGCCCACCAATCAAACCGAGCAACGCAATGCCATATTATCAAGCGGAAACCAAATTCTGACGAGTGTTGCCAATCAAGCCAACGACCTAACCGCTACCTCAGCTCAACGAACCTACACGAACAAGATCATGACATACGTCAGCGGCATAGTTGCAGCTGTTGTCGGAACGTTCGCCTACGTCTTCGGCGTGGAGCTTTACGAGAGACATAGGATCAAAAGCACATTTCAGATGAGGATCAAACGGAAATGAAGTTCACATCAACACAGAATAGACGAACCCTAATCGCGGTCTTCATCGCCCTCATAGTAATCGCGGAAACAGCCGCGTACGTGGCAACCACGCCACGCCCACAGGAACGATTCTTCCAATTCTACGTACTCGGCTCGAACAGGCTTGCGGCGGACTATTACCCCCAAAACACCCCTGACCTTCGCGTAGGCTCGCCCGTCTCATGGTACGTTGGCGTAACGAACTTCATGGAAAACGTACAATTAGTCGAGATAAGATTGAAGTTAGGAAACGAAACCACACTAGCACCCAACGACACGAGTTATGCTCCATCATCAGCGCCCGAACTCATAGCATTCGACAGATTTCTAATGGATAACGAGACCTGGGAGTTTCCGTTCGTCTGGAACATAAGCAACGGTACCACTACAGCCGGATCCATGCGAATCGTCACAGCAAGAATCAACAATGAAACTTATCAGATACCCGATTGGTCAGCAACTAATGGCCTCAACTTCCGGATCATTCTTGAACTTTGGGTATGGCAGACGAACGCAAATGCGTTCGAATTTGGCTGGAGCAGCAATGGAGAGCGGAGAACTGCATGGCTTCAGCTATGGTTCAACGTGACCAACCTTAGTCCTCCACCATCGGCCTGATTCAACAAAATGCTATAACTACACGTGCGACCGGAACGGCTTCAACCCATTGAATCGACTCTACGGGGATAAGTAGTGCCTGGCCAAGGCTATTCCGGATAGTCCAAGTGTCAGGATAGTCAGTGAGATTATGATTGGCGTCAGTCTGATACCCCATGGGGTATAATTGAGAATCAAGGCGACTAAAGGCACTAATGCAAGGCTAAGACCAAAGCCAAGCGTAAACCTTTGGAAAGAGTTGAGCACGCCTTTTCTTGGGTACAATGCTTCAAGCGTCACATATCCTGGGATTAGCAAGACAAACAAAGAGCCACAGACCCATCGCAAAGCCAAGAAAGGCATCTCGGATGGAACAACGTAGACCAAGAACAGTGTGAAGATGGATATTATCAACGAAGCATAGAACCACCTGTTTCTATCCCACAGCAACAAATAGGCTCCGAACGACATACTAGGTAGGCTCACATCCTCTAGCTCAATTTTCCCTTGCTCATGTAGACTTCTCAATAGAGCTGTTAGCTGAGTCTTGGTAACCGAGGGTCTCTTAGACCGAAGTACGTCGAATATTTGTTGAACGCTTGGGGTCTTATTTTCCGCTACGTACTCTAACACGAGCTCTTCGATGCTTGGGCTAGAGGAATTGTCCAGTTTGTCGGAGTTCAAGGGCAAGATGCCTTCCGCTATCGCTATGTCTATGAGCGATGTACTTGAATGAATCCAAATTGGGCCGTCCTGATCTCCCAATCTCTTGAATTGCTTTGCATGTTGAGAGTGAATCATAGACTGAGGTGCCGAGCACCGAGGAGTCTAAGGGTTTGTCGAGTTTGAGGGGGGAAGGAGTCTCTCCGGGGCGATCGCAATCAGTAACCTTTGCTCTCCATTGTCATACAACCTTGTATCGATGCGAGATGGCGTCACGATGTCGGGAGTATACCCAGGTGCTTCTTGGGCAATAGTCATGACTTGAGCGACCGCCACATATTGGCCTCTGTATACTACGGACAAGTATGGGAATAGTGAAGCATCTACTACAGGCTTGGTATTCTCTGCATTAGGCACGAAGGGGTAGTAACTTACGTTCGAGTAAAGACCGACAAGGCTAAGCCCCAATTGCGGCCCCCGCATAAATTCATCCCTTGGGAAATGTAAGGAGACAAAGTTGCCAAATGCCTGCCATTGTTCTAGGTTCCTTCGTGTATCCTCTACTTGTAGCGGGATTGACGTATTGTAATAGTATGGAAAGACACCGTAGAAAACCGAGTTGAGAAATGTCAGAGCGATAAACACGCCGGCCGCAAACTTCACTAACTGATGTCTGGAAATGCGTAGGGATAGTTTCCGTGATGAATCGTCACTTGCTCTGGCGATGCTAGCTCCCATGAGTGGAGCCGCTCCGGTGAAGGCGAGTATGAAAATGCGTGTGAAGAGGTCTGTTCCCTGCTGGAAGCCCAACAACCACACACCGCTGAAGCCTAATCCTATCAAAATAGAGATTCCCGCAAACAATTTGGAGAGCAAAAGATCCTTCGCTTTCGAAAGAAAGGCGATTAAGCCAATAATTCCGAATAAACCAAAAGCTGAGTATTCCGTCATAATCATCCAGAGTGACTTGAATCCTACAGGAACTACGTAGGATAAAGTTGCTTTCGGATGACTTGAGAAAACTAAAGTGGCGAAGCTAACTAGTTGTAGCGAGATATTTGGCGAAGTAGACACGTAAAACGCACCCACCGCGATGAGCACGATCAATAGAATGAGACTTGATTGGGGAATCTGCGCTCTCTTTCTTAACTGAGGTATTGCGGATACGAAGCTGAGTAGAATGGCAAATTCCGCTAGGAAGAAGGCGCTCGTCACATGGTAGATAATTACGGCAAAGGCGACCAGGACAAAGCAGGGAGCGAACTGTCTCTTGTCGGAGGTAACCAAGTCTAAAAGGAAAGCAACTGCGATAATAAACAGAACTGTTCCATAACCCGGTGGGGAAGTATGGGGGCTATTACCCATAATGAACGGAGTCATAACGACGATTGCAGTAGCAATAACTTCTGCTCGCTCGCTACGTATTCCGAGGCTTCGCACAGCCAGTGGAATCGCCCCGAACAAGGGAAGAACTAGAAATATCGGAAGATACTTGAGAAGGACT
Organism: Bathyarchaeia archaeon; assembly: GCA_049586635.1. GTDB lineage: Archaea > Thermoproteota > Bathyarchaeia > 40CM-2-53-6 > 40CM-2-53-6 > FEN-987. The sequence continues at coordinate 8,606 of JBAVCK010000213.1, forward strand.
GTGAGATCGATTCCCGATATAAGTTGGAGAGATACCAACAATAAATTAATTCCTGGTAACAGAACGAAGAGATTTGTCACAGCCGTTTGTGCCGGAAGAAAACCATTATGGAGTAAGGCTAAGACAGCAAGTCGGACATTATACACATCTGTAACATTATCGATTATTGGATCAGGCTTACTTAATGGAATAAGACACCTCACTACGAGCGCGTAAACTAACGTCACAAAAATGCCCTCTCTACTTGGCCTACGCAAGACAACGAAACCAAGGACCACTGCCATTACGATGAGACCAAAGTAAAACATCTGGCTCGCGTAGTTTACAATTGGTATGAGCCAGATGACTCCGAGCATAAGAACTGCGGACGTCAAATAAACGAGAAGCATCTCAGTCTGCGTGATCTTAAGCGGCAATCCTCAGTCTCCTCTTTGCCAAGAAAAGGCAGTTCATCAAGCAGGCGTTACAACCAAAAGCTTACGTAATAAGCGCTTCCTCTCCAGCATATCGTGGAGATTGGTCTAAAATTCTGCTTTTCGCGGCGCTTCATCAAACATCTTCAGGGCATAGCTAGAGCGAATCAAAGCTTTCGAAGAGGCATCGCGTTTACTACTTCTTGACGTTCAAGCGTCAACCAAAGGGCTTCTCCGAAAATTAGGGAGATGAGCCAACTTGGCATACGTTGCGCATGATCTTAAGATAAGTACTACTGACCTTGCCACATGAAAAGAAGCGTTCGACCGTCATTGCACCATTCCTACCGAC
>JBAVCK010000214.1:0-4192 GCA_049586635.1 Bathyarchaeia archaeon
GATTATATCCTTCTCAGCACTTTCCGGAATAATAGGTCATTCGGCATTTGGCAGTCTCGATCTTCCATTGATTGCGGCGACTGGTGTGGCCGTTCTCATCGGTGGAAATCTCGGGGCCAGAACCAGCATGAGGTTCAAATCTGGAGCGATAAAGGCCGGTCTAGGTCTTATAATGTGGGCGCTTGCCGCCGAGCTCCTAGTGAAGCTCCTATGATGTATGTGAGGGGTGCATGAACCCAGGATGAATCATATAGGCCTATCAGGACGCTGAACGCGATTGACAGAGTTTTCACGAAGGAGAAGATAACGATGACGGCACTCCAATTCCAGCTGAGTTTCTCGCCATATTCTTCCGATCCTCCTTCTTCTTTCTTGCCGACAAGATCAGTCTAGTCCCGGGAAAGGCTAGGAAGATGGCGAGTAAGCGGAGGAGAACGTTTGTCGGAGCTCCTCTGCTGAGCAATACCCCTAGAAGAGACCGGACGACTGTCTTGGAAGAAAGATAGAAGCGAACTTGAAATCCACGAGTTTTGTTCCGTGCGAACACGACCGTCTGGGTGTGGCTGCGGCAGCCGAGCATGAGCGACTCTTCCCCGAATCGCGTCAAATTCGGCTCATCACCGACCTAGGGAGGACTGAAGATGCAGCAGAGCAGCCTCTTACGGATGCGGTTGCCAAGCCACAGACTGAGATGCCTTGCATGTGCACGTCGCTGCATAATCGAGCAAGGTCGCAGGCGTTCTGCAGGGTTAGAACGAACGAGGACCGAGCGCTTTTAGCATTGGTAGATTCGCCGAATCAGCGGACTCTGATGGCGTACCTGCCAGCTTTAGTGATGCCCATCTTCTTCGCAACTTCAGACGCAGCCGGGTCGATTATGACGATTAGGCCGCTCCAGTCATCGCTTAGGTCCGTTGAACCACAGTTGGGGCAAACGGGCCCATTGCTTATGAATTTGCACTTCCTGCAGGCTTTTTCAGTCAAGTAGTGTTCTCTGCTCAGCCAGACTTTCCCAAATCAGTATGCGACAATCCAATCGAGGTGGGCCGAGATTAAGCTGTCGAATCAGGATGGCTGTGCATAAACTGCCAATCCTTACGGTTCTGAATGTCATCCTGATCTATTCCACGGTTTACCGCCCAGTATGCCGGCTAGAATTAAGCCCCCATTTTTATCAATCGAAACAGGTGTGCTGCCAATGTTCGTCTCCGAGAAAGGAGTGGAGAGAGTTTGCATTTGCTTCGCATAGGTCTACCGTTTCCTTCTAACGTGGGTGCCGTGCATTGACATTTGATAGAATATTGCCCAAATGCGCAATGTGCGGCAAGGAGTTTCCGATGGAGAAGCTCAAGAAATGCCCGTACTGCGGTCAACTATTTTGCGAGGACGATTACCCGAAGCATATGGCTTGGGAACACCGACATGAAGGACTTGCCGAAGATGAAGCGAAGCTCTGGCGGGAGAGACGAGAAATCTCTGAGTAATGCCTCGGACGTAACTTGGCAAGTCACTCATTCGCTTGGGACGCTGTTCTAGCGTCTGCTCTAAAGACCAGTCGTTACTATCGGTGAATTCGCTCCGCATGATCTTCGAGGCGTCCTTCAACATAAGCCTTAACCGCATCGTCGAGCGACATGATATCGGTCAAGATTGGACGGATTCCGCGCGCTTGTAGGCTTTCACGTGCGCCTGAACCCATTCCGCCAGCGACTATAGCTTCGCAATCGTTGATCGCTTCAATCATTCTGCCGTGCCGATGTTGGGCTCCTGGACCGAAGCCATGTTGACCTTGCTCTTCGTCGTGTGGTTCATTGTCAAAATGGCTGTGCCCCAGCTTATCACGGACCTCGCGATTCACTTCCTGGCCGTTCTCCACGGTCACAACCACATAGTAACGTGCCCGTCCAAAGTGCTGACTGACATTCTTTCCATTATCAGAAACTAGTGCTACCTTGATCCTTCGCTACACTCCATTCATTCATCTGTCTCTGTTGAAATGGTGCTCTGTTACATGTCCTTCCAGACGGTTCTCATCCAATCCAAGCTCTCCAGTCCCTCTCGTTTCACAGTTCGATACTCTTTCAACGCAGCCAGCCCCTTCGCAGTTATCCTGTACGGTTTCCGCGCCTTCTCTCCTCTAACCTCGACTACGTTTTCCACGTAGCCGTTCTCCTCCAACCAGGAAAGAGTGGGGTATATCGTTCCAGGGCCCGGTCTCCAGACTCTCCCGGTTCTCTCGAAGATTTCCTCCATGATCTCGAATCCATGCATTGGTCTCGCAGACAAAAGGCGGAGAACGTAGGGTTTCAGTATGCCAGGTGGTATGAAACGAATGTTGAACGGACCACAACTGCATCGACACCACCGTGGCATATTCAATCCTACCCTACTGTTTCTCCTTCAGACTGTTGATCCTCTTCTCCAGCGCGGTTATCTCGGCCTCGAGTCGAGCCTTGTAGTCTTCCATCTCTCCCACGACTTCATCGTTCGTCATAGGAGGCTGCCATCCCCAAGTTCGCCCTCGCCCGTACCAACCAGGACCGCCATGACATTCGCAGTCACAATGTCCGCCATGGCCGTAACCAAAGCGTCCCATCATATCACCTCTGACTCAATATCGTTACCTATATCGCTTCCGATATATCTCTTCCTCGTAACTTTTCCATTCGAAAATCATACCAGATAAATGAAGGGCTAATCATCTGACAGTGAGATGGAAACAAGACTGCGTTTCAGGAGAACTCGATATGCAGCAAAATGGGCATCAGATCCTTTTCCGACCTGTAGGAGTTGTTAGAACGGACGCAAATGACGACGAAATCAGAGAAAGACCTGGAGATTTGGAAGCAGCTGTTGAGGTCTTCCCACAATTCCGAGAAGCGCTGGATGGCCTTGAAGGATTTTCTCACATATTTGTGTTGAGTTACCTGCATAGGTTGCGGCCTGACCAGATTGGTCCATTGAAAGTTAAACCGCGAAGACTACTGAAGGCCGGCTTTAGGCCTGAGGAGTTGCCTTTGGTAGGGGTTTTCGCCATTGACTCTCCGACCAGACCAAATCCAATTGGATTAAGCCTCGTGAGGCTTCTGCGAATAGAGAAGACACGGCTGCTCGTCCGCGGCTTGGACCTCTTTGATGGAACGCCTGTTCTTGACCTGAAGCCATATCGCAGCAACTACAGGGCAGAAAAATATGAACTGCCTGAATGGTACCGTAGGATACTTGAAAGAGTAGGTGCAGACATCTAGCAACCACATCAAGCTGTCAATTTGGTAGACCGAACAGCGTCATCAAGAAATCTCACCGGACGTTATGGGAGAGAGCTGGATAGACGAATTTCTGTTCATTTCCTTTCCCGTTCGCAATTATGTAGGTTATGTGTGTTTTTACGGTCTCCTTAATCATGGCTGTGACTGAGCAATACTTTTCCTGCGAGAGGCGTATTGCCCGTTCAACTGCATCTTTTCTGATGCTTTGACCCCGTACAGAATATTCGAGGTAAATCTTCTCATAGTATGCAGGGTCTTCTCCGCGACGAACTCCTCGAACTGATATTTCAAGTCCCTCGACTTTCTGTCTCTGCTTTTCCAATATCCACTGTACATCCATCGCTGTACAACCGGCGAGTGCTACAAGGAAAAGCTCCATGGGAGTAAACGCATCCGCCATATCTTCGGCTGAGTTGAGCTGAATTCTCCGGCCCTCAGCTACTTCCACGTTGAAGTTGAGGCCGTCAACTCGTCTTAGCTTCGCTGAAACTTCCGACACTCCCTGCCTCTCCGACGAGATCTAACGCCTGTGAGAACTGTTTAACCTCTTCGTGCGATCCGGAGAAGCTTCGAATCCTCACTCGCTTGGTCCAGCAATACTGCCTGGATGAGGTCGCAGGCGCTGTTTATCCGTCCGTCCGATATGTGATAGAAGACGGAGTTCCCCAGACGCCTCTCGATGACGACCTTGTGATGTCGCATCAACGCTAGGTGCTGTGAAACGTTCGCTTGCCTCAACCCCGTGGCCGCAGATAATTCGCTGACAGATTTCTCACCGTCACGAAGCGTCTGCAGAAGCTGCAGCCTCCGCGGGTTGCAGAGTATCTTGCACATCTCCGCCTGCATTTGGAAGAGTCGTTCCCTTACCTGCGACAACGTCTATTCTTCGAGTATTCAAACATCGGAATTTGCGTATATTGCGA
>JBAVCK010000215.1:0-5561 GCA_049586635.1 Bathyarchaeia archaeon
TTACTGCAGCTATCGCCCGTATTGGGTCCCTTTCCGGTTTCGCTGACCCTTTCATTCCAGCAGTCAGTATGTGGCATGCGAGAATCCGGAGGTTGGGAACCGAGTCGTCGACAACACTCCGAGGAGCTTCTGTTGCTACGTAGGCATCGTACGGTCCGTCGAGTGCCAATTTACTGACTTCACATTCGTTCCAGCCGCATGGCGTCAACATTAGATCGGTTATGTACCTGGCTGAAAGCCTGAGATCGCTCTCAAAGCCTTCGCCCTTGCCGAGGAGCTTTTGCAGTTCCTCCGAGTAGCTTGATCGGACATCAGACTCTTCGCAGGTTATTTTCAACGCCCTACGTTCTTGTCCGAGGAGCTTCTTACTTTCAATTGAGACGCTGAGGATTTTTGGAAAACGCTTCTTGTCTTCAAGGATCCTTTGCCTACTTGTCTCGAGGTTGTCCTGCTCGTTGGGTAGAAAGTAGAAGTATGGCATTATTTGGTTGCTAAGAACGCAAATTCTCTTGCCCTTTTCGCCTACGCCCCAGAACCTAACGCAAGGTTTCCCTTCCCACTCAATCTCATTATCATCGAGAAGGTAGAATCTAGATTTCATTAGGCAACTACCTTTTGCTACGATTGACCTTCGGAACCTGTTTTCTCAAGCTCATTCGCATCCGGAGAGCTGGTGAACCGTCTGAATAGTAATTTTCCAAAATCATGACCTTTGCAAACCCGAATTTCTCGTAGAGTTTGATGGCCTCCTTGTTCCCTTGTTTCACTTCAAGCCAGAGCTCATCGACCCTGCGTGCTTCTAAGTATTCGATGAGGTCCCGTACTAGCGCGCTCGCCACGCCCTTCCTGCGACTCTTTGTCAGAACAGCGATTGAAATCAGGTGGGCCATTCTTCCTTCTATAGACGATACACAATATCCGACCAGCTTGTCAGGCGCTTCCTCCGCCACCAAGAAACCCTTCCCAATTTCCTCCAACAGCCTCTCAAGGAGGTAACGAGGGTATGGGTCAGAGAATGAATTATCTTCGATCAGGCAAATGCCCGGAAGGTCTGATGGCGATGCGGGCCGGATTCGCAAATTCTTCAAGGGAAGGCCATCTGCCCATGTTTCAATTAGCCTACGTCCGAGGAAAGTTAATTACGTATGCGGTTTTGTCAGAACCGTGCGCTTGAAGTTTTGGCAAGACTTGCCCATGCCCTCGGCGCAGATGCGATTGCTGTCATAACAACGCTGATAGGCGTCTCTGTAGAAGAGCGCGGCATGTGGTGAGAGGAACGAGTCCTTCTCGGTTGAAGATAGCCATGGGTTCTGTGGACGAATCCATCGAAGAATTGCGCGACATGCTCGCTGAGCATTTTGATGTGGTTATGAAAGCTTGCAACAACGGCGATGAACTGGTTAAGATCGCAAAGGACGCCGACGGGGTATTCGTAGACCTATTGCCCATAGACGGAAATACGATTGACCAGCTGCCGAAGTGCAAAGCCATCGTACTTTACAGTACCGGCTACGACTACGTCGATATTGCGGCCGCACAGAGACGTGGAATCAGCGTTTCGAACATGCCTGACTACTGCGTAGAAGAGGTAGCGGACCACGCCGTAACAATGGCGCTTGCGCTCATGAGGAAACTGTTCCAGGGAAATTCTGATGTGAAAGGTGGGATTTGGGATTGGCCCCGCCTCAGGCCCACGAAGGCTCTGCGGGACAGTGTGATTGGAATCATCGGGCTTGGGCGGATAGGCTCAGTCGTCGCACTGCGAGCGCACGCGTTTGGGATGCGGGTCTTAGAATGCGACCCATACATTCCGCTAGGGCGCGAGAAAATCTTCGGCGCTGAAGCAGTAGATCTCGGGACTCTGCTCAAGGAGAGTGACGTTGTGAACCTTGAGGTTCCGCTAACCCCAGAAACTTACCATATGATCGGGGAACCGCAGCTACGCACAATGAAGAAGACAGCTTACCTCGTAAACACTTGCCGTGGGAAAGTTGTTGACCAGCAGGCTGTCTATAGAGCAGTAAAGGAGGGTTGGATCGCAGGCGCCGCATTAGACGTCCTTGAGGAGGAACCGCCAAGCCCTTCAGATCCACTGTTCGCTTTACCCAACATCATAGTTTCGCCACACAGTGCGTTCTATTCGGAGCGTTCAATTAAGGAGAAGCAGAGGAAGGTCGTTGAGGAGTTCACTAGGGTCCTAAGTGGACTGCCGGCGCGGTACAGTGTTCAGCTCTAACCTTCCTACAAATCCTAATTCGCCTATCGTCCAGCTCCACCACGAAACTTCTCAGAATTCCTTCAGTGTATTCGCCCCAAAGTTAAATATGGCGAACTGGGTTGACCAACTTCGAAAGTTCACGTGGATGTGTGACCACTGTCCGAGAAGAAGATACCTCAACGCTGGGGCATAGCCAACATCTATTCCTCATTCAACAATACCCTAGTTCACATAACAGACCTCAGCGGCGCCGAAACCATATCCCGAAGCGCAGGGGGACAGCATGTGAAGGCGGACCGTCTCCAAGGGTCGCCTTACGCTGCAATGCAAGCTGCCGCTGCAGCATCCCGGGTAGCGAAGGACAGGGGAATCACATCCCTTCACATCAGAGTTAGGGCTCCCGGTGGGCACAAAGCGAGAACCCCAGGCCCTGGTGCGCAAGCTGCGATTAGAATGCTTGCACGATCAGGTTTCAGGATCGGCAGAATCGAGGACGTCACACCGGTCCCCCATGACGGTACACGCCGGCCCGGCGGTCGACGCGGCAGACGCGTCTAATCACCGGGGCGACTGCATCTCACCGTGTGGGGATGCTTCGTTGAAACGCCATCCCAACATGGGAAGAGTTCCCGTCCCAACCCGCCTGAAGAAGTTGCTCCGCCAGCATGAAGATTGGCGAGTGAAAAGCTGCCTAAACCTACTTCCCTCAGAGAACTTCTCCAGCCCCGCAGTACGCCAAATGCTCAGCTGCGACCTCGCAAATAGGTACACGTCCCACGAGCACTACTACATGGGAACAAGGTACACTGACCAGATACAGGCCGAAACCGAGGGCCTAGCGAAAGAGGTCTTCGGGGCCAAGTACGCCGATGTTAGGCCCATCTCAGGCCACTCCGCAGACATGATCGCCCTAACCGCGTTGGCAAAGCGTGGAGACAAGATCATGGTTGTGGGAAAGGACAACGGCGGATATCCGGGCATCTCAAGTGAGGGTTATCCGAAAATCTACGAGCTGCAGGTTCTTGAATTTCCTTTCAATAGACGAATCTTCAACATCGACGCCGAACGAGCAAACGCCGCTATAGAGCGGGAACGACCCAGCGTCGTAGTCTTCGGAGCCAGTATGATCCTCTTTCCACACCCTGTCAGAGCTCTGGCCGGAGTCTGCCAGCAGGTTGGCGCAAAGGTCGTCTTCGACGGCTCCCACGTGCTAGGGCTGATTGCGGGTGGCCAGTTCCAAGATCCGCTTCGAGAGGGTGCGGGGGTTCTGATTGGTTCCACACACAAGAGTTTCTTCGGCCCACAGGGCGGAATCATCCTCTCAAACGCGTACGAGGAAAAACTCCGGGGTGCTGTTCATCCAGCCATCGTGGACAACGCCCATTGGAACCGCATTGCGGCGCTTCAGGTTGCCCTCAACGAAATGAAAAGGTTTGGCAAGCGTTATGCGCAACAGGTAGTGCGCAACAGCAGAGCACTCGCAAAAGTCTTGGATGAACACGGGGTCAAGCTGCTTGGAAAGGAGCTTGGGTTCACCCAATCCCACCAGGTCGTAGTCGACGTGCCATCCGAAGCCGAGGGCTTCCGCTTGGCTAGGAAGCTTGAGGAGGCAAACATCATCGTCGACGTAGGAATAAGGGTTGGGACGAGTGAGGAAACGCGGCGGGGCATGCGCGAGACCCAGATGGGCGAAATAGCTGAATTGATTTCGCGGGTGTGGGTTGGAAACGAAGACCCAAGTAAGGTCAGAAAGGAAGTCCGACGTTTGAGGCGCGATTTCCCTTCGGTACGCTTCACTTAAGACGCTTTGTAGCGTAGGATTGCGGCGATTCCACCAAAGGAATCCTTCAACATCACACCCTCATTGGTTTCGGTCGATATAACAGCGATGTTGGCGTTCTGTTTCTCCGCAATCTCGATTAGTTCGTCAACTAGGTCTTTGGTGTTCTCGATGTAGAGGGCTGTTGCGTTGCACTTCTTGCAGGGACTAGCCATGAGGTCCTGTTCGAATTTGACTAGGTTGGCTTGCGGTATCAGCGAGTCATCAACGGCAGCGCAGTTCTTACATTTCGTGTAGACGTGCAGAATGTTCATCTTCTCGGAGACGAGGAGAAGCTCAACTATTCCTGCGTTCAGGAATTTTCTAACCTGGGTCTCCCCGTAAACCCCTAGGCCTGTTTCGTGGCCGATTTCATACAGGAATTTCTGGACGAGGCGTTTTTCTTCCAGGTACCTGACGCCTTTGAGGACGTCTTGGCTCTTGGAAATTATCTCCTCGACGCCCTGCTCGCCAACGTAGGACGTGTCAACAGTGGCCATGATCTTCTCCTTCAGCATGTAGTTCAAGTAATCCCCTTCCACGAAGTCCTGCTTCGTCGGACCCGGGCCACCTATGATCAGGCCTTTCAAACCCTGAACCTTAACTAGCAGCTCGTAGGCGTGTGTTCCAACCCTGCGAAAGTAATCGTTCATAGCCTGCTCCCGGATACGCTCAAAACGCCTAGCTGATTGGCCGCCCGCTCGATGCTTGCCCGGTATGCCTGAGGTGAATTCCCGCAGAACCTCCATCCTTTGGCCCCTTACCATGCCGACAACTGCTTCGGTGGAATCAATGACTATGACCCCGAAAGCATCCCGCTCCGTAGCCATCTCCACTAAAGGTTCAATGTGAAACTTCGCGTCGCAACGATAGAAGTAAACGTTGATTGGCTCGGGTGGCTCCAGAACATAGGTTTCCATCTTCTCCGTCCCGGGGCCGCCATGTGGAATTGCGCCGCAGAAGATAACCAACCCATTCTTCGGCGGTTCTCTGAACAGTTTCAGGCGTTGCTGCACCCTTTCAATCGCCTCCATAACGTTCTTTCGCGTTGTACGCGATTTGATGTTGGAGGCCGTACCGTACTCCTCACGCAGGTTAGCCATCACCTCGTGGATCCTTCGCCCCGGCGGAACGTAGAGGCTTATGAGCTCGGTGCCCCGCCCTTCCTTCGAATCCAGCATTTCCAATGTCCGTTTCAGCCTAAAACGGGACACAGAATCCGAAATGGCCGTATTCGACATTGGAAACACGTTCGCGCATGGGTAACCTTCGGGATTTTATATAGGTTGGTTAATGACGCCGAGCTTCAGAAATCAAATAACACACAGGAAATAGTATGAAGACGGGTCTGAATTTTGAAAGCGGTCGTGAAGCTCGGCGGATTCGCCTTTCCAGGTGAACCTGGGAAGCTTCTCGTTAACGAATACGTGAAGCTGCTAAAGGAGCTGGTCGGCGAATACCAGCTTGTAGTCGTTACCGGTGGAGGCAGAGTCGCTCGCACATACATCAAAGCCGCTCGTAACA
>JBAVCK010000216.1:0-5869 GCA_049586635.1 Bathyarchaeia archaeon
TTTGTATACAGAAGATTTCCCGAGTGAGTAATAGCGAAACTTCACACCTACCAACCTGCCTACTACATAGTGTGTTAGGCAGTGAGGGAAGAAGAGGAAGCACACCCAGGCAACTAGGTACAGGATAAGCTTCAGTGGAAGGGCAATAACCTTGGGAGCCATCAGAATCAGGTACATAGCGAAGAGTATGCCAGCGACCTCAACTACGTTACCCACCGCTGTGGGAATCCTTGTTTTGGCTAAAGTAGACACCGAGTAATGGCCGGCCCCCGGCTTACCATCTTTTGTAGTACTTGCTGCGGTTCCCGCAACGCGAGCAAGTCGCGTCTCGGTATGGTTTGCCGACCATCTGTTTTTTCCTCTCCCAGCTCAGGTTATGCTTTGTTTCAGCCCGGCACTTTGAACAATACAGGTTGACCGATTCCACCAAGCCCAGACCTCTCTCCGCATTGTGCAGGTTTGTTTAGTTATTTTAGTTCGCGCACATGGGCACCCGGGATTTGGAATTCTGGCGTCAGCATTAGCAAGGTGTTGTGTTCATTCTCCCGCGACCGTCATGTCATTGACTTGAGTGGTCGGCGCATACACCGGCCCTACGTTGTGAAGGTCACCTGCGCGGAGGTCCATCTTGTCCTTGAGAATATCAAAGAAGTTCGAGGTGAGTATCACGCCCTTGACTGCTCTTGTAAGCTCCCCGTTCTCGATTAGGAAACCGCTGGTGAGTGTGGCGCTGAGCTCTCCGCTAATAGGGTTTGAAAGCCACTCTCCTATGGTTTCCACAACGTACAGGCCATTCCTAGTTTCCTTGATGACTTCGCCGGGGCTGGCGTCTCCAGGTTCGACCACGAGGTTGTTCGGGTAGGGTGCTGGGGTTTTCATGTAGTTCGGTGATGAGCTGAAGAGCCCTATGTCCCGGTGGGCATTTCCCGTAGAAAGACGGTTCTCTTTGCTTGCTGTATAGTTATCATACAGGAAGCCTCGCAGAATCCCCTTCTCGATAACCGTAGTTCGTCTCTGCGGAATTCCGTCGTCGTCAAATGGCCTCGTCCCGTTACCAGCTTCCATTTTACCATCGTCGACAATTGTTACCCCTTCGCTAGCTACCGGTTGGCCAACTTTCCCAACCCAGGGCGACCGGTTCTTCTGAATAGCGTCGGCTGTGATTGTGCGGGTTAGCATAGCGTCGACAACCCCTGCGAATGCATCGTTCCGCCAAACAGTGTTCAGCTTTCCATTGGGAACTTGGGTCGCGTTCACCATTTTGAGTGCCCTTTCGGCTACTGTTCGAGCCACCTGCTTCGTCTCAAGCCCTTTCCATAGCCGTGATACGCTGATTTCGTTGCTAACTCCCTTCTTGTCCGCTGTCCCGGCCTTCACCGCAAGCGACAGTGCGGCGATTGTTTCCTTTCTTTCCAGTTTGCAACCATGAGAATTTGCGATAGCGTTCGACATTACGCTGGTTAAGAGAAAACCTCTCGTAATATCCACGGAAGCTACGCTATGCACAGTATCGATCGCAAGCCGCACTTCGTCGACAAGGCCCCTCGCTGTGACATGCTCAACGTTCTTGTCCATGGTTTTCTGAACGCTAGTTTTTCCATATTTCCGTGGCAGTGACTTCCATTCGGTGTCTTCGCTGCTCGCTCTGGCGATTCGGAGGGATTCTTCGACCGCCCTCTCAATGTCCGAGCGTTCGAGGGAGGATGTGGAGAAAAACCCAATTCGCCTGTCGATAATGCCCCTAACGCTGAGCCCGGCGGCCGTACTTGTTTTTGTTGCTTCGATCGTGTTGCGGAAGATGAGGTCGCGTCTTGCAATCCTAGTTGCGAATGCTTCTGCTTCGTTGAAGCCTTTCTTAAGTGCGAGCCTTACGGCGGTGTCGGCGGCTGAGAGAATTTCGGTCAATCCGTCCTTCCGCCTATGGTGATCTTCCCGAGGCGTACGTGTGGGCCGCCATCTCCAACCTTGGCCATCTGTCCGTCCTTTCCGCATCCGCCAAACACGCTGGTTGAAATGGAAAAGTCCTTGCCGACTGCATCGATGGTTTTCAGCGTCTCCAGGACCTTACCTGCGAAGTTCACGCCTCGAACTATGTGCTTCAACTCCCCTTTCTCGACTAGGTATGATGGGCCGGCTCGGAACGTGAAAGTCCCTCCCCCAACGTCAACCTGCCCGCCGAGGCTGCCTCTCCCTCGGATGTAAAACCCGTAGTCGATACCTTTGATGAGTTCGTCGAAGGGAAGCTCACGGGGTTGCATGTACACGTTTGTCATGCGTACTATGGGTTTATGCTCGAAATTCTGGGCTCTTGCGTTTCCTGTTGGTTCAAGCCCTAGTTCGGTTGCTGTATCCCTCGAAAGAAGGAAACCTTGCAGCTTGCCTTTCTCAACGATAGTTGTTTTGCCCTTCGGGACGCCTTCATCATCGAATGGAACTAAGTACCCTCCTGCGATTCCACCGTCATCATACACGGTAACGGTTTCGTTTGCAATTGAGGAACCAAGCCTTCCTTCTAGGACCGATTCCTTGGTGGTAACGAGGTCTCCCTCGGACGCATGCCCCAACGCTTCGTGAAGAAAGAGGCCTATGAGCTCAGGGTCAAGTACCGCGGGGTAGGTTCCAGGCGGAGGCATAGGTGCAACAACAACCTTGGAAGCAAGCTGTGAAACTTCGGCGGCGAAAGTATTCCAATCTCCACCATCAATGAACTCGTAACCCGAACATTGGGACCGCTGCTCGGGCACGCGCTCCATAGAGCCGTTTGCAGCCGCGACGCTCAGCTGGCTGAACCCGGAAGTTGTGACATCGGTTCTTACCTTTGTACCCTCAGACGAGACGAACACTCTAACGTCGTGTAAGAAGCCTAGTCGCGAAGATGAGTTCTTGATGCCACTTCCTGTGAGACCTGCTTTGTTAGCCTCCAAGAGAAGCTTGATCTTCACATCTGGTGGGACATCGTCAGGGTTGGTTCTTACAGGAATCTCCACGGTTGATTCTACGGGCTTGACTTTTGCGAGTTGTATGGGAGTGGACAGTTTCCTAGTGGCTTTCGCCATTCTGACGGCTTCCGCCGCGATCTGCCGCAAATGTGTCTTATCGAGAACGGTTGACGATGCGAGTCCCCAAGAGCCTCCTGCCAGAACCCTGATTCCTATCCCAGTCGAGCGGTCCGATTCGTAGCTTCGTAGAGAACCATTCTCACAGATGATGAGTGTCTGCCGCAGGTCTTGAAAGCGTGCGTCCGCATATTGGGCTCCCAAGTTACGTGCTCGGTTGAGTGTGAACTCCAAAAGGTCATCCATGACGGGCGCCTTCCGATTTGAAGCGGTTAACGCCCTAGGACGGCAATATATACCCTTGTCAAGAAAACGGTGCGGTCATTTTGTTTCCCGCAGCTTCCAAATCCCGAATTCACCAATCGTTTCGGCGGTTTCAACGGGGTTGTACCATTTCCTCTTGGTACCCACGATTGCGCGCATCTTCCAGCCCGTGCTTTTCGGCTCATCCTCTATAACCTGAAGGAGTTGGTCTGCCTTCGAGTTCAGGTCCTTTTTCTCCTCGTCACTGAGATTTTGAGCGCTTCCGACGTACTGACGCAGGCCACTTAGGTTTGTAGTTGCTGTGTACCAAAAACCCCAATCTGAAGCGAGTTTCGCTGCGATGAACTTGGCGTTTATCTTATTCTTTTCCTCTCCCTCTGAAATCTCATGTGCCCGAAGGAGTAAGAGGAGATCTTTGACGTCCTTCTCGTCGGGGAATACTATCTGTAGCTTTTCAAATAACAAGTCCGCGGGCGATATGGTCGGCGAATCTAACTCCAATCGTCCCCTGAAGTCCAAGGGGTGGTTGGCCGCGAGCAACTTGTCGTAGAATACGTCAACGTAAAACCAACCTTTTGGATGGAAGAAGATATGCCGCTGAGTGGCGGCCATCGACATCGTGACCGGCCTTTTCTCGTAACCCATCTCGTCAAAGAATTCCTTCATCTTGTTCTTTCGGAATTTCATGTACGTCATAAAGTCCAGGTCGGTGTACTCCTGCTGGCCTTCTCCTAGTCGCATGAGTTTCTGTGCAAAATCCAGGAACTCAAGACAGTGGACGCGAATCGCCACACCTCCAAGAAGTCGGAGCGGTATCTCTCGTTTCGCAGCTTCGTCAACTAGTCGCTTGCCTTCGTCGATGAAGACTTGGGTCGGGATAATGCCGCCCCATTCTGGGGGCATCTCGATCTTGTGCTCTTCCAAAACGGCGTCCCTGCATAGTTCTCCCATGCTCGTGAATTTTTCCTTTCCGTTTAGGGAAACCTCTTAACTATACTGTAACCAGAGCCGTTTTGGATGTAACGGATTTGGTTCGCGATGAAGCGAAGCTTGAACGTATTCGGGAAATTATGCGCTCCCGAGGCCTTGCCGCCTTAGTTTTGCGCCTACCGGAGAATGTCACGTACCTATCGGATGCTTGGTGCGGCAGGGGCCTAACTTACTTGGTTTTCCCGTTGGAAAGAGACCCAGTCCTGATACATCCCGCGGGAGAGACATTGCCACGCACATGGGTCTCTGATGTTAGGTTGTACAAATGGGAGACATTCGAGCATCTAGGCAATGCCGTTAACGTTGGGTCGGAGAACGTCCTCAAGGCATTGTCGGACATCGGAATCACTTCCGGCGCCATTGGCGTTGAGGAGGGATGGGAACTCATACTTTCGTCGCCATTAAGGTACGAGCTGAATGTGATCGGCCAGAAGACGCTTATGGTGCTAAAGGAAAAACTCAGGGCGTATGATTTGCAGGATGCTTCTGGGCTCCTGATTCAAGCACGCGGGATAAAGACCAGCGGAGAAGTAAAGGCGCTCAAGAAGGCGAATCGAATTGCACGCATCGGACTGAGGACGTTTGAGCGAAGCCTGAAACCCGGCCTATCCGAGATTGAGTTATCAACTAAGATTGAGCATGAGATCATCACGCAGGGGATAATGAAGCAGCATGCCAACCGGGTTGTGGCATGCGCCTTCGTAGCATCTGGACCATCTACCGCGGAAGCCTACAAGTACGTCGTCGGGAATAGCCGGCGTAAAATGAGGCGCGGTGACCTCGTAATGTTGGAACTTGACGTGGTTGCTGACGGCTATAGCTCGGACACGACCAGAACCTTCGTAGTCGGGAAACCTAACAGAAAGCAGGCGTCGCTTCTTGAGGCGGTTCTCGATTCGGAAGCCACCGCCATATCATCGATAAAGCCTGAGGTTAGAGCAGCGAAAATCGCCCAAATATCGATAGAGGTCATTCGACGCCACGGGCTTGGGGAGTATTTGGTGCATCGGCTTGGGCATGGGATTGGAGTTGGGGTTCACGAGCCAATTCCCGCATTGCACGTCGAGTCAAAGGACATTCTGAAACCGGGAATGGTACACAGCGTCGAGCCTGGAATCTACGGCCCGAAGATCGGTGGAATCAGAATAGAAGATGACGTGCTCGACACAGAAAGAGGCAGCGAATATCTATCAAACTTCCCCAGAATGCAGGAGTAGCTCAGTGTAAAAAGGCCGGGTGGCGTGGAACGCGATGAACGGGTCTGATAGGCTATTTCAACTCGCATTCGTCCGCCCCCCGTCAAACAGTTACGTTGACTGCGTTTCCACAAATCCAAACAAAACGGACATCGACATGACGCTGGCCAAGGAACAACACCGGACATATGCCTCAATCCTGAAAGAAGCAGGCATTGAAGTAATCGAACTTCAGCCATTGGAAACATGTCCAGATTCGGTCTTCATGCAAGACCCTGCGTTATTGGGTGCAAGTCGCTCGATAATAGGCCGGTTTGGAGAAGAGAGCCGCAGAGGTGAGGCGAAAGCACTCATCGACGATCT